>NZ_CP014595.1:326000-652000 GCF_001687105.1 Salipiger sp. CCB-MM3
CCGCGCTTGGCGGGGGGCATGTCGGTGGCGTCCTCGCCGTCGATGCGGATCTGGCCCGAGGTCACGTCCTCAAGCCCCGCGATCAGCCGCAGCAGCGTGGACTTGCCGCAGCCCGAAGGGCCGACGAAGACCACAAACTCGCCGTCGTTGATGGTCAGATCCAGCGGCGGGATGACGTTCACTTCGCCGAAGCTCTTGGTCACCTTGTCGAGGGTGATGCGTCCCATGTCTCTGGTCCTTCTTATTTAACCGCGCCGAAAGTCAGGCCGCGGACAAGTTGCTTCTGGCTGAACCAGCCCATGATGAGGATCGGCGCGATGGCCATGGTCGAAGCCGCCGAGAGCTTGGCGTAGAACAGGCCCTCGGGGCTGGAGTAGGAGGCGATGAAGGCCGTCAGCGGCGCCGCCTTGGCCGCCGTCAGGTTCAGCGTCCAGAACGCCTCGTTCCACGCGAGGATGATGTTGAGCAGCAGGGTCGAGGCGATCCCCGGCACCGCCATCGGCGTCAGCACGTGAATGAGCTCGTTCTTCAGCGACGCCCCATCCATGCGCGCGGCCTCGAGGATCTCACCGGGGATTTCCTTGAAGTAGGTGTAGAGCATCCACACGATGATCGGCAGGTTGATCAGCGTCAGCACGATCACCAGACCCAGCCGCGTATCGAGCAGCCCGGCGTCGCGGAACAGCAGGTAGATCGGCACCAGCACACCGACGGGCGGCAGCATCTTGGTGCTGAGCATCCACATCAGCACGTCCTTGGTGCGCTTGCCCGGCACAAAGGCCATGGCCCAGGCCGCCGGGATTGCGATCAACAGGCCGATCACGGTCGAGCCCAGCGAGATCACCACCGAGTTCCAGAAGTGCCGGAAGTAGTTCGAGCGCTCCTGCACCGTGGCGTAGCTTTCGAAGGTCCAGTTCGAGAAGAGCACCTCGAAGGGCGTTTTGATCGCGTCGCCCTCGGATTTGAACGACAGGATCACAATCCACAGGATCGGGAAAAAGATCGCGATCCCCACGAGCCAGGCCAGAACGGTCACCACCGCCTTGCGCCGGTTTGTCACTGCGCGCGCCATCTCTCAGCCCCTCCCATTCATTGTTCGAAAAATACGCCCGCCGGAGGCGTCCGCGGCCGCAGGCCGCGCTGTGCTGCGCATCGTCATCGCTCAGGCCTCCAGGTTCTTGCCGATCATCCGCATCAGGAAGATCGCCACGATATTGGCGAGGATGATCGCCACCACGCCCCCGGCAGAGCCGCCACCCACGTCGAATTGCAGCAGCGATTGCATGTAGATGAGGTAGGTCAGATTGGTCGACGCCACGCCCGGACCGCCGTTGGTGGTCACCAGGATCTCGGCAAAGACCGACAGCAGGAAAATCGTCTGGATCAGGATCACCACGGTGATCGCCCGCGCCAGATGCGGCACCATGATGTAGAAGAAGCGCGACAGCGGCCCGGCGCCGTCCATCTCGGCGGCCTCCAGCTGTTCCTGGTCCAGCGACTGCAGCGCGGTCAGCAGGATCAGCGTCGCGAAGGGCAGCCATTGCCAGCTGACAATGAAGATGATCGACCCCAATGGCGCCTGCGCGAGGAAATCATAAGGTTGCAGGCCAAAGAACTTCGCCAGATGCGCGAAGAGGCCATTCACCGGGTTCATGAACATGTTCTTCCAGACCAGCGCCGAGACGGTGGGCATGACGAAGAACGGCGCGATCACCAGAATGCGGACGATGCCCTGCCCCCAGAACGGCTGGTCCATCAGCAGCGCCAGCAGCGTGCCGCCCACGGTGGTGATCAGCAGAACACCCCCCACCAGCAGCAGCGTATTCCACAGCGCCGCCGAGAAGGCCGGATCGGTCAGGAAGAAGCGGTAGTTGGTCCAGCCGGTGAACTCTTCCATGCCCGGCATCAACAGATTGTAGCGCAGGAACGAGAAATAGAGCGTCATCGACAGCGGGATGATCATCCAGCCCAGCAGCAGCAGAACTGCGGGCGAGATCATGAGCCGGGCGGCGGCACGCGAAGCTTTGGTGGCCATGGCCTGTCTCCCTGTGGAATGAAACCTTCCGGAGCGATGCGGCAGAGGGGGGCGCCGTCATCTCTCCGGAAGAAGGTTGGTCCGATGCGTGACGCGGGTCCCGGTGAGGTGAGACCCCCGCTGCGGTGCGCGCTCTGGCGGCACGCTCCCGCCGCGGTTCGAACCGGTGAAGCCTCCGAAACTGTGGAGGTGGCGGGCCCCGGTCCCCGAAGGGACCTCCATCTGGAGCAGGCCCGCCCGCTTCGGGGCTTACTTGATGTAGCCGGCCTTCATCATCTCACGCTCGGTGAGCATCTGTGCCGACTGCAGCGCCTGCTCGGCAGTCACCTGCCCGGCCAGCGCGGCCGAGAACTGCTGGCCGACAGCGGTGCCGAGGCCTTGGAACTCGGGGATGGCGACGAATTGCACGCCCACATAGGGCACTTCGTCGACGGTCGGGTTCTGCGGATCGGCGGCGTTGATCGAGTCCAGCGTCATCTGTGCGAAGGGTGCCGCCTCGAGATACTCGGGGTTCTCATAAAGCGAGGTGCGGGTGCCCGGCGGTACGTTCGCCCAGCCCTCTTTTTCCGCCACAAGCTCGAGGTACTCTTTCGAGGTCGCCCATTCGACGAAGGTCTTGGCCGCGTCTTCCTTCTGGGTGCCTGCCGGGATGCCGAGGTTCCAAGCCCAGAGCCAGTTGCCGCGCTTGCCAAGCCCGTTGTCCGGCGCCAGCGCAAAGCCGACCTGATCGGCGACCGAGGATTCCTCGGCATTGGTCACGAAGGACGCCGCCACGGTGGCGTCGATCCACATGCCGCATTTGCCCGACTGGAACAACGCGAGGTTCTCGTTGAAGCCGTTCGACGACGCGCCCGGCGGGCCGTAGTTGTTCATCAGCTCAAGGTAGTCGGTCAGCGCCGCGTTCCATGCGTCGCTGTCGAACTGCGGCTTCCAGTCCATGTCGAACCAGCGCGCGCCGTAGGAGTTGGCCATGGCGGTCAGGAAGGCCATGTTCTCGCCCCAGCCCGCCTTGCCGCGCAGGCAGATGCCGTAGACTTCACCCTCCTTGTCGGTCATCGCCGCCGCGGCTTCCTTGATGAAGTCCCAGGTCGGCGCCTCGGGCATTTCCAGACCGGCAGCGTCCATCAGGTCCTTGCGGTACATGACCATCGAGCTTTCGCCGTAGAACGGCGCCGCGTAAAGCGAGCCGTCGATGGTCAGACCGCCGCGGATCGCCGGCAGCAGATCGTCGGTGTCGTAGCTCTCGGGCATGTCGTCGAGGCTGACCAGCCAGCCGCGCTCGCCCCAGATCGGAACCTCATAGGTGCCGATGGTCATCACGTCGAACTGGCCGCCCTTGGTGGCCACGTCCTGCGTCACGCGCTGGCGCAGCACGTTCTCTTCCAGCGTCACCCACTCGACCTTGATGTCGGGGTGCTGCTCGTTGAAGGCGTTCATCAGACCCTGCATGCGGATCATGTCGCCGTTGTTCACCGTGGCAACGGTGATGGTGGTTTCGGCCATGGCCGCGGTGGAAAGCGCACCGAGCGCGCACGCGCCCATCAGCGCGCGAATGGTAACTGACATGAGAAATCCTCCCTGAATTCCGACACTGGACAATCGAGGTTGAGCAACTGCCCGCGTGCTGGGCAAAAGCTCACCCAACGACACGAGTCGAGTCAAGCCCAATTTGGCGTCAAAAGCTTTAGGAAGTGCTGAGGATTTCGGCTGCGGTCAGTTCGTCGGTAACCAAACCCTGCACCAGTCGACCTTTAAGAGCAGCGCGCAAGGCTTTGATTTTGCTGACACCTCCAGCCACGCAGATCACCGGGTTCTGGTTCTGCGGCACGCGCACGCCAACCATGAACTCATTTACCGGATGCTCGAGGTAGCGGCCCTCGGAATCGAAGACATGGCCGCCCAACTCGCCCGCAGCGCCAGCGGAACGCAGGCTACTCAACTCATCGGCGGTAATGAACCCGTCCACGAACAGCGGCGCGTCATCCGCCATCTGCCCGATTCCGACCACGGTGACATCCGCCTCCTTGGCCAAGGCGCGCGAGCTGACCACATGCGGCAGGCTGCGATAGGTGGCAAACTCTTCGGCGTCGCGCGCCATCACCGGCACCGACATCGGGTAATGCGGCGCGCCGGTCTTGTCGGCGATGCGCATGATGACCTCGTAGAAGGACGCCGACCCGTCCGGCGCGACGTTGCCAATCAGCGAGACCATGCGGTGGTGCCCGGCGTTGATCGTCTGCATCTGCTCGATCATCGCGCGCAGCGTCCGCCCGGTGCCGAGCGCGATCAGCTGCGGCGTGGGATTGGCGAAGATGCGCTCCATTTCGGCGGCGGCAAAGGGCGCGATGGCCCGCAGCGCGTCCTGCCCGCCGTCGGCGCGTGGCGCCACCCGCGCCCGCACCAGCCCAAAGCGCTGGCGCAATTGCTGTTCAAGCTCGAGACATTCGGCGATCGGGTGGTCGATGCGCACCTTCACCAGCCCCTCGGCCATGGCGCGCGCCACCAGACGCTGCGCGCGCTGGCGCGAAATCCCAAGCTCGTCGGCGATCTGATCCTGCCGCAGCCCGCCCACGTAATAGAGCCATGCGGCCCGCGCCGACAGGTCCTGCGGCGAGGCTTCCCCCTCATCGATGCTGCGCAAGGCCATGATCACTCCCCCCTGATAAAAGCCTGTGGTGCAAGATGCGGAAGTTCCGCGAAACTTGCAAATTGTCGGTGCGGCAGCGCGTCCGGGTCCGCGGCCACCGCGCCCTCGGCCATATGGCTGCCGCCGGTGAACTGCCAGACCTGCATCCCCGCCGCGAGCCCCGCGGCGATGCCCGCCAGCGAGTCCTCGATCAGCAGGCAACGCTCTGGCGCGATGCCAAACTTGCCCGCCGCGTGCAGCGGAAGATCCGGCGCGGGCTTGCCGCGCGCCACTTCCGATGCCGTCGTGATGCAGCCCGCAAACGCCTCGGTGAGGCCGGTCATCGCAAGGCTGGAGGCGACCCGCGCCGGACTGGAACTGGTCGCCAGCCCGTAAGGCACCCGCAACGCGCCCAGCACCTCGCGCAGATGCGGCATCACCCGCAGCCCCTCTGCCTCGAAGGCGGCCAAGAGCCGGGCGCGGTAGTCGGCCTCGAAGCCCTCGGGCAGCAGAATGCCGAATTCCTCGCGGATTTGCGCCAGAACCACCGGGTAGCTGCGGCCCAGAAAATGCCGCGACACATAAGGGATATCGACGCTCACCCCATGTTGCGCCAGTTCGGCAACCAGCATCCGCAGCGAGATGATCTCGCTGTCCACCACCACGCCGTCGAAATCGAAAAGCACCAGCTCTATCGGCTGTGTCACGCCCGCCCCCTCGTTATGTCAACATAACGACAGAAGCCGCGCCCGGCGGCAACCCCCGGAAACTGCGTATTTGCGGGAACAATGAAAGGCAGGACGCGGCGCCTGCACGGGCCGCCAAACGCGAAAAGGGCCGCGGCAATGCCCGGCCCCTTTCATTGTTCTTCAAATACGCATCGGACGGCCTCAGCCGAGCGCCACGCCCTCGCGCCCTGCCAGATCGAGGAAGAACTGCCAGGCGACCCGGCCCGAGCGCGCGCCGCGCGTGGCCTGCCATTCGATCGCCTCGGCGCGCAGGCGCTCTTCGTCGATGCTCACGCCATGGGCCGCGCAATAGCCGCGGATCATGTCGAGATATTCATCCTGCGAGCACGGATGGAAGCCCAGCCACAGACCGAAGCGGTCCGACAGCGAAACTTTCTCTTCGACCGCCTCAGAGGGGTTGATCGAGCTCGACCGCTCGTTCTCGATCATATCGCGCGGCATCAGGTGGCGGCGGTTCGAGGTGGCGTAGAACAGCACATTGTCGGGCCGCCCTTCGATGCCGCCGTCGAGCACCGCCTTGAGGCTTTTGTAGTGCTGGTCGTCATGGCTGAACGACAGATCGTCGCAGAACAGCACGAACCGATGCGGCGCGCCGCGCAGCACGTTGAGCAGGCGGCTGACCGAAGGCAGATCCTCGCGCTGCAACTCGACCAGCTTCAGCCGCTCGCCCCGCTGCAGCGCCTCGGCGTGCACCGCCTTGACGATGCTCGACTTGCCCATGCCACGCGCGCCCCAGAGCAGCGCATTGTTGGCGGGCAGCCCGCGGGCGAACTGCAGCGTGTTCGACAGCAGCGTGTCGCGCGAGCGGTCGATGCCCACCAGAAGATCCAGCGCCACGCGGTTCACCTGCGCCACCGGCTCCAGCCGGTCGGGCTCGGTGTGCCACACGAAGGCGTCCGCCGCGTCCAGATCCGGAGCGGCAAGCGGCGCCGGAGCCATACGCTCCAGCGCCGCCGCGATGCGTT
The DNA here is from genome assembly GCF_001687105.1 of Salipiger sp. CCB-MM3. Lineage (NCBI taxonomy): Bacteria > Pseudomonadati > Pseudomonadota > Alphaproteobacteria > Rhodobacterales > Roseobacteraceae > Salipiger > Salipiger sp. CCB-MM3. The sequence continues at coordinate 332,376 of NZ_CP014595.1, forward strand.
TCAACGCGTTACTCGTCACGGGATCCGGTCCTCCTGACCTTCGTCTTCATCCTCGTCCTCGAACCAGAGGCCCTGCGCCTTCAGCTCTTTCTCGCGCTTCTTCTCGACGATGCGCACAAGGAAGATCGACACCTCGTAGAGCCCGTAGACCACCACGAAGAGGATCGCCTGCGTGGTCACATCCGGCGGGGTGACCAGCGCGGCCAGCACGAGGATCGCTACCACGGCGTATTTGCGCACCGAGCCGAGACCCGCGGCAGAGACCAGCCCCGCCTTGCCCATAAGGGTCAGCAGCACCGGCAGCTGGAAGCACAGGCCAAAGGCGACGATGAACTTGAGCGTGATGTCGAGGCTCTCGTTCACCTTGCCGAAGAAGGTGATCTTCATGCCCTCGGTGGTCTCGGGGACCACCGCGGTGTCGGCGGGCAGGTTCGACGGAATGCCGTCGGTGGCCTGCGCCAGAAGGTTGGCGAAGATCGAGCTGACGTCGGCGAAGCCGAGGAAGAACTGCATCGCCAGCGGAGTCACCACGAAATGGGCAAAGCTGGCGCCGAGCAGGAACATGATCGGCGAGGCGATCATGAACGGCAGGAAGGCGTTCTTCTCGGATTTGTAGAGCCCCGGCGCCACGAAGCGCCAAAGCTGGAACGAGATCACCGGGAAGGCGAGCCCGAAGCCGAACACCATCGAGATGCGGAACAGGGTGAAGAGATATTCCTGCGGCGAGGTGTACTGCATGGTCGGCGACGGATCGCCAAGCGCACGCAGCGTCTGCTCGATCGGCCCGAGCAGGAACTGCAGGATCGGCTCGGCCACCGTGAAGGCAAGCACGATGCCGACGATGAAGGCCGCAACAGCGCGAATGAGCCGCGTGCGCAGCTCGGCCAGATGCTCGATCAGCGGGGCCGAGCTGTCCTCGATCTCGTCATTGTCGATCTGGCTCATGCCTCACCGTCTTTCTTCATCGCCGCTTCCAGCTCTTCGGCCTTCTTGGCGGCGTCCTCGGCGCGTTTCGCCGCGGCCTCTGCCTCACGCTTCTGGCGGTCGGCGGCAGCGCGGGCGGCACTGGCCTCGATCTTCTGCTTGTTCTCGGCCCGCTCTGCGTCGAGCGCGCCGGGATCTTCTTTCAGCCCTTCGGACTTCTTCGGCGGCGTCGGGTCGGTCATCGACTTGGCCGCGTCGCGCACCCCGTCCATGGCCGAGTTCACCGGGTTGGTCGCCGTCTTCAGCGTCTTGGCCACGTCACGCACGCCTGCTTCATCCGCGGCGTCGTTCATTGCGCGGGTGAACTCGCGCGCCATTCCGCGCGCCTTGCCCATGAAGCGCCCCATATTGCGGAACAGCACGGGCAGATCCTTCGGACCAACGACGATCAGCGCAACGATGCCGATCACCATCAGTTCCGACCAGCCAAGATCGAACATGGATCAGACCTTGTCTTTCTCGCTCTCGGGCGTGACGTCCTTGGCCTCTTCGGCTTTCTCGTCCTCGAGTTCCTTGCCGCCCTCGCTCACGCCCTTCTTGAACGCGGTGATGCCCTTGCCGACTTCGCCCATCAGGCTGGAAATCTTGCCGCGGCCGAACAGAACCAGCACCACGACCGCGATCAGAAGAAGGCCGGGAAGGCCGATATTGTTGAGCATGTCCTTAGTCTCCAATTCGCCGCCCACTGTCCCAGGCCATCGGCCCCCGGGCGGCACGTCGCACTTTGTTCCCCGGTTTCTAGGCATCTTCCACGCGACACGAAAGCGTCAAAGCCTGTCATCGCCCGCGCCGCCGGGGGTTTTCTTTCGGCTTTGTGACAGTATCTTGTCAGGTGCCAATAATCTGTCAGTTGGGCCACGCGCAGTGAGTCGCGAAATGCCCGAATCGCCGCCCCAAGGAGCCCGCGTGATGAAGAAGACCGACCGCCTCTATGCGCTGATGCAGCGGCTGAAGGATGGCGCGCTGCACACCGCCGAGGCGCTGGCCGAAGACTTGGGGGTTTCGGTGCGGACCATCTATCGCGACATGGACACGCTGGCCGCCTCGGGCGTGCCGATCGAGGGCGAGCGCGGGCGCGGCTACACCGCGCGCGCTGCCTTCACCCTGCCGCCGCTGAACCTGAGCGAGCTCGAGCTCGAAGCGCTGCACCTCGGCCTTGCCGCCGTCGGTCAGGGCGGGATGCCGGATCTGGCGCAGGCCGCCGAGAGCCTTTCGGCCCGCATCGACGCGCTGCTGCCCGAGGATGGCGAGACGCAGGGGGCCTTTGGCTTTGCCACCTATCCGTTCCGCGATGCCGCCGAGGGGTTTCGCTTCATGCCCGACTTCCGCGCCGCGATCCGCGCCCGGCAAAAGCTGCGCGTGACGCTGAAGGATCGCACCGAGCCGCAGGAGTTGCGCCCGCTGCACATGGACTACTGGGGCCGGATCTGGACCTGCATCGCGTGGAACGAGACGGCGCGCGGCTTCGAGACCCTCCGCATCGATCAGGTCAGCGCCGTGACGCCCCTGCCCGGCCTCTTCGTCGATGAACCGGGCAAGAGCCTCGCCGATTACCGCGCGCAGGCCCGCTGAGCGCGCTTCGCGCTTGACCGAAGGGCCTTGCCGCGGCGACGCTGAGATATGGATCAGAGCGTTGCCACACGGGGCTTTTTCCCCTCCGAATACCACAGCCGGCTGGAGCGGGCGCAGGCACGCATGGCCATGTCGGGGATCTCTGCGCTGCTGCTGACGACCGAGCCCGAGGTACGCTATTTCACCGGCTTCCTGACACGGTTCTGGGAAAGCCCGACGCGGCCATGGTTCCTTGTGGTGCCGGCCGAGGGCGATCCGGTGGCGGTGATCCCCTCGATCGGCGCGCATCTGATGGCGCAAAGCTGGATCACCGACATCCGCTGCTGGAGTTCCCCCGATTACGAGGACGACGGCATCTCGCTGCTGGCCGAGGCGCTGGCCGAGGCGGTGCCGCCGGGCGAATGGGTCGGCGTGCCGAGCGGCGGCGAGACTCATCTGCGCATGCCACTCACCGACTGGGAGGCGCTGAAGCACCGGCTGCCCGACCGGCTGTTCGGACCCGATGCGGGGATCATGCGCAAGCTGCGTATGGTGAAATCCGAGGCCGAGATCGCCTGCATCCGCGCCGCCTGCGACGTCGGCACCCGCGCCTTCGCCCGGCTGCCCGAGATCCTGCGCCCCGGCGTGCCGCTGTCGGAGGTGTTCCGACGCTTCCAGATCCTCGCGCTGGAGGAAGGTGCCGATTGGGTGCCCTATCTGGCCGGGGCTGCCGGACCGGACGGCTATGGCGACGTGATCTCTCCGGCCAGCCAGACGCCGCTCTGCGAGGGCGATGTGCTGATGCTCGACACCGGGCTGATGCGCGATGGATATTTTTGCGATTTTGACCGCAACATCTCGCTCGGCACCGCCGCGCCCGGTGTTCTTGATGCCCATGCGCGGTTGCTAGATGCGGTGCAGGCGGGGTTCGCCGCCGCCCGCCCCGGTGCCCGCGCCAACGATCTGTTCCGGGCGATGGCCGCGATCACCGGCGGGTCGGACGTCGGGCGGCTGGGCCATGGGCTGGGCATGCAGCTGACCGAGCCGCCTTCGCTCATCGCCGCCGATGACACGCGGCTGGAGCCGGGCATGGTGCTGACGCTGGAGCCGGGGATCGCGCTCTCTCCCAGCCATATGCTGGTTCATGAGGAGGACATCGTGATCACCGAAACCGGTGCCGAATGGCTCACCATCCCCGCCACCAGCCTGCCGGAGGTGCCGGTATGAGCGATGCCCTGAAAGGACTGCACTTCCCGCATGAACTGGACCCGGTCCGCGCCGCGCAGGTTGGTCTGATCGTGCTGCAGTCGGATGAGACCATCGAGACGGATTTCCGCCAGTTGATCCCGACCGAACTGGAACTTCTGGTCAGCCGCATCCCCTCAGGCGCCGAGGTTACGCCCGACACGCTGGCGGCGATGGAGGGCTATATGACCGCCTCTGCCGCGCTTTTCCCGCAGGGCGCAGATCTGGCGGCGGTGGGCTATGGCTGCACCTCGGGCACCGCGCAGATCGGTGCCGCGCAGGTCGCCGCGCGCATCCGCAAGGCCATCGACGTGCCGCAGGTGACCGAGCCCGTCTCGGCCCTCATCGCCGCCTGCCGCAGCCTTGGCGTGCGGCGGCTGGCGATGCTGTCGCCCTATCTGCCCGAGGTCTCGGAGCGGCTGCGCGAGGTGCTGGCGGCGGCGGAGATCGACACGCCGGTCTTCGGCAGCTTCGAGATCGAGGAAGAGGCCCGCGTGGTGCGCATCTCGGCAAGCTCGATCGTCGAGGCGGGCGCGGCGCTGATCGCGCAGGCCCCCGAGCCGGTGGACGCGCTCTTTTTGTCGTGCACCAACCTGCGCGCCCTGCCCGCCATCGATGCGCTCGAGGCCGCGACGGGGCTGCCAGTGCTGGCCAGCAACAGCGTTCTGGCGTGGCATCTCGCGCGGCTCGCCGGTCAGCAGGCGCGAGGGCCGGGCCGCCTGCTGCGCGCCAGCCCGCCGCCGCTGCGCGCCGCCGAGTAAAATCTGTCCCTAAAATGTGCCGGAAAAGCCGCTCTGCGCGGCGGATCCGCGATTGACGCAAGAGGCCTCAACAGGCATCGAGCCGCTAAGATTCGCCCGCAGCCCGCCCCTCCTTAGATCGCCCCCCATTTCGCCCCGGAGGCCCTCATGTTCCAGCTAGTCACCAGTGTCTGGTCGCTTCTTCTTGGCGTCTTCCTGATCATGATCGGCAACGGCATGCAGGCCACGCTGATGGGCGTGCGCGGCGATATCGAGGGGTTCTCTACCTTCGAGCTGTCGCTGATCACCTCGGGCTATTTCCTTGGCTTCCTCGTGGGCTCGCGGCTGACGCCGAAGATGATCCGCAAGGTCAGCCACGTGCGGGTCTTCGCGGCGCTCGGCTCGATGATGTCGGCGCTGCTGATCGCCTTCCCGCTGCTGTCGGACCCGTGGAGCTGGACCGCGCTGCGGGTGCTGCTGGGGTTCTGCCTGTCGGGGCTCTATGTGACCTCGGAAAGCTGGCTCAACGACCGCGCCACCAACCAGACGCGCGGCACGCTGCTGTCGGCCTATATGGTGGCGCAGACGCTGGGCATGGTGGCGGCGCAGGGCCTGCTCAACTTCGGCGACGCGGCGGGGTTCTCGCTGTTTGTGGTCGCCTCGATCCTCGTATCGGTGGCCTTCACCCCGGTGCTGCTGTCGGCGGTGCCGATCCCGGCGGTGGAATCGATTAAGCCGATGAGCCTGCGCCAGCTTTACGACCGTTCGCCGCTGGGCACGATCGGCACGCTGCTGCTGGGCGGGGTGTTCTCGGCGCAGATGGGCATGGCGGCGGTCTATGGCGCCAAGGTCGGGCTGTCGGTGCAAGAGATCTCGGGCTTCGTGGCGGCGCTCTTCATGGGCTCGTTCCTGTTCCAGTTCCCGGTGGGCTGGCTGTCGGACCTGATGGATCGCCGGGTGATGATCCTGACGCTGGCGGCGGTGGGCGCGCTCACCTGCGGCATCGCGTTTTTCTACAGCCAGTCGCTCACCGCGCTGCTGGTGGCCGGTCTGATCATGGGCGGCATGGCCAGCCCGCTCTATTCGCTCTTCATCGCCTACACCAACGACTACCTCGAGCTTGAGGACATGCCCGCCGCGGCGAGCGGCATGGTGTTCATCTATGGCGTCGGCGCCATCGCGGGGCCGCTGGTCACCGGTCAGGCCATGGACATCGCCGGGCCGCAGAGCTTCTGGGCGGTGCTGACCGTGCTTTTCGCGATGATCGCGATCTATACCGCGTGGCGCATGACACGCCGTCAGGCGGCGGATGGCGATGGGTCGGCCTATCTCAACGTTCTGCCCAACTCGTCGACCGTCGCGGTCGGTGCCGCCTATGAGTGGTACGCCGAGGCCGCCGCCGAAGAGGAAGCGGCCGCCGAGGCGGAAGAGAATGCCGGAACGCAGGGCCACTGACGCCCTGCCGCGCATCAAAAGCCATCATTGCCAGACATGAAAAAACGGGCCCGAAGGCCCGTTTTCTTTTACCTCAAAGACCGCTGCGCGATCAGGCCGCGGCTTCGGCCTTGGCGCTGGCGAGATACTCCAGCAGGTTTTCCGGGCTGGACACGCCATAGGGGTCTTCGCCGTGGTTGTCGCACAGGCCCGGCTCTTCGAACCATGCCTCGACCACGCCGTCGTTGATGATCGCCGCATAGCGCCACGAGCGCATGCCGAAGCCGAGGTTGTCCTTGTTCACCAGCATGCCGATGCGGCGGGTGAACTCGCCCGAGCCGTCGGGGATGACCGAGACGTTCTCGAGGTTCTGCGACTTCGCCCATTGGTTCATCACGAAGCTGTCGTTCACCGACATGCAATAGATCGCGTCGATGCCCTGCGCGCGGAAGGTCTCGGCGTTCTTCTCGAAGCCCGGCAGCTGGTAGGTCGAGCAGGTCGGGGTGAAGGCGCCCGGCAGCGAGAACAGGATGACGCGCTTGCCTTTGAAATAATCGGCAGTGGTCATGTCCTGCCAGCGGAAGGGGTTCGGACCTTCGATGGACTCGTCACGCACGCGGGTGCGGAAGGTGACATTGGGGAGGGCGACACCGGCTTTCATGGCACAGGTCCTTTCGTGTAACTGGCACTTCGATTTCCTCCCTGACGCTGGGATAATTTCGCCGCTCCGAAGACGCAACCGCCGATCTTGCCCCGGGTGCCGCAGCGATGCACAAGCGGGCCTGCCTGCTCAGCAATTGCGCTTTGTGCCGGATCGGCGTAGGGGACCATAACGTATCTGCCGTCCCGCAGCCGGACCGGGCCCGGGCGCAGGGGTGGAACCTGCGCGGACAACGGTCTATCTTGCGGGAAACCTGACCCACATCGCGGGGGAAACGCTTTGCGAGACCTGAAGATCCCGGCGCAGCGCCATCCGGAAAAGGCGCATCGGCCCGACAATGCCCAGCCCAAGAAACCGGACTGGATTCGCGTCAAGGCGCCCGGCGGCGCGGGCTATAACGAGACCCGCCGCATCATGCGCGAGCATGGTCTCGTCACCGTCTGCGAAGAGGCTGGCTGCCCGAACGTGGGCGAGTGCTGGAGCCAGGGCCACGCCACCATGATGATCATGGGCGACATCTGCACCCGTGGCTGCACCTTCTGCAACATCGCCACCGGCCGCCCCGACACGCTCGACGTCTTCGAGCCGGGCCGCGTCGCCGACTCGGTCGCCAAGCTGGGGCTGAATCACGTGGTGATCACCTCGGTGGACCGCGACGACCTCGACGATGGCGGGGCCGAGCATTTCGCCCAGACCATCCGCGCGATCCGTCACCGTGCGCCTGCCACCACCATCGAGATCCTGACGCCCGACTTCCTCAAGTCGAAGCCCGGCGCGCTGGAGACCGTGGTTGCGGCGCGCCCCGATGTGTTCAACCACAACCTCGAGACCGTGCCCGGCCTCTACCCCGAGGTGCGCCCCGGGGCCCGCTACTTCCACTCGCTGCGCCTGCTGCAGCGCGTGAAAGAAATGGACCCGCATATCTTCACCAAGTCGGGCATCATGGTCGGCCTCGGCGAAGAGCGTCAGCAGGTCGTGCAGGTGATGGACGATATGCGCGCCGCCGACATCGACTTCCTGACCATCGGCCAGTACCTGCAGCCGACGCCGAAGCACCACCGCGTTGACCGTTTCGTCACGCCCGACGAGTTCGCCTCGTATGAGAAGACCGCGTTCGGCAAGGGCTTCCTGATGGTCTCGGCCACGCCGCTGACCCGCTCGAGCTATCACGCGGGCGATGATTTCGCGCGGCTGCGCGAGGCCCGCGAGGCCAAGCTCGCCAAGGCCTGAGCGCGGCGCATCTTCGCAAAACGGAAACGCCCTCGCAGTCATCTGCGAGGGCGTTCGTCATTTAAACCGTCCCTAGGTGGGCCGTCCCCTTGGACCGGTATCGGTCCTCGTCTTCTTGCGCCTTAATCCCTGCGCCCAAGTCCGAAGACCGAGCACAGCCCCACGATCAAAAGCAGCAGCGACGCTCCCAGCCGCCAGAGCGACAAACCCTCGCTTGCCTCAGGCATCAGCCACAGCGCGAAGGCCGAGAGCGCCAGAAGAAATCCCACCATCTGCGTCAGCACGCGCAGCCCCAGCATCACCGGATCATTGGTCTCCGTAAAGCGGGGGTCCCCCATCGACATCGTGCTTCCTCCAACTCGTCACGTTCTTAACGAAGAAAGGTTTTGACGCCGAAACGCGTCAGGAATGGGGCACGACCGGGGAAGACCCCCGGCGATTTCGCGCCCTGCCCCGAGGTCATGCGCCGCAAGTCCTAACGCAAGGTTTCGGCGCCGCAGAGGCGCGCTCATCAAGCGGCCCATCAAGGGTTGAATCCCCCGCCCAAGGGTGTATAGAGCGCCATCCCTCCGCGAGATCACGTGAACCGCGCAGTCTCTCGTGGGCAGGTGCGGAGTGGACTGCCTGCCCTATGAAATGCGCCCGGACAGAAATGGAGCACACATGCCGCTTTATGAGCATGTTTTCATCACGCGTCAGGATCTTTCCAACGCGCAGGCTGAAGGCCTTGTCGAACACTTCGGCACCGTCCTTTCGGACAACGGCGGCAAAGTCGTCGAATCCGAGTACTGGGGCGTGAAGACCATGGCCTACAAGATCAACAAGAACCGTAAAGGCCACTACGCCTTCCTGAAGACCGACGCTCCGGCGACTGCGGTTCAGGAAATGGAGCGTCTGATGCGCCTGCATGACGACGTCATGCGCGTTCTGACGATCAAGGTCGAAGAGCACGCCGAGGGCCCCTCGGTGCAGATGCAGAAGCGCGACGAGCGCGAAGGTCGCGGCGAACGCCGTGGCCGTAACTGATCTGAACGAGAGGAGCTAAACAATGGCTGCAAAACCGTTTTTCCGCCGTCGCAAAGTCTGCCCCTTCTCGGGCGACAACGCACCCAAAATCGACTACAAGGACACCCGTCTCCTGCAGCGCTACATCTCTGAGCGCGGCAAGATCGTCCCGTCCCGCATCACCGCAGTGTCGGCAAAGAAGCAGCGTGAACTGGCCCGTGCCATCAAGCGCGCCCGCTTCCTCGCCCTGCTGCCCTACGCCGTGAAATAAGGAGAGAGACCCATGCAAGTCATTCTTCTGGAACGCGTGGCCAAGCTCGGCCAAATGGGCGATGTCGTTGACGTGAAGCCCGGCTTCGCGCGCAACTACCTGCTGCTGCAGGGCAAGGCACTGACCGCGTCGAAAGAGAACATCGCGCAGTTCGAAGAGCAGAAAGCTCAGCTCGAAGCGCGTAACCTCGAGAGCAAAAAAGAAGCCGAAGCGCTCGGCGAGAAGCTCGGCGGCCAGCAGTTCGTCGTGATTCGTCAGGCGTCCGATGGCGGCAACCTCTACGGTTCGGTCACCACCCGTGACGCCGCAGACGTCGCCACCGAGGAAGGTTTCTCGATCGACCGCAAGCAGGTCATCATCCGTCAGCCGATCAAAGAGCTCGGCCTGCACGAGGTGGAAGTTCACCTGCACCCCGAGGTGATGGTCACCATCAACCTCAACGTCGCACGTTCGCCCGAAGAGGCCGAACTGCAGGCGTCGGGCAAGTCGATCCAGGAACTCGCCGCTGAAGAAGAAGCACAGGCCGAGTTCGAGATCTCGGAACTGTTCGACGACATCGGCAGCGCCGCATCGGACGACGACGACGCTCCGGCAGCCGCCGAAGCCGAAGAGACCGAAGACAACGCCTGATCCTTTCGGATCATCGCGAAATGTCGAGACCGCGCCGGAGCTTTCCGGCGCGGTTTTTCTTTGTGCGCTGACCTGATTGCTCAGCCCATGCTGGTCCGGTCCCGGCGCATCTGAGCGCGCCGCTGGTCGTCGCGCCAGCTGATCAGCGCCGCAACGCTCCACGCCGCGCAATACCCCGCCCCGGCCGCCAGAACCAAGCCGCCGTGAATAGGCCCCACCCCCGCCCGCTCGATCAGCTGCACCGGCGCGGTCAGCGGCTCGGGGTGGACCAGCAGCTTGCCGATATAGGCGACGCTCTGGATCAGCAGAATCCACACGTAATTGCGCCGGATGCGCCGCCCGATCGCCACCCAGAGCGAGACGTGGTAGCGCGGCTTCCAGTAATCCTCGGCCAGCGTCTGCTGCCAGCCCTCCTCCATATGCAGATCGCCGTCGTGCAGCATGGGAGCAAAGAAATGCGTCTCCATCCAGCGGCAGCGCGCGCGCCAGACGTTGAAGTAGCGATAGCGCCGCGCCTCCTGCATCAGGAAGAACAGGATCAGAATGCCGACAAGGATCAGCGGCAGCGGCGAGGCGGCGGGCGAGCTGTAGGAGATCGACAGCGCGATCCCCAGCGTCACCACCGCCCAATTGGTGGTGGTGTCGAGCCGGGTGCGCCAGATGGTCGAGCGATAGACCTCGCCGCGATAGAGATGCGACAGCGCGGTGATCTCCGAGCTGTCGAGCATCTTGCGCGGCTTCTGCGCGGCACGGGGCTCGGGTCCGTCCATGATCTCCTCCGGGGTCGCCTCCGGGCACCCAAGATCACATGCAGACCCCGGCTGCGGCAAGGAAATTCGCCGCCGCAGTGCCGCAAACGCAAAAGGGCCGCCCCTGCGGGCGGCCCTCAATCCTGCGCCAATGGCGCCGGAAATTACTCTTCGTCGAGCTCTTCGACGGCCTTCTGGAGGTCTTCTTTCGAGACTTCCTTTTCGCTCACATTCGCGCCTTCGGCGATGTGATCGATGACCTTGTCTTCGAAGATCGGCGCGCGCAGCTGCTGCTGCATCTGAGCGTTCTGGCGCACGAAGTCGAAGAACGCGCGCTCCTGACCCGGGTACTGACGCGCCTGCATCATGATCGCCTGGGTCATCTCCTGATCGGTCACCTCGATCTCGGCTTTCTGGCCGATCTCGGCGAGCAGCAGGCCAAGACGCACACGGCGCTCTGCAAGCTTGTTGTGCTCGTCGGTGGGCTCGATCTCGCCGTGGTCGTGACCGTGATCGTCCGGGTGCTCTTCGTGGTAGAGCTGGTGCGCGATCTGCTTGGCTTCGGCTTCAACGAGGCTCGGCGGCAGTTCGAAGGAGACCTGCTCGTCCAGCGCGTCGAGCATGGCGCGCTTCATCACCTGACGCGATGCGCCGGTGTATTCAGCTTCCAGACGCTCACGGATCTGGCCTTTCAGCGCCTCGAGGTCCTCGGCACCGAATTTCTTCGCCAGCTCGTCGTCGATCTCGGCAGCAACGGGCTCTTTCACGGCCTTGACGGTCACGTCAAAGACAGCGGCTTTGCCTGCGAGGTTCTCTGCGCCGTACTCCTCGGGGAAGGTGACCTCGACGGCCTTCTCTTCCTCGACCTTCACGCCGACCAGCTGCTCTTCGAAGCCGGGGATGAAGGAGTTGGAGCCGAGCACCAGCGGGTAGTCTTCCGCCGAGCCGCCTTCGAAGGCTTCACCGTCGACCTTGCCGACGAAGTCGATGACCACCTGATCGCCGTCTTTCGCCTTGGAGCCCTTGCGGCGGTCCTTGAAGTCCTGCGCGTTCTCGGCCAGCTGTGCCAGCGCCTCGTCGACGGCGGCGTCATCGGCCTTCACCACGAGCTTCTCGAGGGTGATTTTCGACGCGTCCACGTCCGGAACTTCCGGCAGCTTCTCGTAGCTCATCTCGACCGCGACGTCGTCGCCTTCTTTCCAGTCCTCGTTGGTCATCTTGACCTGCGGCTGGAGCGCCGGACGGTCGCCCGACTTCTCGAAGTGCTCGTTCATCGCGCCGTCGATGGCTTCCTGCATGCTCTCGCCCAGCAGACGCTGGCCGAACTGCTTCTTGAGCAGCGGCATCGGGACCTTGCCCTTGCGGAAGCCCTTCATCTCAATCTCAGGCTGCGCCTCGGCGAGCTTCTCGTTCACCTTCGCGTCCAGCTCTTCGGCGGTGAGGATGAGCTCGTACGCGCGCTTCAGACCTTCGTTCAGCGTCTCGTTGACCTGCATGCCAATTCCCTTGTGGTCGTGATGCGAGGGCACGGAATCCGGCCCACCGCGAAATTCGAATTTGCGGTCTTCTATGCGTCCCCGAAGGCCCTTGCAAGGCGGAAACGCGCCTCTGGCGCGGGCTCTGGCGGCTTTGCGGGCACAATCCGCCGATTTGCCGCGGCTGCGAGGGGCGCGCGGCACGCCGCCCTGCCCCGGTGCCGCGCTGCGGCGCCGTTTCGCCCTGCGTATTTGACAAAGAGAAGAAGACCCGCCTTGCCGCCCCGGTCGCTTCTTCTCTTCTCAAATACGCACTCCGCCCTCGCCGCCTGCGGCGCGCCGGGACTGGGGCACTGAGACTGGGGCGCACCGGCCAAGCAAAGGGGCCCCGCCATCGCTGGCGGGGCCCCTGTCATTTTGTCGTTCAGGCTCAGCTGATCTTGTTCAGCAGCTCGCCAATCGACTGTTTCGCGTCACCGTAGTACATCCGCGTGTTGTCCTTGTAGAACAGCGGGTTCTCAATGCCCGAGTAGCCGGTGCCCTGACCGCGCTTGGAGACAAAGACCTGCTTGGCCTTCCACACTTCCAGCACCGGCATGCCGGCGATGGGCGAGTTGGGGTCTTCCTGCGCGGCGGGGTTCACGATGTCATTCGAGCCGATGACGATGACCACGTCGGTCTCGGGGAAGTCCTCGTTGATCTCGTCCATTTCCAGAACGATATCGTAAGGCACTTTCGCCTCGGCCAGCAGCACGTTCATGTGGCCCGGCAGACGGCCCGCCACGGGGTGGATGGCGAAACGCACCTCCTTGCCCTTGGCACGCAGCTTGCGGGTGAGTTCCGCGACGTTCTGCTGCGCCTGCGCCACGGCCATGCCGTAGCCCGGCACGATGATGACACTGTCGGCTTCTTCGAGCGCCGAGGCCACGCCGTCGACGTCGATCGCCACCTGCTCGCCTTCGACTTCCATCGCAGGACCGGATGTACCGCCGAAGCCGCCGAGGATCACCGAGATGAACGAGCGGTTCATCGCCTTACACATGATGTAGCTCAGGATCGCACCCGAGGAGCCCACTAGCGCACCGACGACGATCAGCAGATCGTTGCTGAGCGAGAAGCCGATGGCCGCCGCGGCCCAGCCCGAGTAGCTGTTCAGCATCGAGACCACCACCGGCATGTCGGCGCCGCCGATGCCCATGATCAGGTGGTAGCCGATGAAGAGCGCGCAGAGCGTCATGATCAGCACCGGGAAGAGCCCGGCGGTGTTCATGTACCAGATCAGGCAGATCACCGAGAGCGCCGCTGCAGAGGCGTTCAGGATGTGCCCGCCCGGCAGTTTCTCGGCCTTCGAGGTCACCTTGCCCGCCAGCTTGCCGTAAGCGATCACCGAGCCGGTGAAGGTCACCGCACCGATGAAGATGCCGAGGAAGAGCTCGACCTGCAGGATGCTCAGCTCGACGGGCGACTTATGCGCCACCAACCCCGCGAATACGCCGTGGTCGGTCGTCACCATATGCTCGAAGGCGTCCTTCGCAAGATCGGAGGCCGCGCGAAGCTTCTCGACGCTGCGCATGGTGAGATGCGCGTTGAAGCCGACGAAGACCGCCGCGAGACCCACCAGCGAGTGCATGGCGGCAACCAGCTGCGGCATCTCGGTCATCTCGACCTTCTTGGCCACGTAGGTGCCGATGATGCCGCCCGCCGCGATCAGGATGACCGAGAGCAGCCAGAGGCCCGAGCCCGGGCCGATCAGCGTGGCGAAGACCGCGAGGCCCATGCCGACAATGCCGTACCACACGGCGCGCTTGGCGCTTTCCTGCCCCGAGAGGCCACCCAGCGACAGGATGAACAGAACGGCCGCGACCACATAGGCCGCCGTCGTGAATCCGAATTCCATAGTCCCCACCTCTCCTTACGATTTCTGGAACATGGCGAGCATGCGCCGTGTCACGAGGAAGCCGCCGAAGATGTTGATCCCGGCCATAAAGACCGAAAGCGCGGCAAGGATGATCACCAGCCAGTTGCCCGAGCCGATTTGCATCAGCGCGCCAAGGATGATGATCGAGGAGATGGCGTTGGTCACGGCCATCAGCGGGGTGTGCAGGGAATGCGAGACGTTCCAGATCACTTGGAAGCCGACAAAGACCGACAGCACGAAGACGATGAAGTGCTGCATGAAGCTAGCGGGTGCCACGAGGCCCACGCCGAGCAGCAGCACGGCACCGACGGTGAGCAGGGTCACCTGCTGTTTCGTCTGCGCCTTGAAGGCGGCCACTTCCTGCGCGCGCTTCTCTTCCGGCGTCAGTTCGGGCGCCTTTTCCTTCGGCTTCTGCGCCGCGATCGCCTTGGTTTTCGGCGGCGGCGGCGGGAAGGTGACCTCTTTGGCGTGCGCGATGGTCGCGCCGCGGATCACGTCGTCGTCCATGTTGTGGTTGACCGTGCCGTCCTTCTCTGGCGTCAGGTCGGCCATCATGTGCCGGATGTTGGTGGCGTAGAGCGTCGAGCTCTGCGTCGCCATGCGGCTCGGGAAGTCGGTGTAGCCGATGATGGTCACGCCGTTGTCGGTGACGATCTTCTCGTCCATCACCGTCAGCTTGCAGTTGCCGCCGCGCTCTGCCGCCAGATCGACGATCACCGAGCCGGGCTTCATCGCCTGCACCATGTCCTCGGTCCACAGCTCGGGAGCTTCCCGGTTCGGAATGAGGGCGGTGGTGATAACGATGTCCATCTCGGGCGCAAGTTCACGGAACTTGGCAAGCTGGGCTTCACGGAACTCGGGGCTGGAGACAGAGGCGTAGCCGCCCGAGGAGGCGCCGTCGGCCTGCTCTTCCTCGAAGTCGAGGTAGACGAACTCTGCGCCCATGCTCTCGACCTGCTCGGCCACTTCCGGGCGCACGTCGAAGGCATAGGTGATGGCGCCCAGCGAGGTCGAGGTGCCGATGGCCGCAAGACCGGCCACACCGGCGCCGACGATCAGCACTTTGGCGGGCGGCACCTTGCCGGCGGCGGTCACCTGACCGGTGAAGAAGCGGCCGAAGTTGTTGCCCGCCTCGATCACCGCGCGGTAGCCGGCGATGTTGGCCATGGACGACAGCGCGTCCATCTTCTGCGCGCGGCTGATGCGCGGCACCATGTCCATCGCGATCACGCTGGCACCGAGATCGGCGGCCTGCTTCATCAGTGCCTCGTTCGAGGCCGGGTAGAAGAAGGAGATCAGCAGCTTCTCGGGCGTCAGCCGGGCCGCTTCCTCTTCACTCGGCGGGCGCACCTTGGCGATGATGTCGGCGCCGCTCCACAGCGCGTCGGCATCTGCCACCACGGTCACGCCAGCGGCCTCATAGGCCGCGTCGGCAAAGCCTGCCTTCGCGCCGGCGCCTGACTGTATCAGGCAATCGTAACCCAGCTTCTGCAGTTGCAGCGCCGAGTCCGGGGTCATGGCGACACGCGCCTCACCCTCGAAAATCTCTGTCGGCGTTCCGATCTTCACGTAGTTGGTCCCCCTTTTAGGCCGTTCCGAAGGCCCTTGGTTCTAGATTTGTCGTCCTCCGGTTGACGTATGGTCTACCTTTGCGGCGCCATGCTCACAACCGGGTCGAACGTGTTAACCACATAGTGCGGCGAATTCAAAGCCACCGGCGGGTTTGTTGCTCATATTTCCGAAACTCGGCAACAAACTTGCGACGCAGCCGCACCTCTTCCGGCACGATGAAGCGTTTTTCCAGCACCCAGACGAAGACCGGCAGCAACACCAGAGACGGCACCGCATCCCAATAAAGAATGAGTCCGGTCAGAATCATCACATCCCCCAGATAGATCGGGTTGCGGGAAAAGCGAAAAATCCCCGAAGTCACCAACCGATCCGCCTCGGCATGCGGCATGAAGGTGGTGCGCTGGCGCCGCATCTCGGTCAGTGCCACAGCGGCGATCAGCACACCGCCGCCCACCAGCAGCCCGCCCAAGAGATCGGCCCAGACCGGCCCAAAGCTCAGCCCCATGGGGAAATGCCGCGCCTGCGTCCATGCCAAAGCCAGAAACGCCAGCAGCCAGACCGGCGGCAGATCGAGGGTGCGCGGCATGGCAAAACTCCTTCATCTTTCCCAAAATACTCCGGGGTGAGGCGCGCAGCGCCGAGGGGCAGCGCCCCTTTCAACCACTCCTACCGCAAGGGTTTCCGCCTTGACCCTGCGCGATATGCCGCAGCCCCGTCTTGCCTCTGGCGGATTTCCCGGCCAGTTTCTCTGCGAACAACCGGAGGATGCCATGCTCAGCGGAACCCACGCCCTGGTGACAGGCGGCGGCACGGGCATCGGGCTTGCCATTGCGCGGGCTCTGGCCACTGCCGGGGCCGAGGTGACCATCGCCGGGCGCCGCGCCGAGGTTCTGCAGGCCGCCGCCGGGCCTCGCCTGCATCCGCTGGTCATGGATGTCTCGGATGAGGCCTCGGTGCAGCAGGGCCTCGCCGAGGCCACCGCCGCGCGCGGGCCCTTCGGCATCTGCATCGCCAATGCGGGCCTCGCCGAGCCGTCGGAGCTTGCCAGCACCAGCCTCGAGACATGGCGGCGCACCATGGCCACAAATCTCGACGGTGCCTTTCTGACGATCCGCGAGGTGCTTCCTGCCATGCTCGAGGCGGGCTGGGGCCGCGTCATCGCAATCTCCTCGGTCGCGGGCCTGCGCGGCATGCGCCGCGCCGTGCCCTATGTCGCCTCGAAACACGGGCTGGTCGGGCTGATCCGCGCGCTGGCCGCCGATCACGCGGGCCTGCCGGTCACCTTCAACGCGCTCTGCCCCGGCTATGTCGAGACCGAGATCGCCCCGCGCAATATCGAACGCGTCATGGCCCGCGAAGGGCTGACGCAGGGCGAGGCCACGGCGCTCGTTCACTCCGCCAATCCCCATAATCGCCTGATCGCCCCGGACGAGATCGCAAGCGCCGTGCTCTGGCTCTGCGGTCCCGGCTCGGGCAGCGTGAACGGTCAGGCCATCGAAATATCAGGAGGCCAGTTTTGACCACATCCCCCGACGCGCTCTTTGCCTGGACGAAAGAGCAGTTCCACCTGCCGCTCGGGCTCATCTATCTCGACGGCAATTCGCTGGGTCCGCTGCCCAAGGCCACGCCCGAGCGCGTGCAGAGGATGATGACCGACGAATGGGGCGAGCATCTGATCACCGGCTGGAACGCCTGCGGCTGGATGGGCATGCCCAGCGAGCTTGGCGACCGCGTTGGCCGCCTCATCGGTGCCGAGCGCGGGCATACGGTGATTGGCGACACGCTGTCGATCAAAGTGTTTCAGGCGCTGGCGGCGGCGGTCTCGATGAACCCGGGCCGCAAGGTGATCCTGTCGGACACCGGCAATTTCCCCTCTGATCTCTATATGGCCGAGGGGCTGATCGAGCTTCTGGGCGACGAATATGAACTCCGCCTCGCCGAGCCGCACCGGCTGGCCGAAGAGATCACCGAAGAGGTTGCCGTGCTCTTGGTGACCGAGGTCGATTATCGCACCGGGCGGCGCCACGATGTGGCCGCGCTCACCGAGCGGGCGCATGAGATGGGCGCGCTGGCGATCTGGGATCTGGCGCATTCGGCGGGCGCGCTGCCGGTGGATGTGGCGGGCGGCGGGGCCGATTTCGCCGTCGGCTGCACCTATAAATACCTCAACGCCGGGCCCGGCGCGCCGGCCTTCATCTATGTCGCACCGCGCCATGCGGACCATGCCGAACCCGCGCTGTCGGGCTGGCTCGGCCATGACACGCCCTTCGCCTTCGAGCGCAGCTATCGCCCCGCCTCGGGGATCGAGCGGATGCGCGTCGGCACGCCGCCGGTGCTGCAGATGGCGGCGCTCGACGCGGCGCTGGACGTCTGGGACCGGATCGACATGAAGGCGCTGCGCCGGCGCTCGCTGGAATTGACCGGCCTGATGATCGAAGAGGTCGAGACCCATTGCCCGGGCCTGAAGCTCGCCACACCGCGCGAGAACGACAAGCGCGGCAGTCAGGTCAGCTTTCGCTTCGAGCATGGCTATGCGGCGATGCAGGCGCTGATCGATCAAGGCGTGATCGGTGATTTCCGCGCGCCCGACATCATGCGCTTTGGCATCACGCCGCTTTACATCGGCGAGGATGAGATCCGTGAGGCGGTGGAAATTCTTGCGCGTATCCTGCGCGGCGCGATCTGGGATCAGCCCAAATACCAGCGCCGCAAGCGCGTCACCTGATCAGGCCGAGACGACCCGGGGGGCGTGCTGCCCCTCGCCCCCGCCAGCCCAGGCCCGCACCGCATCGCCGAAAGCCTCGAACAGCGGCCGCGAGACCGGATCGTTCGCCGCATCCCACTCGGGGTGCCATTGCACCGCCATGGTGAAACCCGGCGCGCCCTTGACGTACAGCGCCTCAGGCGTGCCATCGGGGGCGTAGCCCTCGATCTCGATGCGCGCGCCAGCGGTCTTTACCCCCTGCCCGTGCAGCGTGTTGGTCATCACCTCGGGCGCTCCGAACAGCTTGTGGAAGCGCCCGCCGGGCGTCAGCGTCACCTTGTGGCGCAGCGCGAAACGCTCCTCCAGCGTGCCGTCTGGGGGCATGCGGTGGTTCATCCGCCCCGGCAGATCGCGGATCTCGGGATAGAGCGTGCCGCCCATGGCGACGTTCACTTCCTGAAAGCCGCGGCAGATGCCAAGGAACGGCTGGCCGCGCTCGACGCAGGCACGCACCAGCGGCAGCACGATGGCGTCGCGGGCCCGGTCAAAGGCGCCATGCGCCTCGGTCGCCTCTTCGCCGTATTCTTCGGGGTGCACGTTCGGCCGCCCGCCGGTGAGCAGGAAACCGTCGCAGGTCTCCATCAGCTCTTCGACCGAGACAAAGCGCGGATCGGCGGCAATGAGCAGAGGCAGGCAGCCCGAGACGCAGGCCACCGCCTCGGTGTTCATGACCCCCCCGGCATGCGCCGGATAGGTCTCGTTGAGCATGTGCTGGTTGCCGATGATGCCGACGGTGGGACGGGTCATTTGCATGCCTCTCCTTGCCTGTTCGTTGAAAACATAAGGCACGGAGAGGCGCTGTAAAAGGCCGCTCAGATCACCGCGGTGAGGCCGACCGCCTCGATGCCCGCTTTTGCGGCAGCCGCATCATTGTCCGAACTGTCGCCGGTGACCCCCACCGCGCCCAGCGTCCGGCCCTTGGAATCCTTGACCAAAACGCCGCCCGGCACGGGGATCAGCTTGCCGCCGAACGCGCCGTTTGCGGCGGCGATGAAATAGGCCTGCGACTCGGCGCGCGCCATTTGTGCAGAGCCGGGCATGCCCAGCATCACCGCGCCATAGGCCTTGCCAAAGGCGATCTCGAACCGGCCCGGCGCCGCGCCATCCTGGCGCTCGAAGGCCTGCACATGGCCGCCCTCGTCCAGCACCACCACCGAAAGCGGCGCCATGCCCGCGTCCTTGCCTGCTTCCAGCGCCTTGCGGATGATGGTCCGCGCGCGGCTCAGCGAAATCCCTGCCATGTCGTAAGTCCTTCTTGTTGGTACGACGTTCGCCCGAAAGCGCCCGCCTCTTCCTCTTGGCGAAAATATCCTCGGGGGGGCCGAGGGGGCAGACAGCCCCCTCGTTCCAGCCCATGGTCTGGCGCGCCTTAGAGGCGCGCCGCACGGATCAGCCCGCCTTCAGTTCCAGACGGCGCTTGTGCAGCACCGGCTCGGTGTAGCCCGAGGGCTGAACCCGGCCTTCGAAGACCAGATCGCAGGCGGCCTTATAGGCCACGGTGTCAAAGCCCGGCGCCATGGGAATATAGGCGGCATCCCCGGCGTTCTGACGGTCCACCACGGCGGCCATCTTCTCCATCACCCCGCGCACCTCTTCGGCGGAGACCACACCATGGTGCAGCCAGTTCGCCAGATGCTGCGAGGAGATGCGGCAGGTGGCGCGGTCTTCCATCAGGCCGACGTCGTGGATGTCCGGCACCTTCGAGCAGCCGACACCCTGATCGACCCAGCGCACCACATAGCCCAGAATGCCCTGCGCGTTGTTCTCGATCTCCTCGCGGATTTCCTCTTCCGACCAATTGGCGCCCGCGGCGACCGGGATGGTCAGCAGGTCTTCGAGCGTGCCGCGCGGCCCGCCCTCGGCGATCTCCGCCTGCCGCGCCAGCACGTCGACCATGTGGTAATGCAGCGCGTGCAGCGTGGCGGCGGTGGGCGACGGCACCCAGGCGCAGTTTGCCCCCGCCTTGGGATGACCGATCTTCGCCTCCAGCATGGCCTCCATCAGGTCGGGCATGGCCCACATGCCCTTGCCGATCTGCGCCTTGCCGCGCAGCCCGCAGGCCAGACCGATGTCGACGTTGCGGTCCTCATAAGAGGCGATCCACGCGGTGCCCTTGATCTCGCCCTTGCGCAGCATCGGGCCCGCTTCCATCGCCGTGTGCATCTCGTCGCCGGTGCGGTCGAGGAAGCCGGTGTTGATGAAGGCAACACGGTTCTTGGCGGCGCGGATGCACTCCTTGAGGTTCACCGAGGTGCGGCGTTCCTCATCCATGATGCCAAGTTTCACGGTGTATTGCGGCAGGCCGAGCGCCTCTTCGACAAAGCTGAAGATCTCATTGGCGAAGGCCACTTCTTCCGGCCCGTGCATCTTCGGCTTCACCACATAGACCGAGCCTTGGGTGGAGTTGCGCGGGCCGCGGTCCTTCGCCAGATCGTGCTTGGCGATGAGCGTGGTGATCATCGCGTCCATCAGCCCCTCGAAGATCTCCGAGCCGTCTTTCAGCAGGATCGCCGGGTTGGTCATCAGGTGGCCGACATTGCGCACCAGCATCAGCGCGCGGCCTTTCAGCACCAGTTCGCCGCCGTCCGGCGCGGTATAGCTGCGATCGCCGCTCAGCGTGCGGGTGACCTGCTTGCCGCCCTTCTCGAAGGTGTCCGACAGATCGCCCTTCATCAGGCCGAGCCAGTTGGTGTAGGCCAGCGTCTTCTCTTCGCCGTCGACGCAGGCCACCGAGTCCTCGCAGTCCATGATCGCCGAGATCGCCGATTCCATCAGCACATCGGCCAGCCCCGAGGCATCGTCCTTGCCGATAAAATGGCTGCGGTCGATGACCAGTTCGACATGCAGCGCGTTGTTGACCAGCAGCACCGCCTCCGGCGAGGCCGCCTCGCCGCGGTAGCCCGCGAATTGCTCCGGCTGGGCCAGAGGCTTACCGCCCACCAGCAGCGCGCCGCCATCGATGGTGTAGCCCGCCGCCTCGGCATGGCTGCCGCCCGCCACCGGGAAGTTCTCGTCGAGGAAGGCCTTGGCCTTGGCGACCACCTCTTTGCCGCGCGCCGCGTCAAAGCCGCCCTTCGCCGGGGTCGAGCCCATGGCGTCGGTGCCGTAGAAGGCATCATAGAGCGAGCCCCAGCGCGCGTTGGCCGCGTTCAACGCGTAACGCGCGTTGGTGATCGGCACCACCAGCTGCGGGCCGGGCACCGAGGCGAACTCGGGGTCGGTGTTCTCGGTCTCGATCTCGAAATCCGGGCCCTCGGGCAGCAGATAGCCGATCTCTTCGAGGAAGGCGGTATAGGGCACCATCTCGGGCTGGCCGGGGTTGGCCTTGTGCCATGCGTCGATCTTTTCCTGCAGCGCGTCGCGCTTGGCCAGCAGCGCCGCATTGCGCGGCCCGAACTCGTGCGCCAGCTTCGAGAGCGCCGCCCAGAACGCATCGGCCTCGACGCCGCTGCCCGGCAGGGCCTGCTCTTCGACGAAATTGCACAGAACGGGGTCGATCTGCAGACCGTGGCGTTGAATACGCGCGCTCATGGGGAGCCTCCTTCGGAATCGTGGTTGCGACACGTTTAGGAAACAAGTTTCCGATAGGCAACACGCGTGGTCATATAAGCTAACCAAAATGGGCGCTGCCCCATAGGCTTTGCCAATACTCCCGCGCCGGGGCCCCGCCCCGCGCCCGCCGCAATATGCCCTTCATTGTTCCACAAATACGCAGCCCTGCCACCCGCGCGCCGCCCCGGCCCTGTCGCGACACCGCCACCAGCGGGAGATTGCGTATTTTCAGAACAATGAAGGGCGCCCGCCGCAGCGCACGCCCCCATTTCATCTTTCTAAAAATACCCAGTCCCGCCGGGTCAGGCGGCGCGCTCCTCGGCCTGCTGCAGCGCCCAAAGCTGCGCGTAGCGCCCGGCGCGCGCCAGCAGCGCCTCATGGGTGCCTTCCTCAACCACCTCGCCCTTTTCCAGCACGACGATGCGGTCGGCGTCGGCGATGGTCGACAGCCGGTGGGCGATGGTCAGCACCGTGCGCCCCTCACCGGCGCGGCGCAGCGCGGTCTGGATCGAGGCCTCGGTTTCGGTGTCGAGCGCCGAGGTCGCCTCGTCGAGCAGCAGGATCGGCGGGTTCTTCAGCAAGGTCCGGGCGATGCCGACGCGCTGCTTCTCGCCGCCCGACAGCTTCAGGCCGCGCTCGCCGACCATCGTATCGTAGCCTTCGGGGAGCGAGCTGATGAACTCATGGATCTGCGCCGATTTCGCCGCCGCGATCACTTCCTCTTCGCTGGCACCGCCGCGACCGTAGGCGATGTTGTAGCGGATGGTGTCGTTGAACAGCACGGTGTCCTGCGGCACCACGCCGATGGCGCCATGCAGGCTGTCTTGGGTCACGTCGCGCAGATCCTGCCCGTCGATGCGGATCGCCCCGCCCGAGACGTCGTAGAAGCGGAACAGCAGCCGCCCGATGGTGGATTTGCCCGACCCCGACGGCCCCACCAGCGCGACGCTTTCGCCCGCGCCCACGGTCAGCGAAATGCCCTTGAGGATCTCGCGCTCGGGGTCATAGCCGAAGCGCAGGTGATCGAAGCTCACCTGCCCGCCCGAGACCCGCAGGTCCGGCGCGCCGGGCTTGTCGGAGACCTCCGAGGGTTGATCCAGCAGGTCGAACATCTGCCCCATGTCGACGAGGCTCTGGCGGATCTCGCGGTAGACCGTGCCGAGGAAGTTCAGCGGCATGGTGATCTGGATCATATAGGCGTTGACCATGACGAAATCGCCCACCGTCAGATCACCGTTCTGCACGCCGAGCGCCGCCATGACCATCACCGCCACCAGCCCGGCGTTGATGATCAGCGCCTGACCGAAGTTGAGCATGGCCAGCGAGGTCGCGGTCTTGACCGCAGCTTCCTCATAGCCCTGCATCGCCTGATCGTAGCGCGCGGCCTCGCGCGCCTCGGCGCCGAAGTATTTCACCGTCTCGAAGTTGAGCAGGCTGTCGATGGCCTTCTGGTTGGCATCGGTGTCCTGCGCGTTCATCTTGCGGCGCAGGCGCACGCGCCATTCGGTCACCGCAAAGGTGAACCAGACGTAGAGCGCGATGGTCACCGCCACCACCGCCAGATACCACACGTCGAACAGCCAGAAGAGCACGATGCCGACGAGCAGAAGCTCGAGGATCAGCGGCCCTACCGAGAACAGCATGAAGCGCAGCAGAAACTCGACGCCCTTCACCCCGCGCTCGATGATCCGGCTCAGCCCGCCGGTCTTGCGGGTGATGTGATAGCGCAGCGAAAGCTTGTGGATGTGGGTGAAGGTTTCGAGCGCCAGCTTGCGCAGCGCGCGCTGCCCGACCTTTGCAAAGACCGCGTCCCGCGCCTGCTGGAACGCGGCGTTGAAGATACGCGCCATACCATAGGCCAGCGTCAGCCCGACCGCGCCCAGAAGCAGCGTCGAAGCCTCGCCGCCCAGCCTGTCCACCGCCTGCTTGTAGAGCATCGGCGTGCCCACGGCGATCAGCTTGGCCGCGATCAGCATCAGCATCGCCAGCACCACGCGGCGTTTCACCCATGTCTGCCCCTCGGGCCACAGATAAGGGGCGACGCGGCGGATGGTGCGCAGCCCCGAGCGGCGCTCGGCGTCGGCGATGGTGGTCTGATCGGTCTCGGGAGGCATGGCTGGGCTCTCTTGGCTTGGCGGGTCCTGCCCTTATCGCGGCGGGCGCACAAAGGCCAGTGCGGGGCGTGCACAGTCGCCTGTGCGCTGCCGTCCGGTTCCTGGCCCATCAGCGCTTCGGATCAGTCGGGCCGGATCAGTCAGGCCCGATCAGTCAGGGAAATCGAAAATCTGCCCGGGATAGATCAGGTTGGGATCGCGGATCTGCGTCTTGTTGGCCTCGAAAAGACGCACATAGGCCAGACCGTCACCGTAGCGCTCGCGCGCGATGGCCCAGAGCGTATTGCCCGGCTGCACGGTGATCGCGGTCACCTCCTCGGCCTCGGTCAGCTCTTCGCTGGCAGCGGCGAGCTTTTCGACCGGCTCGCGGCGGAACGGGCTTTCGGCGCGCGCGGTGACCTCGCCGCTGTCATCCACCTGATCGACGCGCAGCGTATAGGTGCCCGCCTCAACGCCCGGCAGCGCCACTTGCCAGCGGCCGTCGCCCGCGACCTTGAGCGTGGTGATCGGGCTGTTGTCGAGATAGACCTGCAACATGGCATCGCCCCGGCCCCGGCCCGACAGCGCCACGCCGCCGGTCTCGTCATAGGTGATCGCGTCGATGGCGACATTGCCCGGCGCCATGGGGGCCGCGCTTTGCATCACCTCGACACCATCCGCATCCGACAGCAGCACGGTGGGCGCCGCCGTCACTGCGGGCTGGGCGCTGGCCAGTTCGGTCTCAGCCGCTCCCTCTGTGGTCTCGCCCTCGGCCACCTGATTTGCTGCGGCGACCGGCGGCGTCAGAATGACTTCCTGTTCGGACTCAATTGCTTCGCCGTTCAGCATCATACGCAGACGCAGCACCTGCGCCTCGCCCGAGGCAGGCAGGTCGAAGAACGCGGCGAAGCGCCCGTCGCTCCCGGCGCGGCTGGTGAGTTCCTCTTCGCCGTCGAGCAGCAGGGTCACCTCGGTGCCGGGCTCGGCACGGCCCGCCACGGTGATCAGCCCGCCCGGCTCGGCGCGCACGAGATCAAAGCTGGGCGCTGCGGTGACCGGCGCCGCCTCTGCGGCATCTGTGGCATCGGACGCGGGGTCGTCGCCCTGCGCGGTTCCCGGCGCGGCCTCATCGGGCGCGAGCAGTGCCACTTCGGTTTCTTCGGGGTCTGCGGTTGTGCCCTCAGCGGTGGTCTTGTCCGAGGCGGGCGCGTTTTCTGTGTCTGCAACGGCTGCGTCGGAACTTGCCGTTTCGTCTTGCGTCTCAGCCGTGGCCTCAGCCGTAGTCTCTGCGGCAGCGTCCCCCGATGCTGCCGTGATTTCCGCCGGTTGCGCGGCTGTGTTGTCTGTATCCGACGCGCTGACCTCAGGCTCCGGCGCGGCGCTTTCGGCCACGGGTGTCGCTTCGGTCAGGCCCTGCGGTGGCTGTTGCGGGCCGATCACACCACTGACGTAGAGCGCGCCGATAACCGCGGCAGCACCCAGTCCGATCCAGACCCAATGTTTCTCGTTCATCTTTACATAATCCCAATCACGGCGCCCGTTTTCCTGTCCCTCACGAGCGCGGTTGAGAACCTATAACAATCCCGTTATCACCGGTCAAAACAGCATTTTTTTGGATTATCCACATGCCCGTCAAATCTGTCTGCATTTATTGCGGCTCGCGCCACGGTACCGCGCCCAGTTACACGGCAGCTGCCTCAATGCTTGGCACTTCCATTGCACAGCAAGGTTGGCGACTTGTCTACGGTGCAGGTGACGTCGGCCTGATGGGAGAGGTCGCGCGGGCCGCGCAGACCGCTGGCGGCGAGACCTTCGGGGTAATCCCCACCCACCTTCTGGCGCATGAAGTGGGCAAGACCGACCTCACCCGCTTCGTGATCACCGAGACAATGCACGAGCGCAAAAAAGTCATGCTGATGAATGCCGATGCGGTGGTTCTTATGCCCGGCGGCGCGGGCAGCCTCGACGAGTTCTTCGAGGCACTCACATGGCGCCAGCTTGGGCTGCACGCCAAGCCGATCGTGCTGCTGGATACCGAAGGGTTCTGGGAGCCGTTGAAGGCGCTGATGCAGCATGTGGTCGACAAAGGATTTGCCGAGGCCTCGCTGCTGGACTTCGTGCAAAGCGCCGACAGCCCCGAGGGAGTGATGGAGATCCTGCGCCAAGAGTTCACGTAACACATCACGCGAGCTTTGGCGCTTAAAGTCATGTTTCAAATGGGAAACGCCGCCATAAATGGCGGCGTTTTTCTTTCGGAATTCCCTGAACCTGTCAGGCCGGAGCGAATTCGTCGCGTAGCAGTTTCTCGATCTTGTCGAGCGGATGGTTGGTCAGGGTCTTGTCCAGTTCGGCCACGACCTTGTCTGAAACCTCTTTGTGCAGCTTGCTGCGCAGCTCGCCCAGCGTGGCGGGCGGTGCGACCAGAACGATGCGGTCGAACTTGCCCTTATGCGCCTGCTTGTAGAGGATCTCGGCCAGATCATCGGCGAAGCGTTCCTTCGCCAACTCGTGCCAGTCGGTGTCCTCCACCGCGGATTTCTGGCCCGGTCCGCCATCGTGCATCCGCCCCGGGCGGTTCGCCGATTGCTCGCGGTCCGAAGGGTTCTCCTGCTCTTCGATGCGCACGACGTTCAGATCGGGATCCTGCTCGTCCACATCGTTGCGCAGGAACAGCGCTTTTTCGCCGTCCGCGATCAAAACCCAAGTGCCATTGGTGAGAATCGCCATGGTCGTGCCTCCTTACACCTTTTCCTTGTCGCCGCTGCTGTCCTGATCCTGAGCCAGCGGCCGGGTCGCGCCCGCGGAGGTTTCATCGACGCGCTTCTCCTCGTCGCGCGTCCCGACCTTGCGAGCCATTTCGCCGCCTTTGCGGCCTTCCTGTGCGGTGGCGCCCGGCGTGACCGGCTGACCGTCGAGGATTTCAGCGGTCTCGCTGCGCCCGTCCTGCGATCTCTTGCGTTCAGACATAGGGTCCTCCTTTTCTTCTGCTCCCACAACGCAAGGATGTGGGCCCGCGTTCCACCGGCGATCACGCGCCGATCTCACGTCCGGTCACAGCCGCGCGGGACACAGCAAAACGCCCGGCCCCTCGTGAAGAGGCCGGGCGCTTCAGGCCCATCCGGGCCGCGTGCAATCAGGCGTGGATCAGAGCGACGCCTGGTAGATCTTGTCGATGTTGCTGCCCAGAAGCGCGTTGAACTCATCGTCCGACTGCTTCTTCGACAGGCCCTCGGCCAGCGCACGGCTGAAGGAGGCGATCATCTTGGCGTTCTTCGACAGGCGCTCGCAGGCGTCATCGGTGGTGTAGCCGCCCGACAGGGCCACCACGCGCACGACGCGCGGGTGATCGGCCAGACCGTCGTAGAGGCCGGGCTTGCTGGGGATGGTCAGCTTGATCATCACGTCCTCGCCCTCGGCCAGCGTGTCGAGGTGCTTGGCCAGCGACGCCTCGAGCAGCGCCTCGGCTTCGTCCTTGCTCTCGGAGTGGATGTTCACCTCCGGCTCGAGGATCGGCACCATGCCCGCTGCGATCACCATGCGGCCCACTTCGAACTGCTGCGCCACGACGGCCTCGATCCCCTCGGCATTCGCCTCGTGGATCACCGAGCGTTCCTTGGTGCCGAAGATGCCAAAGTTCTGCGCCGCGTCGGTCAGCAGGTCCTCGAGGCCGGGCATCGGCTTCATCACCTGCACGCCGTTTTCCTGATCTGCCAGACCCTTGTCGATCTTCAGGAAGGGCACCACGCCGCGCTTTTCCCAGAGGTATTGCGCGGTGGGGATGCCGTCGATCTCGCCGCGCATGGTGCGCTCGAACAGGATCGCGCCCAGCACTTTGTCAGAGGTAAACTCCGGCGCGGTGATGATGCGGGTGCGCATCTTGTGGATCTCGCCGAACATCTCCGCTTCGCCGTTGTATTCGCTTTCCTCGACGCCGTATTGCAGCAGCGCTTTCGGGGTCGAGCCGCCGGACTGGTCGAGCGCGGCGATGAAGCCCTTGCCCGTTGCCATCTGGTCTTTTTGCTTTGCAAAAACGGCCTTGTCCTGTGCCATGGAAGATCCTCTTTAAGATCGTTAAAATTGCTTTGCCAAAGGCTTAGCCCAATCGCCGGGTATTGGATAGATCGAAGCCGCCGTTTATCGCTACCTTTAGCGCTAGCGGGCGGAGATGCGCAGCCAGATGCCGCTGCGCGCCCGCACGGTCAGAAAGGCCACCGGCTCGGGCATCTTCTCGGGGACGATTTCGAGCTTCAGATCGCGCAGGATCAGCGACAGCAAAAGCACGCCCTCGACCATGGCAAATCCCGCGCCCGTGCAGACCCTGGGCCCGGCGGAAAACGGCATATAGGCCTCGCGCGCACAGGTCTTGCCGTTCTCGGTGCCCCAGCGCGCCGGGTCGAAACCGTCAGGATTGTCCCAGAGCCGCTCGTGCCGGTGCTGGTGCCACGGGCTCAGCACCACCTGCGCGCCCTTGGGCAACTCGCGGTCGCGGAACCGCTCGGGGCAGCGCGTTTCGCGCACCATCATCGGCACCGGCGGATAGAGCCGCAGCGCCTCGCGGAACACGTCGCGCGACAGCCGCAGCTTGGCGATGTCGGAAAACTCCGGCGTATCGCCCAGAACCTGTGCCTCTTCCGCCAGCCGCTCTTGCCACTCGGGATGCGCCGCCACCAGCCACAGCGCCCAGGCCAGCGCCGAGGCAGAGGTCTCATGCCCGGCCAGAAAGAAGATCGCCACCTGATCCACCATCTCCGAAGTCGAGAAGGTCTCGCCGGTCCGCGGATCGCGCGTGGTCATGATCTTGGTGGCCAGATCATCGGGCGCCCTGCCCGCCGCGATATCCGCCTGCCGCGCCGCGGTCAGTTCGGTGATCAGCCCGCGGATGCGTCGTGCTGCGGCCTTCGTCGAGGCGCGGTGAAACCGCGGCATCCAGCGCGGCAGAGGCAGAAAGGCGGCGAGGTTGAGAATGGGCTGGGTGCGCTGGTAGGCGCGGAACTCGTGGAACACCGCCTGCGCCACCTCATGCTCGATCGGCAGCGAAAACAGCGTGCGAAAGATCACATCGGCAGCGGCGTGGCTGGTGTGCGCCTCGATCTCCACCTCCGCGCCCGCCTCTGCCTTGAGCCGTGCCAGCGCCGCCTGCGCCGCGTCCCACATAGCGGGATAGGTCTCACGCAGCCGCCCGCCCTCAAAGGCCGGGTCGATGATCCGCCGCTGGCGCTGCCACGTCTCGCCGTTGGTCAGGAAGACCGAATTTCCCAGCAGCGGCCGCAGCCCCTCGGCGATCCGTCCCGACTTGGGAAACTCCATCGGCCGGTCCTTCAGAACCGTTTTCACCAGATCCGGCTGGTTCACGAGATAAGACCGAAAGAAGGGCGTGCGAAACTCGGCCATCCACGCCCGATAAAGCCGCGCGGGCTGGGCCGACAGCAGATCGGCCCGAAAGAGCCGCAGGTAGCGCAGCAGCGAGACCCTGTCGGGCCGCGATTTCGGCTTCGGCGGGATCATGCGGCGCGCGCTGATGAACTTGTGGGCGCGGTCGAGGTGAAGCGGTTCACCGGCGCCTCCAGCCGACTTGCCGAGGGCGGGCGCTGCGCATAGCGCGTGGCCAGCGTCAGCGGCCCGGCGGTGATGCGGAAATAGTCATAGTCGAGCGGCCTGTCGAAGGCGCAGAGATACTGGAAATGCAGCCGGAAGAAGCGCCAGCGCAGCTCTTTCCAGCGCGCGGGGCTGAGCGAGCGGGTGAATTGCGCCGAGAACACCAAGGGCCAGCGCTTGCCCTCGGGCGCCACGCCCGACACCGCCACCGGATCGCAAAGCGCAAAGGCGCAGCC
Source organism: Salipiger sp. CCB-MM3 (assembly GCF_001687105.1). Taxonomy (NCBI): domain Bacteria; kingdom Pseudomonadati; phylum Pseudomonadota; class Alphaproteobacteria; order Rhodobacterales; family Roseobacteraceae; genus Salipiger; species Salipiger sp. CCB-MM3. The sequence continues at coordinate 362,081 of NZ_CP014595.1, forward strand.
ATCGCCGGGCGCGGTCACATCCACCCAAGTCAGTTCGCCGCGCTGCGACAGATAGGCAAGATCAGCGCGCAGCCGCCATGCCTCGGGCAAGAAAGACACCATGGGCACCACCTGGCCAAGGCTGAGAAATCCCAGCCGAGGCCCCTGCTCCGGCACTTTGCCCGACCGGATGAGATCGGCGAGGATCGACACCGCCAGATGCGCGCCGGAGCTGTGCCCGACCACCAGCACCTCATCCACCTCTTCGCGCAGCGCCGCGGCGATGATCTCGCCGAACAGCGACAGCCGCGCTTCCAACTCGGGCGGATTAGCACCACGGTGACGGGCGGAATAGGCGTAATCATGCATGAGGTAATAGGCGAAGAACTTGCCGTCCTTGGCCTGAAACCAGCGCAGCAGCGCCCAGCCGAGCCCCAGCCCTGCCGCAGCGCCAATGATCCGCGCGACGAGCCCCAGCAGCGGTTCCGCCAGCGTCGCCAGCGCGTAGACACCCCACGCCAGCAGCGCCGCGAGCAGCAGTTGCAGTAGCAGCATCCCCACCGGGTAAAGCGCCGCAATGACCGGTCCTTTGCGCAGCCGCATCAGCCGAAAGAGCGCGCCGGTGGAGATATACACCCAAGCCGTCCGCAGCAGCTGCAGGTAAGTGGCGGGAATGGAGTTGGACATGCTGGAGCGCACAATTTCGGACCAGACCAGCACCTCGATCTCTGCCGACACCTGCGCGCCGTCCATCTCGGCCGCCACCTGCCAGCCATAGGGGCTGCCGGGCACCGCGCTCTTGGGTTTGGGTTTCAGCGTCAGCGCATAGCCCGAGATCGCCGCCTGCGCGGCGCCCTCCTTGCGGTAGAGCTCACGGTAGCGGCGCGGATGGATCGGATCATAGCCGGGGATGTAGAACACCCGCCTGCGCCGCACCTCTGGCTGCCCGTCACTCATACCCCTGCCCTCACTGCTCTTTGGACGATGCCTTTAGCAGCCCGCGAGGGCAAGAGTGAGGCAGTGGCAAGGCAGGCTTTAATCTTTCCCCAAATACTCATCCCGCCCGCAGTAGCAGAGCCTCCGGCGGGAGTATTTTCCGAAAGATGAAAGTGTCAGCCGAGCTGCCCCAGCGCCGGGAAGGTTTCCAGCAGCCAGAACGAGAAGGCCGAGAAGGCCCCGGTCAGCAGCGCCAGACCGACGGCGATGAGCAGGACGCCCATGATCCGCTCGATGGTCTTCATATGGCGCTTCATGCGGTTCATCAGCCCCATGGCGCGGCTCAGGAACATCGCCGCCAGCAGGAACGGCAGCCCAAGGCCAAGCGCGTAAACTCCCAAGAGCAGCGTGCCGCGCGCCACCGAGCTTTCGGTTGCCGCCAGCGACAGGATCGCGCCAAGCTGCGGGCCGATGCAGGGCGTCCAGCCGAAGGCGAAGGCGAGCCCCAGCAGATAGGCGCCGAAGGCCGAACCGCCCGCCTCACCGGTGTCGAGACGCGCCTCGCGGTCGAGGAAGGGAATGCGGAAGACATGCAGGAAATGCAGCCCGAAGACGATCACCACGACGCCGGAGATACGCGCCAGAAGCAGTTGGTTCTGCAAAAAGAACGTGCCCAGCCAAGACGCGGTGAACCCCAGCAGGATGAACACCGTCGACAGACCGAGCACAAAGAAGAGCGCCGCGATGAAGGCGCGCCAGCGGGCGCTGCCACCGGCCTGCATCTCCTGCAGGCTCACGCCCGACATGAAGGCCAGATAGGGCGGCACAATGGGCAGCACGCAGGGGCTGAGAAACGAAATCACGCCCCCGAAAAGCGCCACGAGCATGGCGGGGAGCAGGCTTGCGTCGATGATCTCGATTCCGAACATGCCACCCGAATAGGCGATCGCGCTTGCCGCGTCATCAGACAGCTTGTCACGTCTGCGTTGCCGCAGGTCCTCTGATGTTACAGAGCCACGGCTTCACGCGCGGCGCGAATGAACAAAAACGCCCCGGCGCGAGCACCGGGGCGTTCTTATCTCTGTCCTGCGGGTCTAGCTTGCGCTGCGGCGTCGCCTCAGCGGCTCCACCATCCGCGACGCTTGGGCTTCGGAGCCTCTTCCTGAACCGGCTCTGCCGAGACAGGCTCGGGTTCCGGCGCGGGCTCAGGCTGAGGCTCGGGCTCAGCGGGCGTTTCCGCAACCGGCACCTCTTCGGCGGGTGCTTCAGGCGCAGCCTCGGCCTGCGGCTCGACCGGAGCTTCGGCGACGGGCGCCTCGCTTACCGGCTCGGGCGCCGCTTCGACCTCGGTCACCACCGGCTCTTCGCTCACCGCAGGTGCCGCCTCTTCCGCAGCGGCTTCGGGCGCAGGCGCGGCAGCAGCTTCAACAGCAGCTTCCGCCGGTGCCTCGGCTGCCGGTGCCTCAGTCGGTGCCTCCGTCGCTTCGGGCTCGGCCTTCTTGCGGCTGCGCGAGCGGCGGGTGCGCTTGGGCTTCTCGGCGGGCGCCTCTTCGGCAGCAGGCGCCTCAGTGGAAGCCTCGCTGGAGGCCTCGGTGGAGCCTGCCTCTGCCGGCGCCACCTCGGTCGCAGCTTCCGCCGTTCCGGTCACCGTTTCAGCAGCGGCAGCTTCGGAGACTTCGGTCGGAGTGGCGTCATTGCCCTCGCCGTTGCCCTCACCATTCTCGCCGTTCTGCGCGTCCTTGTTCTTCGAACGCGAGCGGCGGCGGCGGCGGCGGCGCTTCTTCGGCTTGCCGTCACCGTCTTCGGATCCGTTGCCGTTCTCGCCGTTGCCGTCACTGGAAGAGTTGTCTTCAGCCTGATCTTCAGCCTGAGTTTCGAGCTGATCCTCGTCCTCGTCTTCTTCGGCGGCCACGTCTTCGTCGACCTGATCCATCAGCGAGGCGTTGGCCGAGACCACCGGCGCGACCACTTCGGGCACGTTGCGGGTGGCGGTCTTGAACTTCTCCATGGTGAAGTCGGGGCTGACGAGGTGCAGATCGCCCTCGATGCGCACGGCCATGCCGTAGCGCGCCTCGATCTGGGCCACATGCTCGCGCTTCTGGTTCATCAGGTAGTTGGCGATGCCCACCGGGCATTTCACCAGCACCTCACGCGAGCGGCGGCGCACGCCCTCTTCCTCGACCTGACGCAGGATGTTCAGCGCCATATTGTCATCCGAGCGGATAAGGCCGGTGCCGTGGCAGGCCGCGCAGGGCTGCGTGGTGGCCTCGATCATGCCCGGGCGCAGACGCTGGCGCGACATCTCCAGCAGGCCGAAGCCCGAGATGCGGCCAACCTGAATGCGCGCACGATCGGTCTTGAGCTTGTCTTTCAGCTTCTTCTCGACGGCGGCGTTGTTCTTGCGCTCTTCCATGTCGATGAAGTCGATGACGATCAGACCCGCGAGGTCGCGCAGACGCAGCTGACGCGCCACTTCTTCGGCGGCCTCTAGGTTGGTCTTGAGCGCCGTCTCTTCGATCGATCCTTCCTTGGTGGCCCGGCCCGAGTTCACGTCGATCGCCACCAGCGCCTCGGTCACACCGATCACGATGTAGCCGCCGGATTTCAGCTGGACCGTCGGGTTGAACATGCCCGCGAGGTAGCTTTCGACCTGATAGCGCGCGAAGAGCGGCATCGGGTCGAGGTAGTGTTTCACGTTCTTCGCGTGGGACGGCATGATCATCTTCATGAAGTCCTTGGCGATGCGGTAGCCGCGCTCGCCTTCCACGTGAACTTCGTCGATCTCGCGGTTGTAGAGGTCGCGGATCGAGCGCTTGATGAGGTCGCCCTCTTCGTAAATCTTCGCCGGGGCAACCGACTTCAGCGTCAGTTCGCGGATCTGCTCCCAGAGGCGCTGCAGGTATTCATAGTCGCGCTTGATCTCGGTCTTGGTGCGCTTGGCACCCGCGGTGCGGATGATCAGACCGGCGCCCTTGGGCACGTCGATGGTCTGCGCGATCTCCTTGAGCTTCGAGCGGTCGGCGGCATTGGTGATCTTGCGCGAGATGCCGCCGCCACGGGCGGTATTCGGCATCAGAACGCAATAGCGGCCCGCAAGCGACAGATAGGTGGTGAGCGCCGCGCCCTTGTTGCCGCGCTCCTCCTTGACGACCTGCACCAGAAGGATCTGGCGGACTTTGATGACTTCTTGGATCTTGTACTTGCGCGGACGCGGCTTGCGCGCCGGGCGGATGTCTTCCTCGGTGTCGTCGTCAGCGACCGACTCGATGCTGTCATCGGCTTTCGAAGAGCCAACGTGATCGTCGTCATGATCCTCGTCGTCGTCTTCGACCGGCGCCTTGGCTTCGGTCTCGGGCGCGCCTGCATCCGTCTCCGGGGTGCCCACCACCTCGGCCTCTGCCGCGGCGGTGTCCGCTTCAGTGCTGTCGTTGGGGCCATCGTTGGGCTCTTCGACCGGGGTCTCGGCCACGGTCTCCATCGGCGACAGGCCTTCGCCCTCGCCCGGCTCGACGGTGTCGTCGCCGAGGTCAATGGTCTCCATACCCGATATGCCGGTCGACACTTCGGACACTTCGCTGGTCACCGTCTTGTCGTCGGTGCTGGCCTTCTCGGCCTTGCTGCGCGAGCGCGAACGACGGGTGCGCGAGCGCGAGGATTTCGAGCGCGACTTTTCCTTGTCGTCGTCATCGTCCTCGGCGGCGAGTGCAGCCTCTTCCTCCATCAGCGCCTGACGGTCGGCGACGGGGATCTGGTAATAATCGGGGTGGATCTCGGAAAACGCGAGGAACCCGTGGCGGTTGCCGCCGTAGTCCACGAAAGCGGCCTGAAGCGACGGCTCGACCCGCGTGACTTTCGCGAGATAGATATTGCCTGCTAGTTGGCGCTTGTTTTCCGATTCAAAGTCGAATTCCTCGACCTTGTTTCCGTCGACCACCACAACGCGGGTCTCTTCCGCGTGGGTGGCATCGATGAGCATTTTCTTTGCCATGTTTTCCGTATGCACGGCACATGCGCCAAGGGCCCGGGCGGAGCCGGGCTGCGTGGTGATGTGGCGTGGCTTGTCTGGGCGCTGAGCGGCGCGCAGGCACGGGAAGACAATCTGTCTTCGCCCGGGTGCCTCACTTGCGTCGCGCGCGTCATCGCGTTTCTTCTCCGACACCCTCGCCGCGGATCGCGCCTTGGTGCCTTGTTGCGGCCCGGAGCGTTGGATGTCCGGACGGTGTACTCGGCCTTGCGGCCTGATCGGTCTGCCCGGGGTCCCTGTACGGACGGCTCCGGAGCAGCGAAACTCTTTGGCTTTTCACGAAACTGCAGCGCGGCTATCGGCTGTGGATAACCATGTGCGAAACGCAATTGCCTAACAGGTAGCATAGGGGCATCGCAGCCCCAATGACAATATCCAATATGACGCGCGCATGAATTCCCCGTCCCATTGCCCGATGGCTGCACAAAGCCCGCCAGACGTCCCCTCTCCCGGCTTTCATTGTTCCCCAAATACGCAGCGACACGCCGCGCCCTCCGCTCGAGTCTCATCGCTCCCTTCGCCGCGCGCCCACCTCAATTTGGTATACCATTTATATTGACCTTGCGTCGCGCAGGGTATTCAACTCGTCCGGGTGGCCCGGGCACGCAGGCTCGCGCCAAGACGAGGAGGACATGATGACAGGAAGAAACAGGCTCAAGGCGCGGCTCAAGGCCGGCGAGACGGTGACCGCCGCGTGGTTCGAGCTGGGCTCGCCAGAGGTGGCCGAACTGCTGGTCTACAGCGGCTGGGACGTGCTGGTGATCGACTGCGAACACGGCAGCGCCGGGCTTGAGGCGGGGCTGAACCTGCTGCGCGCGGTGGAAGGGGCTGGCGGCGAGGCGGTGATCCGCGTGCCTGACTCTTCGGAGGCGACGCTGAAACGGGCGCTCGACCGCGGCGCGCGCTCGATCATGGTGCCGATGGTGCATACCGCCAAGATGGCGCGCGAGATCGCTTCTTTCTGCCTCTACGCGCCGCGCGGCCGCCGCGGCTATGCCGCGCCCATCGTGCGCGCCACCAATTGGGGCAACCTGCCCGGCTATGCCGCCACCGCGCACGAAGAACTGCTGATCATGGCGCAGGTCGAACATGTGGAGACGGTGGCCGAGGTTGAAGAGATCGCCGGGATCGAGGGCATCGACATGGCCTTCGTCGGCCCCAATGATTTCGCCGCCTCGATGAACCACCTCGAGGACATGGATCACCCTGACGTGCGTGCCAAGATCGAAGAGGTCGAGCGCAGCGCGACCGCGAGTGGACTGATGCTGGGCACGATCACCGGCGTCGCCGGTCCGGGGCGCAGCTATTCGGAACTGCGCGACGCGGGCTATGGCTTCATCGTTGGCCCCAATGACGTTGGCTTGCTGGCCGGGGCCGCCCGCGCCGCGAAGGCGCAGGCCGCCAAAGAGCTGGGCGAGGAGACCGGTGAGGCCGCCCCGCTGCCGTCTTACTGATCAGTCGAAGGCCTTCAGGCGCTTGATCAGGGCGGAGGTGTCCCAACGGCCGCCGCCCATCGCCTGAACGTCCTTGTAGAACTGGTCCACAAGCGCCGTCACCGGCAGCGAGGCGCCGATCTCGTCGCCGGTGGCAAGGCAGATGCCAAGGTCCTTGCGCATCCAGTCCACCGCGAAGCCATGGTCGAACTTGTCGTCCAGCATGGTCTCGAAGCGGTTCACCATCTGCCACGATCCGGCTGCGCCGCCGCCGATCACCTCGACCACCTCGCGCCCGTCAATGCCCGCCTTTTCGGCAAAGGCCAGACCTTCCGACAGGCCCTGCACCAGCCCGGCGATGCAGATCTGGTTGACCATCTTGCACAGCTGCCCCGCGCCGCTCTCGCCAAGGCGCTTGCAGAGCTTGGCATAGGCGTCGATCACCGGCGCTGCGGCGTCGTAATTCGCCTGCTCGCCGCCGCACATCACCACCAGCTGGCCATTCTCGGCCCCCGCCTGCCCGCCAGAGACCGGCGCGTCGATAAAACCAAGGCCCTTTTCCGCGGCGATCGCCGACAGCTCGGTGGTCACCATCGAGGACACGGTGGTGTGATCGACAAAGATCGCCCCCGGTTTCATGCCTGCAAAGGCGCCCTCCTCGCCGGTGCAGACGGCGCGCAGATCATCGTCATTGCCGACGCAGGCCATGATGAAATCGGCGCCTTCTGCCGCCTCGCGCGGCGTCGCGGCGCTGGCGCCCCCGAACTCCGCCACCCATTTTTCGGCCTTTGCTGCGGTGCGATTGTAGACCGTCACCTCGTGCCCGGCCTTGGTCATATGCCCGGCCATCGGATAGCCCATCACACCCAGACCCAGGAATGCGCATTTCGCCATGGATCAACCTCCTGTTACGATTGTCGTTGCGGGAGTTGTCGCGCCTCACCCAGCCCTTGGCAAGGGGGCGGGTCTTGGGTAAGCCCGTCGAAAGCCGAAAGACGCGGGACAGATCATGGCACTTATCTTCCGATGGCTCCTCAGGCTCGTCAGCACGGCGATCCTGTTGGCGGTGATTGCCGTGGCGCTGGTCTATTACCTCGCCTCGCGCTCGCTGCCCGAGTACGACAAGACGCTTGCCGTCTCCGGCACCACCGGGGATGTCGAGATCGTGCGCGACAACGCGGGCGTGCCGCATATCTTTGCCCCCGTGGATCGCGACGTCTACTTCGGCCTCGGCTATGCCCACGCGCAGGACCGGCTGTGGCAGATGATGATGCTGCGCCGCACCGCGCAGGGCCGCCTGTCCGAGCTTTTCGGCCGCCGCACGGTCGAGACCGACACGCTGATGCGCCGGCTCGACCTCTACACCCACGCCATGCGCTCGGTCGAGGCGCAGGACCCCGAGACGCGCGACGCGCTCGAAGCCTATGCCGCCGGGGTCAATGCGCGCGTGCAAGAGATCAACTCGGAAAGCCTCGGTCGCGGCGCGCCGGAGTTCTTCCTGTTCAATGCCCCGATCGCGCCGTGGCAACCGGCGGATTCGCTGGCGGTGATCAAGCTGATGGCGCTGCAACTCTCGGGCCAGTTCCGAGATGAGATCCTGCGCGCCCGCACCTCGCTGGCCCTGCCCGATCCCGAGATGATCCGCGATATTCTGCCCGACATCCCCGGCCCCGGCATCGCCGAGCTGCCCGCCTATGCCGCGCTCTTTCCCGGCAAGGGCCTGCCGCAATATGCCAGCGCGTCGCGCCCGCGCCCGGCGATGATGCCGGTGGCCGAGCCCGGCCTTGCCGGGGCCTCCAACGCATGGGCCGCCGCGCCGGATCGCTCTGCCGGTGGCGGCACGCTGCTGGCCAATGATCCGCATCTTGGCTTCACCGCGCCCTCGACGTGGTATCTCGCGCGGATGCAACTGTCATCCGGCGACGTCATCGGTGCCACCATTCCCGGCGTTCCGGCGATCATGCTGGGCCGGTCCGAGCATGTGGCTTGGGGGCTCACCTCGTCCTATCTCGACGATCAGGACCTGCATATCGAAGAGCTCGACCCCGAGAACCCCGAGCGCTACCGCACGCCCAGAGGCTTCAAGACATTCAGCACCCGCCGCTCGATCGTCAATATCAAGGACGAGGCGCCGGTCACCCTTACCCTGCGCTGGACCGACAACGGCCCGGTGCTGCCGCGCACCGCCTTCGATCTCGACCAGATCACCCCGCGCGGCGATGTGGTCTCGCTCAGCTGGACCGCGCTCAGCGACGACGACAGCTCGATGAGCGCCGCGATGGGCCTGATGCGCGCGCAGGATGTGGATGAGGCGCTGACCGCCAGCGAAGATTTCGTCGCCCCCTCGCAGATGCTGACGCTGATCGATGACGAGCATATCGCCATGAAGCTGATCGGTGCCATGCCCAAGCGAGATGCGACCCATCAGACCGAGGGCCGCATGCCCAGCCCCGGCTGGATCGAGGCGAACCGCTGGCAGGGGATGTTCCCGCCCTCCGAAAACCCCGTCTTCAAGGACCCCAAGGGCGGCATCCTCGGCAATACCAACAATAAGATCATCGACCGGCCCTTCCCCGAGCATGTCACCTTCGACTGGGGCGACAGCCAGCGGGTGATGCGCTGGCAGGCGCTGATGCAGGGCCGCGAGGTGCACACCCGCGACAGCTTTATCGAGGCGCAGCTCGACACCGTTTCGCCCGCCGCGCGCACCCTGCTGCCGCTGATCGGGCGCGATCTGTGGTTCACCGGCGAGGCCGCGCCCGAGGGCACCCCGCTGCGCCAGCGCGAGCGCGCGCTCGACCTGCTGGCCAATTGGAACGGCGAGATGAACGAGCATCTGCCCGAGCCGCTGATCTACGCCGCATGGCTGCGCGCCCTGCAGGACCGGCTGATCCGCGACGAGATCGGCCCGCTGGCGGATGAGTACACCCACGTCGACCCGCTGTTCATCGAGCGCGTGTTCCGCGACATCGACGGCGCGGGAAAATGGTGCGACGTGCTGCGCTCGGCCCCGGTCGAGACCTGCACCGACATCGCGCGCATGGCGCTCGACGACGCGCTGGTGTGGATCGGTGAGCGCTATGGCACGCAGCTCGAAAGCCTGCGCTGGGGCGATGCGCACCAAGCCACGCATAAGCACAGCGTGCTGGGCGATGTGCCGCTGCTGAATTACTTCGTGAACATCCGCCAGACCACCTCGGGCGGCGACTTCACCCTGCAGCGCGGCGTCACCGCGGGCGACGGCCCGGATCCTTTCGCCAACGTGCATGGCGCCACCTATCGCGGCGTCTATGATTTCGCCGATCCCGACAGTTCGGTCTTCATCATCGCCACCGGCGAGTCGGGGCACCTGCTGTCGCGCCACTACGACGATATGGGCACGCTCTGGCGGCGCGGCGAATATATCCCGATGTCGCTCGACGAGGATCTGGCCCGCGCGGCTTCGGTCGGGATCACGCATCTGGTCAAACCATGACGGCTGGCAGCCGCCTCAGCCGCGCCGAGGCGCAGGCGCTCGCCCGCGACGCGCTGGCCGAGCAGCATCCGGAGCGCGCCTTTGGGCTGGGCTGCCTGAAGAACATCGACCGCCCGATGCGCGCGCAGGTGTTTTGCGCCGCCCATCCGGACGCGCATCTGGTGGTGAAGGTCTACGCCCCCGCAGAGGCCGACAAGGCCCGCGCGCAGGCCGAGCGGCAACGCGCGGTCGCGGCGCAGCTGCAGGCCGGACCGTGGCGCGCACCGGAGGTGCTGTTCTTTGACGAGGCGCGGCTGGTTCTGGGCATGAGCTACGCCCCCGGCCCCAACCTCGCCGAGCTCTGGCCGCGCATCCCGCCCGCCAAGCGCGACGTGCCGCTCATCGCCGCAGGCTGCTGGCTGGCCGCGCTGCACCGGCCCACGCTGGAGCCGCGCAAGCTGCGCCCGCGCGGCCAGCTTGCTTGGCTCGAAGCGCAGCTTGAGGCGGCCCGCGCCTCTGACGACGGCTTTGCCGAATGCGAGAATTTCGCCTTTGCGCTGGCGGCCCTGCAGGATCTGTTCCCGCAGGCGCGCGGGCGCATGGCGACCCGCGCCGTCACCCACCGCGATCTGCATCTGTCCAATCTGGTGAGCGCGACAGGCGCGCTTTGGGGGCTGGATGTGGAGAACGCCAAGCCCGATGCACCCTACCGCGATCTGGTGGGGCTGCTGGTCGACGCGCTGGCACGCAGCCCGGCCCCCGATCCCCGGCGGTTCGGCGCGGCACTGGCGCGTGGCTATGGTGACGACACCACCGATCCCATCGCGCGGCTGTTCCTGCAGCGCGCCTATGCGCTTGGCGTCTGGTGCCGCACCCCTTCCGAGCCATCGCAGCACCAGCGCGCACGGCTCGAGGCGGCGAAGATGATCCTCGCCGCCGAAAGCGCGCTTTTCTAGGGAGACAACGTCCTTGCAAGGACGTTGCAACTTTCTTCGAAGAAAGTTGCCTTACACCGTCTCGAACTGAGCACGATCCTTGGCCGACCAGCGCAGGTGCAGAAGGTAGCCCTCCTCGTCCTGCTCCTCGCCCAGCACCAGACCCTTGCCAAAGAGCCACGCCCGCCGCTTGCCCTCATCGAAGCCAAGCCGCACATCCTCTTCGACCGCGGCGCCCTGCAGCTTTTCAGTCACCGCCTCGAGAAGCTCGTGCAGCCCCTCGCCGGTCAGCGCCGAGACGGCAAAGATGCCCTCGTCGCGCGCGGCCCGCGCCAGCGCGGCGTCATGCTCTTCGGGCTCCAGCCGGTCGATCTTGTTCCAGACCTCGATCTGCGCCACGTCCTCGGCCACACCAAGCGAGCGCAGGATGCCATAGACATCCTCGGCCTGCTCCATGGTGCCCGGATGCGAGATGTCGCGCACATGCAGCACGATGTCCGCCGCCAGCACCTCTTCGAGCGTGGCGCGGAACGCGGCGACCAATTCGGTCGGCAGGTCCGAGATGAAACCCACCGTATCCGACAGGATCACGTCGATGCCGGTCGGCAGCTTCACCGCACGCATGGTCGGGTCGAGCGTGGCAAAGAGCATGTCCTTGGCCATCACATCGGCGCCGGTGAGGCGGTTGAAGATTGTCGACTTGCCGGCGTTGGTATAGCCCACCAGCGCCACGATCGGATAGGGCACCTTGGCGCGCGCCTTGCGGTGCAGGGCGCGGGTCTTCACCACCTTGTCGAGCTGTCGGCGCAGGCGCACCAATTGCTCGTCGATGGCGCGGCGGTCGGCCTCGATCTGCGTCTCGCCGGGGCCGCCGACGAAGCCGAGCCCGCCCCGCTGACGTTCGAGGTGGGTCCAGGCCCGCACGAGGCGGGTGCGCTGGTAGCTCAGTGCCGCCATCTCGACCTGCAGCACGCCCTCGCGGGTGGCGGCGCGGTCCGAGAAGATCTCGAGGATCAGCCCGGTCCGGTCGAGCAGCTTTACCTTCCACTCTTTTTCGAGGTTGCGCTGCTGCACCGGCGTCACCGGGCCGTCGACGAGCACCAGCTCGACCTCGGCCTCGCTGATACGCTCCTTCAGTTCGGCAATCTTGCCGGAACCGAAAAGCGTGCCGGGGTGCGGATCGCGCAAGGGCACGACTTCGCTCCCCACAACCTCGAGGTCGGGGAGAGCGGCGGCCAGGGCCACACCTTCGTCGAGCGCCATCTCCGCATCGCGGCGATCACGGTCGGACTTGATGTCGGGGTGCAGGACCCAGGCGCGGGTCACATGCGGGTCATGTTCGTTCAAGCGTTATCGTCGCCGTCATAAAGGTTGATCGGCTGCGACGGCATGATGGTCGAGATCGCGTGCTTGTAAACGAGCTGCGATTGGCCATCCCGGCGCAGAAGGACGCAGAAATTGTCAAACCAAGTGATGACACCCTGCAATTTCACACCGTTGATCAGGAAAACCGTGACCGGAACCTTGGTCTTCCGAACATGATTAAGAAATGCGTCCTGTAGATTTTGTCTGTCCGAAGCCATTAAATTAGCCTTTTTTTCTTGCCTTCGCCGTTCTGGGGCGCTCCCTCGTTCTGGGGGAGTATGTATTGCAAGTGCCGGAACTTCCAGAGCAAAAATATCCCCTTTTTGGCATCCGCCGCGAGCGGCGCACATTCGCCTGCCAAGAGCGTGTCAATCGCGCCAGATATCCGGCGTGAGCAGCACGATGATGCCCAGCACTTCAAGGCGCCCCAGCACCATGGCGGCCACGAAGAGCCCTTTGGCCGCCTCGCCCATCTCGCTCAGCGGCACCGGCTGCTCGGCGGCGGCGCGAATGAGCGGGCCGCAATTGGTCAATGCGGCCACGGTGGTGACCATGGCGTTCTCGAAATCCAGCCCCGAGAGCGCGAAGAGCAGCGAGAAGGCGGCGATGGTCATGGCAAAGAGCATGAAGAACACCCATGCCACAAAGGCCCCCTGCCGCCGGATGCGCCGCGCCATGACGCCCGAGCGGCCAAGTGAGTGCGGGTGCACCAGCCGTTCCATCTCGCGCACGCCCGCAAGGTAGAGCGCGTAGATTCGCAGCAGCTTCACCCCGCCCGCCGTGGTCGCCACGCCGCCGCCCATGATCGCCAGCCCCATCAGGATGACGCCCGGTGTCTGCAGCCCGGACCAGCCGCGCACGGCGGCCCAATCGGCGCTTTGAAAGCCGGTGGTCGACAGGAACGACAGCGCGGTGAAAAGCCCGCCCCAGAGCGCCCGGACCCCGGCGGTGAGGTCGGTCTCGGTGCCGATGTCGAACGCGGCGATCCAATGCCGGAAGAACAGTGCCACCGGCAACATCACCACGATCAGCAGGCCAAGACGGAACTCGGGATCATTCTGCAGCCGCGAGCCCGCGAGCCCCTTTGTGTCGCCCGAGAAGGTCAGCCGCGACAGGGCGAAGAAGAGGAACAAAAAGATGATCATCTCGCCCGCCATGCCACTGCGCGCCTGCTCTGGCCCGCCCACCGGCGAGATGCCGGAGGTCGACAGCGTCGACATGGCGTGGCTCAGCGCCACCAGCGGCTGGTCCCCGGCCATCATCAGCATGATCCACAGCGCCAGCGTCAGCCCGCTATAGATCGGCACCAAGACCCGCGCCGAGGCCGCCAGCCGCAGCGCCGGATCCGACGCATCGCGGCGCGCGGCCCCAGCATCGACGCTCTGCCCCGGCTCGCCCGAGGCGGTCACCTCGAATCCCCCAAGCGTCAGCGGGGCCAGCAGCGCCGCCGAGCTGACCCAGATCAGCAGCCCGCCAAGCCAGCCCACCTGCGCCCGCCACAGATGCTCGGCGATCGACAGCCGCTCGGGCGCAAACAGCGTGGCTCCGGTGGTGGTGAAGCTCGAGACCATCTCGACATAGGCGTTGAGAAAGGTGGTGGTGCGCACCGCCTCATGGAACGGAACCGCCAGCATCGCGGGCAGCAGCAGGAAGGCCCCCAGCAGCGCCAGAAGCTGCCGCGAGGCGCTGCGGTAATGCGTGCGTGTGGCCTGCGCGATGGTGATCAGCGTCGTCAGCACCATGCCGACGATCCCGGCATAGAAGAAGCTGCGCGCGTCGTGGAATTCCTCTGCCGCCAGAGCCACCGCCGCGGGAATGATCATCGAGGCGCTGGCGATCCCCGCCAGAAGCAGCAAAAGAGGCGTGCGGGCGAGCGAGATCATGGCTCAGAAGAAATCGATCGAGACCTGCAGAAGCCGTTCGACCTCCGGCACGTCCTTGGCCAGCGCGAACATGACGATGCGGTCGCCCTCTTCCACGCGCAGATTGCCGGTGATCTTCACCACCTCGCCATCCTTCATCACCGCGCCCACCAGAACGCCCTCGGGGAAGTCGATCTCGCGGATCGCGCGGCCGGCGATCGACGAGGTCGACAGCACCTCGGCCTCGATCACCTCGGCCTCGGCATCGCCGATGGAATAGACCGAGCGCACGCGGCCATGGCGAATGTGGCGCAGGATCGAACTCACGGTGGTGGCGCGCGGGTTGATGTGCGCGTCAACGCCCATCGGCTCCATCAGCGGCACCAGCGTGGGATCGTTGATCAGCGCGATGGCCATCGGGCAGCCCTCGGCCTTGGCGCGCACGGCGGCCAGCATGTTGGTCTTTTCGTCGTCGGTCACGCAAAGCACCGCGTCGGCGCGGCCAATCCCCGCCTCGCGCAGCAGCGCCGTGTCGAGCGCGTCGCCATGCAGCACGATGGTCCGCTCCAGCGCGTCAGCCGCGCGCTCTGCCGAGCGGCGGTCCTTCTCGATCACCTTGGCGCGGATGCGGTCGGGGCGGCTTTCCAGCGCCCGCGCCACCGCAAGGCCGACGTTGCCACCGCCAAGCACCACGATACGCTCCTGCTTGCGCTGCGCCTTGCCGAAGATCTCCAGCGTGCGCTGGATGTCGTCGGCATGGACCAGCACGTAACAGGCATCGCCCGCGAAAATCTGATCGCGCGGCTCGGGCGCGAACAAAGTGCCCTCGCGCCGGATGCCCACCACCACCGAGCGCAGCGTCGAAAAGAGGTCCGACAGCTGCCGCAGCGGCGTATTGATGATCGGGCAATGCTCGTCGATTGTCAGACCAAGGAGTTGCGCCCCACCCTCGAGAAAGCGTTCGGTGTCAAAAGCCGCAGGGGCCGAAAGACGCTGCAGCGCGGCCTCCGCCACCTCTTTCTCGGGCGAGATCACCACGTCGATGGGCAGGTGATCGCGGCGATAGAGATCGGAGTAGATCGCCGTCAGATAGCTCTGCGAGCGCAGGCGGGCGATCTTGCGCGGAATGGCAAAGATCGAATGGGCCACCTGACAGGTGACCATATTGACCTCATCCGAATAGGTGGCCGCGATGATCATGTCGGCGTCGCGCGCACCGGCCTTGTCGAGCACATCGGGATAGGAGGCGAAGCCCGCGATCCCCTGCACGTCGAGCGAATCCGTCGCGCGGCGGACGAGGTCGGGGTTGTTGTCCACCACGGTTACGTCGTTGCGCTCGCCCGAGAGGTGGCGGGCGATTTGCCAGCCGACCTGGCCGGCGCCGCAAATGATGACCTTCATGTCGTCTGCCTAATCTGCTGGCCCGAGGCCGGGATTGCGTCCGGCATGACATGCCGGGCGCTAACGGTCAATCCGCAGGCGGGGTTACGCGCGCCGGACACCCGGCGCGCGTTGCCATCCTGTCTTGCCCGCAGGCGGGATGCTCAGGAAACCTGCGACACCTGCTCGTCTTCGACATAAGCGATACGGCCACCGGATTTGGCCCCGGTGACCACACCCAGCGACTTCAGCTTGCGGTGCAGCGCCGAGCGCTCCATGCCGACGAAGGCCGCGGTGCGGGAGATATTGCCGCCAAAGCGGTTGATCTGGGTGAGCAGATATTCCCGTTCGAACGCCTCGCGCGCCTCGCGCAGCGGCAGAGTCGCCAGCGTGCCCGACAGCACCACGCGCCCTTCTTCCGCCTCGCCCGCCGGTCCGTCCTGCGGCAGTTCGCGCGCCTCGATCGGGCCGGTGCCATCGCCGAGGATCAGCACCCGCTCGATCAGGTTCTTCAGCTGCCGCACGTTGCCCGGCCAGACCATGGTCTGCAGCAGCGCCACCGCGTCGTCGGAAAGCTCGCGCAGCGGCAGGCCCTGCCCGCGGTTGAAGCCTTCGATGAAATGCCGCGCCAGCATCGGGATGTCCTCGCGCCGGTCCTCGAGCGAGGGCACGGCGATCGGCACCACGTTGAGGCGGTGGTACAGCTCCTGCCGGAAGGTGCCCGCGGCGATCTCGGCGTCGAGATCGCGGTTGGTCGAGGAGATCACCCGCAGATCGACGCGCACCTTGTCGGTGCCGCCCACCCGCGTGAAGCTTTGGTCGACCAGCACGCGCAGGATTTTCGACTGCGTGCCGAGCGGCATGTCGGCGACCTCGTCAAAATAGATCACCCCGCCGTGCGCCTGCTCCAGAAGACCGGCCTCGATGCCGCGCTCGGCGCTCTCGCGGCCAAACAGCATCTGCTCCATGTTCTCGGGGGCGACACCGGCGCAGTTGACGGTGACGAAGGGGGCCGAGGCGCGACCGGAATTGGCATGGATGAACCGCGCCGCCACTTCCTTGCCCGAGCCCGCCGGGCCGGTCAGCATCACCCGGCCATTGGATTTGGTCACCTTGTCGAGCTGGCTGACGAGGCCGCGGAACATGGCGCTGTCGCCGATCATCTGCGCCACTTCGGTCTCGCGACGACGCAGCTGATTGTTTTCGCGGCGCAGGCGCGAGGTTTCCATCGCGCGGCGGATCACCACCAAAAGCTGGTCGATATTGAAGGGCTTCTCGATGAAGTCATAAGCGCCCTGCTTGATCGCCGCCACGGCGATCTCGATGTTGCCATGTCCCGAGATGATGATGATCGGAATATCGGGATTATCGCGCTTGACCGTCTTGAGGATGTCGATCCCGTCCATCTTGCTGTCTTTCAGCCAGATATCGAGGATCATCAGCGCCGGAGGTTCGGAGTTCACCTCGTTCATCGCCTCGGTGGAGTTGCCTGCCAACCGCGTGGTGTAGCCCTCATCCTCGAGAATGTCCCCGATCAGCTCGCGGATGTCGCGCTCGTCGTCGACGATCAGGATGTCGCTCATATCTGCCTCTCCAGTTCCGAAATATTCTTATCCGAATTCTCCGGCTGTGTGCCGGTTGTGCCGAGCGGCAGGCGGATCACCGCCATGCCCCCGGCATGGGTGGCGCCGCCAAACAGCGGCGCATCCTCGAGAGACAGCGTGCCGCCGTGCTCCTCGATGATCTTCTTGACGATGGGCAGGCCAAGGCCGGTGCCCTTGTCGCGGGTCGTCACATAGGGTTCGAACAGCCGCGCCCGGTCCTCGGGCAGGCCGATGCCATTGTCCATGATGTGGATGAGCGCGCGCCCGTCCTCTTCGGCAAGGCTCACGCGGATCTCGGGATGGTGACCCTCGGGCGCGCCCTTTTCCTGCAGGCTCTCGATCGCCTCGCCCGCGTTCTTGATGAGGTTGGTCAGCGCCTGCCCGACCATCGTGGCATCAAGCTCAGCGGGCATGTCATGCGCTGGCAGATCGCTGACGAAACGGATGCCCGGCTGGCCGGTTTCCTGCAGCAGCACCGCGCCGCGCAGCAGCGACACCACGTCCTCGGGCTTGCGCTCGGGCTCGGGCATGCGGGCGAACTTGCTGAACTCATCGACGATGCGGCGCAGGTCCTCGGTCTGGCGCACGATGACCTCGGTCATCTGGTCGAGCTTCTGCGCGTCTTCCTCGGCCAGTTCGCGCGAGAATTTGCGCTTGATGCGCTCTGCCGACAGACGAATGGGCGTCAGCGGGTTCTTGATCTCATGCGCGATGCGCCGCGCCACGTCGCCCCAAGCCGCCATACGCTGCGCGCTGACAAGATCGGTGACGTCGTCGAACGCGATCACATAGCCTTCGAGCGTGCCATCCTCGCGCCGCCGAGGGGCGAGCCGCACCAGAAGATGCTCTAGCCTGCCGTCGCGGCTGACCTTCACCTCTTCCTGCGCCGTCTCCAGCCCGTTGTCGCGAAGCCGGTCATAGAGCGGGCCGAACTCGGGCACCGCCACGGTGAGCGGCACATCGGCGCGTGGGGTCTCCCAGCCGAGCAGCCGCTCGGCGGGGCGGTTGACGAAGGTTACCTTGCCCTCGGCATCGAGGCCGACAACGCCCGAGGTGATCGACGACAGCACGGAATCGAACAGCCGCTGGCGGCGCTCGATCTGGCGCGTGTTTTCAAGCAGCGTCTCGCGCTGGCCCTTCAGTTGGCGGGTCATCTGGTTGAAGTAGCGCCCGAGCATGGCAATTTCGTCATCGCCCTCGCCCTCGATCACCTGCACATCGAGATCGCCCGCCCCGACCCGCTGCGCCGCGCCGGTGAGCCGCCCCACCGGGCGCGCCAGACGTTCGGCGAACCACAGGCCCAGCCAGATCGCCGCAAGGATCAGCAGCAGCGCAAAGCCGAGGTACAGCAGCGCGAAGTCAAACAGCCGCCGCCCGCGTTCGCTTTCCTGCTGCTGGTAGAAGCGCGCGGTCTCCTGCGTCTCGTCGAGCAGGTTCAGAAGGTTCCCGTCCACCGCGCGGCTGACATAGAGAAAACGGTCGGCAAAGGCCGAAAGCGGCACCAGCGCCCGCAGTTCGTGATTGTCCCAATCGGGGATCAGCACCAGCCCTTCGGCGCGGGCGCGGAGGAACTGATCGCGGGTCGGCTCCTCGTAGTAGAACAGATACGAGCGATCGCCGCGGGCGCGGATCTCGCCGCCGCCGTCGATCACATAGGCCTCGCGCAAGCCGCGCTGGATCTGGCCCTGTCCCTGCCCCAGCACCTGCCGCACATCGCCGTCATCCAGCGCGAAGTTGGCCCGCCGCGCGCCGTCGATGAAGCGCGCCAGCGCCTGAACGTCCTCGGTCAGACCCTCGCGCTGTTCCTTCTCATAGGCTTCGGCTGCAGCAAGCGAGGCCCCCACCACGTTCTGCACGCGGCTGGAGAACCATGTCTCGAGGCCGATGTTGATGGTGAGAACGGCAAAGACCGCGACGGTCACCGTGGGCAGCAGCGCCATCAGGGCAAACACCCCGGTCAACCGCAGGTGCAGCCGCGAGCCCGCCGATTGCGCACGCCGGTCGGCGATCATCCGCACCAGCCGCGCCAAGACCAGCGTCGCGATGAGCAGCACATAGACCATATCGGCCAGCAGCACGAGCCGCAGGCTGAGCTGTGTCGCGCGGTCGCCGCCGCCTAGCGGCCCGAGGACGAAAAAGGTCATAACCGCCAGAACTGGACCCAGCAGCACAAGCCCAAGGGTCGCCACGTTCTGAACGCGCCTTTGTCGGCGCAGCCTGCTCAGCCGCGCCCACGTCGAACTCCGTGCCCGGGTGGCCACAGATTCACCTCACACTGATACGCTGCTCGTGGCAGCTCCGCCAAAGGCTGTGGCTTCTAGTGAAAGCGCCGCCCCGAGGGCGGCGCAATGCGGCCACATGCCTGTGACGCTTTTACATCAGTTTGCGGCGGCGTGTCACGCGAATATCCAGATCCGTGATCTTCTTACGCAAGGTATTGCGGTTGATGCCAAGCAGATCAGCACATTTCGCCTGATTCCCGCCGGTTGCCTCTAGGGCAATCTCGATCAAAGGCGCCTCGACCTCTTTCAGGATGCGCGCATAGAGCCCCGGTGCCGGCAACATATTGCCGTGCAGATCGAAGTAACGGCGCAGGTGACGGGCCACCGATGTGCTCAGTTTCTCGCTGTCGCCGCCGCGCAGGATCGGTCCGGTGTCGGGCTGGTTGCCCAGCACCGCCTCAACTTCGGCGCGGCTGATCTCTTCGGCGCGGCTGGTCAGCGACAGGCGGCGCACCGAGTTCTCGAGTTGCCGCACGTTGCCCGGCCAGCTGTAGGCGCGGAAAAGCTCAGCGGCATCCTTCGACAGCCAGCGTTTCGAAGCGCCCTCGCGCTCGGCCCGCTGCAGAAAGTGATCGGTGAGCAGCGCGATATCCTCGACCCGCTCGCGCAGGCTCGGCACGTTGATCGTCGCGCCCGACAGGCGGTAGTAAAGGTCCTGCCGCACGGCGCCCTCTTCCATCGCCTGCGCCAGATCGCCCTGGCTGGTGGCCATGAAGCGCGGCACATGCTCGCCCGGAATGTCCATCATGCGCACCACGCGCGCTTGGATTTCATCGGGGATATCGGTGATCTCGTCGATCAGCAGCGTGCCACCCTTGACCCGCGCCAGCACCCGCGCCGGCCCTTCGAGGTCAGACAGGTCCGCGCCGGTCACGGTGATGAACGGCAGCGTGCGGCGGTCCGAGAAATCGTGGATCGCGCGGGCGATCAGCGATTTTCCCGTGCCGCTCTCGCCAGAGATCAGCACCGGCAGATCGGTGTTCATCACCTTGGCGACAAGGCGATAGAGCGCCTGCATCGCCGGGGTCTTGCCAACCAGCGGCAGCTCGTCCGGGCCATCGGCACCGATCGTCGCGACCTCTTCACGCTTGGGCGTGCGGTTGCGGTTGTCGAGCGCCTTGGCGGTGCGTTTCATCAGATCGGGCAGATCGAAAGGCTTGGGCAGATAATCGTAGGCCTCTGCCTCTGCGGCCTGAATGGCCGTCATGATGGTGTTCTGCGCCGAGATCACGATGACCGGCAGATCGGGCCGGTCCTGATGGATTTTCGGCAGCATTTCCAGCCCGTTGCCATCGGGCATGACGACGTCGGAGATCACCACGTCACCCTTGCCTTCGCCGACCCAGCGCATCAGCGTGGTGAGCGACGAGGTCGCATGCACCTTGCAGCCGGCGCGGGTCAACGCCTGGGTCAGCACCGTGCGGATTGTGCGGTCGTCGTCAGCGACAAGTACGGTCCCGTCCATTTACCTGTTCTCCTCAATCTCGCGCGGGGCGCGCGGCAGTGAAATGCGAAAGACCGTGCGGCCGGGGACCGAGTCCACCGAGATCCAGCCGTCGTGGTCGGAAATGATCTTGGACACCAGCGCGAGGCCAAGCCCGGTGCCGTTTTCCTTGCCGGATACGAAGGGGTCGAACACGTCGCCCTTGATATCCTCGGGCAGGCCGGGGCCGTCGTCGATCACTTCGATCTGCAGCGGCAGCTTCTGGGTCGAGCCGTCGGGGCGGCGCATCCGGAAGCTGTGCTCATAGAAAGTGTGCAGGCGGATCGTGCCGCCCTCTTTCGGGTCGGCGGCCTCGGCGGCGTTCTTCAGAAGGTTCAGCACCACCTGCAAAAGCTGATCCGGATCGCCATGGGCGAGCGGCAGCGAGGGGTCGTAATCCTCGACGAACTTCATATGCGCGCCAACGCCCAACTGGGTCGAGCGGCGGGCGCGGTCCAGCACGTCGTGCAGGTTGACCGGTTTTTTTTCCGGCGCCGAGAGATTGCCGAACTGTTCCACCTGCTCCAGCAGCTTCACGATGCGGCGGGTCTCGGCGACGATCAGATCGGTCAGCTCCAGATCTTCCTTGCTGAGGTTCATCGACAGCAACTGCGCCGCGCCGGTGATCCCCGCCAGCGGGTTCTTGATCTCATGCGCCAGCATCTCGGCCATGCCGATAGCCGATTTCGCGGCGGATTTCACCGAATGGCTCTGGGTCATGCGCCCGGCCAGTTCGCGCGGGCTAATCAGCATGATGAACCAGCCGGGATAGTTCTGCACCGGCGCAAGCTGCAGGTTGCACACCAGCGGCGGGCGGCTGCCGGTGCCCACGTCGACATCATTGACGAAGAGCGGCGTGCCATGTTCGCGGGCGCGGCCAAGGCTCTCTTCGAGCGGCGCATCCACGGCGAGACGGTCCCAGATCGGCTGGCCCACCAGCCATTTCGCCGAGTTGTTCATGAAGCCTTCGGCAGCCGGGTTCATGTCGGCGATGCGCTCTTCGGCATCCAGCAGGATCGCGGGCACTGGAAGCGACGACCAAAGCTGCATCAGCAATTCATTGTTCGTGCTCATGCCGCGACCTTCAGATCGGCGTCCAGCGCCTCGTTGAGCAGGCGCAGCGTGACCGCCGGATCGCGTTCGGTCAGGATGCGTTTGCGCAGGCCCGGCTCGGGCGCTGCGTGATCCATGTACCAGCCCAAATGCTTGCGCGCGACACGGCCGCCCAAGTCCTTGCCGTAAAATCTCAGCATCGCCTCGTAATGCTCTGCAACCATTTGGTAAAATGCCTTTCCTTCCGGCACCTCAGGTGCCGCTGTCCCATAGAGCTCCGACGCAATCTGCGCGAGCCGCCAAGGTGCGCCCTGCGCCCCGCGCCCGACCATGACACCTGCGGCGCCAGAGGCCTTCAGCGCGGCCCGCGCCGTGGCCGCATCGACAATGTCGCCATTGGCGATCACCGGGATCGACACCGCCTCGACGACCTCGCGGATCGCCGCCCAATCGGCAGAGCCTTTGTAGAACTGGCAGCGCGTGCGCCCGTGGATCACGATCATCTTCACGCCCGCCGCCTCGGCCCGCTTGGCGATCTCGGCGGCGTTCAGGCAATCGCCGTCCCAGCCAAGCCGCGTCTTCAACGTCACCGGCAGATCGACCGCGCCGACAACCGCTTCGATCAGCCGCAGGGCGTGATCCGGCTCGCGCATCAACGCCGATCCCGACCAGCCGCCCGTCACCTTCTTGGCCGGGCAGCCCATGTTAATGTCGATGACCTTGGCCCCCATGCCCGCCACATGGCGCGCGGTTTCGGCCATCGGCTCGGGCGCGCGCCCGGCAAGCTGGACAGAGGTGTTCTCGATGCCAGCGCCCAGTTCGGCCTTCTCGCGGGTTCCCGGGCGCGCGGTGAGAAACTCGCCGCTGGCGATCATTTCCGACACCACAAGCCCCGCGCCAAAGCGCGACACCAGCGTGCGGAAGGGCAGATCGGTGATTCCCGCCAGCGGAGCCAGCAGGACCGGGGGTTCGATGAGTCTGTCACCCAGCGAGAAGTTCAAGCGCCTATTCCTTGTGCAGTTGCTTGGGAGTTAACGTGCCTCCGCCGCGTGTTCAATCATTTGGGGACATTAGCTGCGCACGCAAGGCGGTAGTGCCTAAAAAATAATCACCCCACCGCCGGAGATTGCACCGCCCTGCGCCAGCGCCTAGAGAGGGACGCCGGAGGTCAACACCATGGAAACAGCCGCGGAAACAGCCGCAATCATCGTCGCCGCAGGGCGCGGCACCCGCGCCGGTGGCGGGCTGCCAAAGCAATGGCGCGACATTGCGGCGCGCCCGGTTGCGCGCTGGACGCTCGAGGCCTTTGCCGCCCGCTGCCCGATTGTGCTCGTGGTCCACCCCGACGACCGCGCGCGGGCCGAGTCGGTCTGCGATGGCCTGCCAGTCACATTGGTGAGCGGCGCTGCGGATCGCGCGGGCTCTGTTCGCGCCGGGCTCGAGGCACTGGCCGCCGCCCCGCCGCGCAAGGTGCTGATCCATGATGTCGCCCGGCCCTGCGTCTCGCCGCAGATCATCGACGCCGTGCTGGCCGCGCTCGACAGCGCGCCGGGCGCCGCGCCCGCGCTGCCGGTCACCGATGCGCTCTGGACCGGCGCGGGCGGCGAAGTCACCGGCACGCAGGACCGCAGCGGCCTTTTCCGCGCGCAGACCCCGCAGGGCTTTCACTACACAGCCATCCGCGCCGCCCATGCGGCGCATCCCGGCGGTGCCGCCGATGACGTCGAGGTGGCGCGCGCCGCCGGACTTGCGGTGCGCATCGTTCCCGGCGAAGAGCGCAACCTCAAGATCACCGGCCCCGAAGATTTCGCCCGGGCCGAAACCTATCTGCTGTCCGCCACGGACAGCGCCAAAGACCCCCTCAAGCAGGAGACCGCCATGGATATCCGCCTCGGCAATGGCTACGACGTGCACCGTTTCGGCGAGGGAGACCACGTGGTGCTCTGCGGTGTGAAAGTGCCGCATGGGCGCGGCCTGCAGGGTCATTCCGACGCCGACGTCGGGATGCATGCGGTCACCGATGCGCTTTACGGCGCGCTGGCCGAGGGCGACATCGGCCGTCACTTCCCGCCCAGCGATCCGCAGTGGAAAGGCGCCGCGTCAGAGATTTTCCTGCGCCATGCGGTCGATCTGGCCCGCGCCAAGGGCTACACAATCTCCAACATCGACCTGACGCTGATCTGCGAGCGCCCCAAGATCGGCCCCCATGCCGCCGCCATGATGGCCGAGATGGGCCGGATCATGGATCTCTCGCAGGACCGCGTCTCGGTCAAGGCGACCACCTCCGAACGGCTGGGCTTCACCGGCCGCGAGGAAGGCATCGCCGCCATTGCAACCGCTACGCTGGTGAAGCCATGAGACTGATCGCAACCTTCTTCTACACCGGGCTGATGCGCCCCGCGCCGGGCACCTGGGGCTCGCTTGCCGCTCTGCCCGCCGCCTATCTGCTGCTGGTGCTGGGCGGCTTCTGGCTGCTGCTCGCCGCCACCGTGCTGGCCTTCGTGCTGGGTTATATCGCCACGCAAAAGCTGACCGCAGGCGGCGAGGATGAGGATCCGTCGTGGATCGTCATCGACGAGGTGGTCGGCCAATGGATCGCGCTCTATCCCGTCGCCTATGGCGCGATGATGATGGGCGCAGAGTTCTGGCGGCTCTGGCCGGGCTGGGTCTCGGCGTTTTTCCTGTTCCGCCTGTTCGACATCTGGAAGCCCTCGCTGGTGGGCTGGGCTGACCGTCGCGGCGACGCCATGGGCGTGATGCTCGACGATGTGATCGCCGGGATCTTCGCCGCCATCGTCACCATCATCCTCGCCGGCATCGCGCACGGCTTTCTGATGTGAGGCCTGCCATGACCGAAGATCTGTCCAAAGACATCCTCGCCCGCGCCATGGCCGCCGGCCAGCGCGTCACCACCGCCGAAAGCTGCACCGGCGGCATGGTCGCTGCGGCGATCACCGATATCGCGGGCTCGTCGAACATCTTCGACCGGGGCTTCGTGACCTATTCCAACGCCGCAAAGCAGGACATGCTGGGCGTTCAGGCCACCACGCTCAAAGCGCATGGGGCCGTGTCCGAAGAGGTTGCTGCCGAAATGGCGAAAGGCGCGCGCCGCGCCGCAGAGGCCGATCTGGCGGTGGCGATCTCGGGCATCGCGGGCCCCGGCGGGTCCGGGCATAAGCCCGAGGGCCGCGTCTGCTTTGGCCTTGCCAGCGCGGGCGGTGTCAGCACCGAGACGGTGGAGTTCGGCGCGCTTGGCCGCGCGGGCGTGCGCGCCGCCGCCACGCGCCATGCGCTGCAGTTGCTGCTGGACGCCCTGCCCTGATCGCCGGGCAGCTCAGCCGTAAAGCTCTGCCGCCCGCCGCTCGAAGGCACGCACGATGCGCTGCATCGCCTCGTAGAAGAACATCCCGGCGGCGCTCTGCAGCAGCCGGTTCTTGAACTCGAAATCCACGAAGAAATGCACGTCGACGCCGCCCTCGGGCGCGTCCTCGAAATGCCATTTCGAGATCATGTGCTTGAACGGACCGTCGAGATACTCGGTGTCGATCTTCTTGTCGTCGGGCCAGAGCGTCACACGGCTGCCAAAGCGTTCGCGGAACACTTTGAAGCTGATCACCAGATCGGCCAGCATCACCTCATGATCGCCCATATCGTCGCGCGAACGGATCCGCGCCGCTGCCGTCCAAGGCAGAAACTTCGGATAGTTCGCGACATCCGCCACGAGGTCATACATCTGCTGCGCCGTGTACGGCAGGCGCTTCGTCTCGGAGTGGGTCGGCATGTCGCCCCTTTATCGCGTGACAATGTCCGCACATTTCCTATGCTGCGCGCGGATTTTCAAGGGGAGAACCATGGCAGAGAAGCCATATGTCGTAGACCAGATGATTTCGGCCAAAACCATCGCGGCGCGGATCGAAGATCTGGCACGCGAAATCGAAGTCGAATTTTCCGACACCGAAAAGCTGGTGGTCGTGGGCCTGCTGCGAGGCAGCTTCGTGTTCATCGCCGATCTGGTGCGCGAGCTTGATCTGGCGGTGGAAGTGGATTTCCTCGAAGCCTCCTCTTACGGCGACGGCATGGAATCGAGCCGCGAGGTGCGCATCCTCAAGGACCTGCGCTCGCCGATCGAGGGGCGCGACGTTCTGGTGGTCGAGGATATCGTCGACACCGGCTTTACGCTCAGCCATGTGATCCAGCTGATGCAGAGCCGCAAGCCGCGCAAACTGCGTACCATCGCGCTGCTCGACAAGCCCGCACGGCGCGAGGTGCAGCTGACCGCCGACTGGATCGGTTTTGAGATTCCTGACGAATTTATAGTGGGTTACGGCATCGACTTCGCGCAAAGGAATAGGAACCTTCCGTTCATCGGCAAGGTGCGGTTCCCCGAAGACGGCGACGCGGACACAAGCGGCGCATGAACCAGATGTGGCTCTTACGGATGGCGCGCTGGCTGCGCCATCCACCCTCGCCGAAACGGGTGAAACTGGTGCTTGTGGTGCTCGCCGCCTGTCTTGCGCTTTACGCCGTCGAGCGGTGGATCGGCTGGCCCGACGCATTGACCGCCGAGCGGATGCGGGCGCCCATGCGGGTCAGCCAGTAACAGCGCGCGATAAAGTTACCTAGGGCAAGCTATGTTCTTTCATCAAGAGAGCTTCGCCCAACAAGTCACTATAATTGTAAGAAAAACGCTCATCGCACCCCGCCTCCTTATGCAACCGGTTCGCGGTTGCCCGGCACCTCCCTGGAACCTGACAAGGCTTGATCGCACCCGGTGCTCCGCTACCCTCTGACGCGCAAGTGTTTTGAAGGACAGCCCGCTTTCGGGAGGAAAGGGAGTTTCCAATGAAGACCACGATTGCCGCCCTCGCCGCGCTCGCCACTTTGGGCAGCGCCGCCGCCGCCACCGCGCAGGACCTGCCCGCGCCGGTCAAGGCACGTCAGGGCCAGTTCCGGATCATGGCGATCAATCTCGGCATTCTTGGCGACATGGCCCAAGGCAAGACCGCCTATGACGCCGATGCCGCGCAAAAGGCCGCCGACTCGCTGGTCGGCGTGTCGATGATTGACGAAGCGCCCCTCTTCGCCGAGGGCACCTCGGAGATGGACATCGACGGCACCCGCGCCAAGGCGGAAATCTGGGACAGTTGGGACGATTTCGCCAGCAAGTGGAGCGGCTTCGGTGAGGCTGCCGCCAACATGCAGCAGGTCGCGGCGACTGGTCAGGAGGCGCTTGGCCCAGCGATGGGGCAACTCGGCGGCGCCTGTAAGGCGTGC
This sequence comes from Salipiger sp. CCB-MM3, assembly GCF_001687105.1. Classification (NCBI taxonomy): domain Bacteria; kingdom Pseudomonadati; phylum Pseudomonadota; class Alphaproteobacteria; order Rhodobacterales; family Roseobacteraceae; genus Salipiger; species Salipiger sp. CCB-MM3. The sequence goes on from NZ_CP014595.1 coordinate 389,145, forward strand.
CACGACACTTACCGCGCGCCCGAGTAAGCCATGCGCCGCCTTCTGGGCTTTTCCGTTCTGGCGGCGCTGGTCGCCGCCGGAGCCCTCTGGCTGATCAGCGCCCCCGACATCCTGCCCGAGAGCGAATTTTCCGGTGACGCCGCCGGTGATCCCGCGCGCGGCGAGAGTATCTTCACCGCCGCGGGCTGCGCCTCGTGCCACCATGCGCCCGAGAGCGAGGACAAGCTCGTTCTGGCGGGCGGCCAGCGTTTCGCGTCAGACTTCGGCACGTTCATCGCGCCGAACATCTCGCCCGACCCGGTGCAGGGCATCGGCGCGTGGTCGCTGCACGACTTTGCCAATGCGCTGCTGCGCGGCGTCTCGCCCGAGGGGCAGCATTATTACCCCGCCTTTCCCTATGGCGCCTACATCCGCATGCAGCCGCAGGACGTGGCGAACCTCTGGAGCTACATCCAATCCCTGCCCGCCTCGCAGGAACCGAGCCAGCCGCATGAGGTGGGCTTTCCCTTCAATATCCGGCGCGGGCTTGGACTGTGGAAGCAGCTTTACCTCGATCCCTCGTGGGTGATGGCCGATGCAGAGACTGAGGAGCTTGCACGCGGGCGCTATCTGGTCGAGGCGCTGGCCCATTGCGGTGAATGCCACACGCCGCGCGATGGCTTTGGCGGGCTGCAGCGCGAGGCTTGGCTGACCGGCGCACCGAACCCCTCTGGCGAGGGCTCGATCCCCGCGCTGACGCCGGACAAGCTGAGCTGGGATGCCGCGTCCATCGCCTATTACCTCGAGACCGGCTTCACCCCCGATTACGACAGCGCTGGCGGCCATATGGTCGCGGTGGTGGAGAATTTCGCCAAGCTGCCCGCCGAAGACCGGGCGGCGGTGGCGGCCTATGTGAAGGCGCTGCCGGAGGTCGGCGCAATGGAGTAAGGCTTTGGCCCTCTTCTGCGGCGCGGCGCCCTGTGTGGGGCACGGCGCCATGCGTATTTGGAAAGAGAAGAAGCGGGGGACGGTGCGCTTTTTTTCCCGGCGTCAGGCGGGGATGAAGCGGTAGCCGTCCTGCGTTTTCTCGGCGCGCCCCATGCCGCCCTGCGACAGGTGAAAGCCGATCAGCAGCATCTGCTCCTGCGCCAGCCGGTCCATCAGCGCGCTGCGGGTCTGCGCGCCGCGGGTCGGGTCCTGATCGGAATTGGCCTCCCAGCCTGGCCGCGCAAAGGCCACGTGATCATTGCCGATGGCATCGCCGATGACCATCGCCGCCTCGCTGCCCGATCTTAGCTCGAAACTCATATGACCCGGTGTGTGGCCCGGCGTCAGCATCGCAGCCACGCCGGGCAGGATTTCCTCGCCGTCGCCGAAGCGTTCAATGCGGTCCTCGATCATCTCCATGCGGCGCCGGGCGCCGACGGCGAAGGCCTGCCGCGCGGTGCCGATGGTGCGCGCGGTCTCGGGGTCCCACCAATAGTCCCATTCCTGCTGCCCCATGAGGTAGCGCGCCTGCGGGAACACCAGATCGTCGAAATCGTCGAGCAGCCCCCAGAGGTGATCCGGGTGGGCGTGGGTGAAGACGATGGCGGTCACCTCGTCCGGCGCCACGCCCGCCGCGTCGAGACTGTCTAAGAGCAAGCCCGCGCTCTCCATGAACGTGGAGCCGGACCCTACATCGAAAAGCACGGTTTGCGTCTCGTCCTGCCAAAGAGTGACATTGCATTCGGGCGTCACCCGCGCCGGGTCGACATGATGCGCCGCGAGGATCTGCGCCAGTTCCTCCTCGGGCATCCCGGCAAAAAGGAAGGACCCCGGCAGCACGAGATTGCCATCGCTCACCGTGGTCAGCCGGGCCGATCCTATGGCGGTTTCGGCGACGAGCCGCTGCGGCAGCAAAGGCGCGAGGCTGGCGGCGGCGGCGCTGCGCAGCAGCTGCCTGCGCGACAGGGCGCCTGACAGCCTATGAGGCGACGTAATGGGGCGGGCTGGTGAGCGGAACATGTGATCTCCTCCAATTCACATATTCGCATTCTATGGTGCGACTGCCCGCCCGTGAAGAGAAGACTTTCATCGGGCCCAAAAGCACAGCGCCCGCAGCTTCTTCTCTTTAAAAATACGCATGTCGCAACGCCTGCCACGGATCGCCGCGCCCGAGGGACGGCCCGCCCGTTCACTCGGCGGGCGCGAATCCGACGATGAGTTGCCGCAGCCCGAAGGCCGCCCCGACGAAGATCGACAGCAGCGCCACCGGCGCGCTGAAGGTCAGCAGGGAGAAGGCGCTGAGCCCCTGCCCAACGCTGCAGCCCGCCGCGAGCACCGCGCCCGGCCCCATCAGTGCCGCGCCGAGGATCTGCCGCTTGAGCTCGCGCGGGTCCTCACAGGCCTCCCAGCGGAAGTGGCCCTTGCGCCATGAGCCGAGGAAAGCGCCGAGCAGCACTCCGGTGACCGAGCCCACGGCAAAGCCCGGCGCTGCCGCCGAGGCGGTCATCAGCCACAGCAGGCTCTCTCCCAAGGGCCGGGCGAAAGAGTGGCTCTCGACGTGCAGCGCGCCAAAGCTTGCGGTGGCCGCCCATTGCGTGCCGAGCCAGCCGGAGGTGATCGCAAGGCCGACCAGCACGCCCCAGCCGATGAACCGTGGCGCGCGGGTCATGCCGCCGCCGCTGAGCGCCGCGGCGATTACTGCGCCGCCGACCAGCCCCCCGGTCAGCAGCGGCGCGCCGGTCAGTTGGAACAGCGCCTGCGGGCCTTCGGGCGGATATTCGGGAAACACCGCGACACGCAGGAAGGCCAGCGGCCCGGAGATGGTGATATAGGCGGTGAGCCCCATCACCACGACAATGACCAGCGAACGCAGATCGCCGCCGCCCAGCCGGGCCAGCGCGCCGTAGCCGCAATTGCCCGAAAGCGCCATGCCGTAGCCGAAGACCAGCCCGCCGATCACCGTCGCGGGCAAGGACCACTGACGAGAGAGAAAGAAGGTTTGCGCAGGATCGATCCAGCCCGCCGCCAGCGCCACATGCGTGCAGAGGATGGCCGTGCCGATGGCCACGCCCCACATGCGCAGGCGCCGACTGTCCGAGGAATAGAGCGCGTCCTCGATCGCGCCGAGGGTGCAGAACCGCCCCAGCCGGGCCGCGAGCCCGAGGACGATCCCCCCAAACAGGCCAGCAAGCGCCGCAATCGCGGCGCCATCACCAAAGTCGAACATGCCGTCCGCCGCTCCCTTCCGACCGGCGGCTGTCGCCCCCGGTCACTCCTCTCGACAGAACAGGTCGTATATGACCTCCATGATCTTCTTCGGCCGATCGTCCGTCAAGGAGTAGTAGATCGTCTTGCCATCCCGGCGCGGCGTGACCAGCCCCTCGAGCCGCAGCCGCGACAGCTGCTGCGACACCGCCGACTGTCGGGCGGAGAGCAGATCTTCGAGCTCGGTCACCGATTTCTCGCCCGAGGCCAGATGACACAGGATCATCATCCGCCCCCCGTGGCTCATCGCCTTGAGAAGGTTCGAGGCCGCTTCGGCCTTTTCCATGAACCGGTCCATTTCCGGCTCGCTCATACCCTCGTCAAACACGGGGAGCGGGGCTGCATTCGACATCGGCGTCATCCGTCTATCGTCGGGGAGGATGGGAGGTCCTCTAGGAGGCGGCCCAGAAGGGCCCAGAAAAAGTCTTCGCCAGGATAGCCTTCGATTCGCCCAGTTTCCATCCCGTCGCGCAGCAAGACGAAGGTCGGGGTGAAGACCACCGGCCGTTTGAGCGCAACGTCATCCGGGATCGCGCGAAACTCGACACGGGCCAGCGGCGCGATCCGAGATTCCTGCGTTTTCGGGTAGATCGGGCCAATCTGCGCCTCCCACGCCTCGCAATAGGCACATCCATCCTGTCGCACCATCATCAGCAGCGTCTCGGCGGAGACGCGCATTGGCAGCAGCAAAAGAGCGAGGATCACGAGATAGCGCATCGAAACCTTTCCAGCATGATTGACGGGCAGCATATCACATACGTAACGTAATATGCGAATATGTACTTTGGGAGGGGTGCAGCCGAATGTTCGATGTCACATTTCTGGGCGCTTTTGTGGCCGGGCTGCTGTCTTTCCTGTCCCCCTGCATCCTGCCGATGGTGCCGTTCTATCTGTCCTATCTCGCCGGACAGGGCGTGCATGTGGTGGCGGAGACCGGAACGGTCCCCGAGGGGCTGCGGCGGCGGGCGATCACCGGCGCGCTGTTCTTTGCGCTGGGGGTGATCACGGTTTTCGTCGGCCTTGGTGCCACGGCCACGCTCTTTGGGCAGCTGGTGCGCGAGTGGTTCGGCGTGCTGCGCTGGATCGCTGCGGGGATTATCATCCTGATGGGGCTGCATTTTCTTGGCGTGCTGAAGATCGGCTTTCTCTACCGTCAGGTGCGGGCCGACGCGCAGAACGCCACCGGGCTCTTCGGAGCTTTCGTGATCGGCCTCGCCTTCGCCTTCGGCTGGACGCCCTGCGTTGGCCCGGTCTTGGCGGCGATTCTGTTCACCGCCGCCGGGCAGGACACCGCCCAGCACGGCGCTCTGCTGCTGCTGACCTATGGCGCCGGGATGACCCTGCCCTTCGTGCTGGCGGCGGCCTTCATCGGGCCGTTCCTGAGTTTCATGGCGCGGTTCCGGCGCCATCTTGGCCGCGTCGAAAAGGCGATGGGCCTGCTGCTGATCCTGTTCGGCGTGCTGATCGCCACAGGCAGCCTCAACCTCATCGCCGCTTGGATGATCGAACATATTCCCTGGTTCACCAGCATCGGCTGAAACGCCGCTGCCCCCGGGGCCCACATCGGCCCGGGACCCACATCGGAAGGAGGAGACCGATGAGACAACCACGACCCCTACCCGCGCTCATGACCGCCACGCTGCTGACCTGCGCCGCCGCCCTGCCCGGCCTCGCCGCCGAACTTGGCGACGACGGGCTGCATAAGGCGCCTTGGATGCATGACACCTTCAAGGATCTGTCCGACGATCTCGCCGAGGCCAATGCCGAGGGCAAGCGGCTGATGATTCTCGTCGAGCAGCGCGGCTGCATCTATTGCACCAAGATGCACGCCGAGGTCTTTCCTCAGCCAGATATCGAGAAGATGCTGAGCGAGGATTACTTCGTCATCCAGATCAACATGTTCGGCGATGTCGAAGTGACCGATTTCGACGGCACCACCCTGCCCGAGAAAGACATGGTGCGGCGCTGGAGCCTGCTGTTCACGCCGACCCTGATGTTCCTGCCCGAAGAGGTCGAAGGCACCCCGGCGAACGAAGCGGCGGTCGCCACCCTGCCCGGCGCATTCTCTGCGGGGACCACCGGCGATCTGCTCACATGGGTGCTGGAGAAAGGCTATGACGGCGACGAGCCCTTCCAGAAATACCACGCCCGGATGATCGAAGAGCGGCGCCCGCAAGCCTCTGACTAGACGCGGAAACTGCGCCGGAGCGAGGCGAACAGTCAGAGGGCAGTCCGGGCGCAATTAGGGCCAACCTCTTGATTTTTCTGCGTTGCGGCGATCGCCATGGCGGGAACGCTTAATCATATCTTAAAATTCACGGCTATGAATTTGTTGTTGCGTATCCCCCACAGTGTGCCGTAGCATTCAACCCATGGAAGGGGAGGAGACATGAAAACCACGGTCGCAATCGCGTCCGTCATCGGGATAGTTGCATCTGCCGCATTGGCAGACCCCACGGCCCCCGCTGACGTGAGTTTCACAGACTACGGCGAAATCGAAAGCTCGCTGACCGGCACCCCCGGAGACCCGGCAAACGGTGCGGTGGTCATGACCACACGGTCGAAGGGCAATTGCGTCGCCTGCCACGAGATCACCGCGCTCAAGGACGCGCCGTTCCACGGCGAGGTCGGCCCGATGCTCGACGGTGTCGGCGGCTACCGCTCCGAGGCGGAGCTGCGCGGCATCGTGGCGAACGCCAAGAAGATGTTCGAGGGCACGGTTATGCCCGCATTCTACAAAAGCAGTGGCTTCATCCGGCCCGGCGACGGCTACACCGGCAAGGCTGCACAAGGTGACCTGCCCCCGATCCTGTCCGCGCAGGAGATCGAGGACGTGGTGGCCTTCCTGATGACCCTGCAGGACAGCTGAGAGAGGAGACAGCATGCAGCTGACACGAAGAGACACTCTGGGCCTTGCCCTCGGCGCGCTGGCGCTGAGCGTTCTGCCCTACCGCGCCAACGCCTCGGTCGACGACATGATCGCCGAGTTCACCGGGGGCGCCGACATGGCCGACAGCGGCATCGATCTCACCGCGCCTGAAATCGCAGAGAACGGCAACACCGTGCCGATCACCGTCGATGCGCCCGGCGCGTCCGAGATCCTCGTGCTGGCGGCCGGCAACCCGACGCCCGCCGTCGCCACCTTCGCATTCGGCCCGCTCGCGGCCTCGCGCATGGCCTCCACCCGCATCCGGCTTGCCGGCACGCAGGATGTGATCGCCATCGCGAAGATGGAGGATGGAAGCTTTGCCCGCGCCGCCAAGACCGTGAAGGTCACCATCGGCGGCTGCGGCGGATAAGGAGGAGCAAGAGCTATGGCATCCGGAGTCAGACCCCGCGTCAAAGTGCCGAAGACCGCATCGGCGGGCGAGGCGATCACCATCAAGGTGCTGATCAGCCACCCGATGGAAAGCGGCCAGCGCAAAGACAGCGACGGCAACATCATCCCGCGCTCGATCATCAATCGCTTCACCTGCGATTTCAACGGCCAGAACGTCATCGACGTGACGATGGAACCGGCGATCTCGACCAACCCGTATTTCGAGTTCGAGGCCACCGTGCCCGAGGCTGGCGAGTTCACCTTCACATGGCTCGACGACGACGGCTCGACCTACACCGAGACCAAGGCGATCGCCATCGAATGACGCGCGTCGGGCGGGCGGTTGAGGAGCCGCGCCGCCCGAAGCCCCACCCGCCCCGCAGGGGATGGGTCAACTGGAGGGAGGAGTATCATGATACGCAAGGCGACCGCGCTGACCGCGCTCGCCCTGCTGGCGGCACCGCTGGTGGTGCAGGCCGGCGGGCCCGATGACGACGAGCTTGTCATCAACGGCGAAATCGAGATCACCACGAAGGCCCCCGCGCCCGAGTTTCTCTCGGAGGCGATGGACGAGGTGATGTCGGGCTGGCACTTCCGCTCGGACGAGACGCAGGCGCTCGAGATGGATGATTTCGACAATCCCGGAATGATCTTCGTCGACGACGCGCGCGAACAATGGGCGATGGTCGAAGGCAGCGAAGGCAAGAGCTGCGCCTCCTGCCACGGCGAGCCCGAGGATATGGCTGGCGTCAAGGCCACCTATCCCAAGTGGAACGACGAGACCGAAGAGGTGCGCACGCTGCAGATGCAGGTCAACGGCTGCCGCACCGAGCGTATGGGCGCCGAGGCGTGGAAATACGACGGCAAGGACGCGATCAATATGGTGGCGCTGCTCTCGGCGGTCTCGCGCGGGATGCCGGTCAACGTGGCTATTGACGGTCCGGTCGAGGCGACGTGGGAGCTTGGCAAAGAGCTCTACTACACGCGCACCGGCCAGCTGGAACTGAGCTGCGCCAACTGCCACGAGCAGAACTACGGCAATTACATCCGCGCCGACCATCTCAGCCAGGGCCAGATCAACGCCTTTCCAGCGTACCGGCTGAAGAACGCGCAGCTCAACGGTGTGCATTCGCGCTTCAAGGGCTGTGTGCGCGACACCCGCGCGGAAACCTATGCCCCCGGCAGCCCCGAGTTCGTGGCCCTCGAGCTTTATGTCGCCTCGCGCGGCAATGGCCTGTCGGTCGAGGGCCCTTCGGTCCGCAACTGATCCCTGCCCCGCGCGACAGGCTCGCGCGGGGCTTCTCGCTTCTAACAAATTCACGCATTCGAATGCGTAAGAGGAAAGCCCGATGATCTCCAGACGCGACTTCCTTCAGGTCTCCATGGCTGCGGCTGCGGCCTATGGGGGCTCCGGCTTTGGCAACTGGGCCCGGCTCGCCGCGCAGCAGCAGCTGACGCAGGACGATCTTCTGGCCATGCCCGCCTTCGGGAATGTCTCGCTGATCCATATCACCGACATCCACGCCCAGCTGAAGCCGATCTACTTCCGCGAGCCCTCGGTGAATATCGGCGTTGGCCCGAACCGCGGCGAGGTGCCCCATCTCACCGGCGCCGACTTCCGCAAGATGTACGGGATCGCGGATGGCTCGCCATCGCATTACGCCCTCTCCTCTGGCGATTTCTCCGCGCTGGCCAAGGCGTATGGCCGCGTCGGTGGCATGGACCGTGTCGCCACGGTGGTGAAGCAGATCCGTTCCGAGCGCCCCGATGCGCTGCTGCTGGATGGCGGCGACACATGGCACGGCAGCTACACCTGCTATCAGACCGCCGGGCAGGACTGCGTCAACGTGATGAACCTGCTCAAGCCCGACGCGATGACCTTCCACTGGGAGTTCACCCTCGGCTCGGAGCGAGTGCGCGAGATCGTCGAGGGGCTGCCCTTCGCCGCGCTTGGCCAGAACATCTTTGACGCCGAGTGGGACGAACCGGCCGAGCTGTTCCAGCCCTATAAGTTCTTCGAGCGCGGCGGGGTGAAGATCGCCGTCATCGGTCAGGCCTTCCCCTATATGCCGATCGCCAACCCCTCGTGGATGTTCCCCGAGTATTCCTTCGGCATCCGCGACGAGCGCATGCAGGAGATGGTCGACGAGGTGCGGGCGGACGGCGCCGAACTGGTGGTGGTGCTGAGCCACAATGGTTTCGACGTCGACAAGAAGATGGCCGAGAAAGTCACCGGCATCGACGTGCTGCTGTCGGGCCATACCCATGACGCGCTGCCCGAACCGGTGCTGGTGGGCGAGACGATCATCATCGCCTCGGGCTCCAACGGCAAATTCGTCTCCCGCGTCGATCTGGATGTGCGCGATGGCCGGATGATGGGGTTCCGTCACAAGCTGATCCCGATCTTCTCGGATGTGATCGCCCCCGACCCCGAGATGACCGCGCTGATCGACGCCCAGCGCGCGCCCTATGCCGACAAGCTCTCGGAGGTGATCGGCCACACCGACACCACGCTCTACCGCCGCGGCAATTTCAACGGCACATGGGACGACCTGATCTGCGACGCGCTGCTCGCCCAGCGCGACGCGCAGATCGCCATGTCGCCCGGCGTGCGCTGGGGGCCGTCGCTGGTGGCGGGCGATCCGATCACCCGCGAAGACATCTGGAACGTCACCTCGATGACCTACCCCGAGGCCTACCGCTCGGAGATGACCGGCGAGTTTCTCAAGGTCATTCTCGAAGACGTGGCCGACAACATCTTCAACCCCGATCCCTATTACCAGCAAGGCGGCGACATGGTCCGCGTCGGCGGGCTTGGCTATCGCATCGACGTCACCGCCCCGGTCGGCGAGCGGGTCTCGGAGATGACGCTGCTGAAGACCGGCGAGGCGATCGACCCGGCGAAGTCCTACGTCGTCGCGGGCTGGGCCAGCGTCAACGAGGGCACCGAGGGCCCGCCGATCTGGGACGTGGTGGAAAGCCATATCCGCAGCCTCGGGCGCGTCACGCTCGACGAGAACAACTCCGTCGACGTGGTGGGTGCCTGATGGCCGGTGCAAAAGACTTCAAGGAGGAGAGAATGAGCGAACCGAAGACCTCGCGCCGCGCCTTCCTGCAGGGGGCCGCCACCGTGGCGGTCACCGCAGGCGCCGCCCGCGCCGCGGATGGCCCCGACCCGCTGATCACAGAGGTGCAACCCTGGGCGCAGGGGTTTGGCGACGGCGTCGATGCCACGCCCTACGGCATGCCGATCCGTTTCGAGGAAGACGTGGTGCGCCGCAACGTGCCATGGCTGACCGCCGATCCGATCAGCTCGATCAACTTCACGCCGATCCACGCGCTCGATGGCACGATCACCCCGCAGGGCTGCGCTTTCGAGCGGCACCACTCCGGCGCGATCGAACTGCGCAAGGAAGATTACCGGCTGATGATCAACGGCCTGGTCGATCAGCCGCTGGTGTTCACCTATGAGGATCTCGAACGCTTCCCGCGCGAGAACCACGTGTATTTCTGCGAATGCGCCGCGAACACCGGTATGGAATGGGCGGGCGCGCAGCTCAATGGCGCGCAGTTCACCCATGGCATGATCCACAACATGGAATACACCGGCGTGCCGCTGCGCACCCTGCTGCAAGAAGCCGGTCTTCCCGCCACGACGGACAAATGGGTCTATGTCGAGGGCGCCGATGCCTCCTCTAACGGCCGCTCGATCCCGATGGAGAAGGCGCTGGATGACGTGCTGGTCGCCTTCAAGGCCAATGGCGAGGCGCTGCGCAAGGAGCATGGCTATCCGGTGCGCCTTGTGGTGCCCGGCTGGGAAGGCAACATGTGGGTGAAATGGCTGCGCCGCATCGAGGTGATGGACGGCCCCGTGGAGAGCCGCGAGGAGACCTCCAAATACACCGACACGCTGGCCGATGGCACCTCGCGCAAATGGACATGGGTGATGGACGCGAAGTCTGTCATCACCTCGCCCAGCCCGCAGGCCCCCATCAAGCACGGTCATGGCCCCTTGGTGATCACCGGCCTTGCATGGTCCGGTCACGGCAAGATCACCCGCGTCGACGTGTCTACCGATGGCGGCAAGAACTGGCAGACCGCCCGCCTCGCCCGCGAGGGGGAGAACAAGGCGCTCACCCGCTTCTACCTCGACACCGAGTGGAGCGGCGAGGAGATGTTCCTGCAATCCCGCGCGATGGATGAGACGGGCTATGTGCAGCCCACCAAGACGCAGTTGCGCGACGTCCGGGGCGAGAACTCCGTCTACCACAACAATTGCATTCAGACTTGGTGGGTGAAGCCCACGGGGGAGGCCGAGAATGTCGAAGTCTCTTAAGCTTTACGGCAGCGTTTTTGGCGGGATCGCGGTCACCCTGACCTTTGCGATCAACATGGCCGACCGTTTCGTGGCCGACATGCCGGAAAGCCCGCGCCACACCATTCCGCTGGCCAAGGCCCCCGAGCCCTCGGGCACGCTGGTCGCCGCCGCCCATGCGGATGAGGCCCCTAAGGAGGCCAAGCTCGGCATTGGGCGCCCGGCCCTGCCCGAGGAAGTTGCCGCATGGAACCTCGACGTCTCGCCCGATGGCACTGGCCTGCCGCCCGGCAGCGGCTCGGTCGAAGATGGCGAGATGCTGTTCTCCGACAATTGCGCCTCCTGCCACGGTGAGTTTGCCGAAGGCTCGGGCAACTGGCCCAAGCTGGCGGGCGGCGAGGACACGCTCGCCAACAAGGACCCGGTGAAGACCGTGGGCAGCTACTGGCCCTATCTGTCAACCGTCTGGGACTATGTGCACCGCTCTATGCCCTTCGGCAACGCGCAGTCGCTGGCTCCCGATGAGGTCTATGCGATCACCGCCTATATCCTCTATTCGAACTACCTCGTCGAAGATGACTTCGTGCTCTCGGATGAGAACTTCTCGGAAGTGGTGCTGCCCAATACGGACGGCTTCATCATCGACGACCGTGCCGAGACGGAATACCCGCAGTGGCGGACCGAGCCTTGCATGTCGGACTGCAAGGAGAGCGTCGAGATCACCATGCAGGCCACGGTGCTCGACGTGACCCCCGACAAGGGCGCGGATGAAGAGGCCTCGGCCACCGGAGACGCCCCGAAGGAGGAAGCCGCCGAAGAGGTCCAGATGGCCGCCGCGGAGACCTCTGCCGAGGCAGAGAGCCCCGCCGCCGAACCCGCGCCTGCCGCAGCCGCTCCCGATCCGGAGCTTGTCGCCGCGGGCGAGAAGATCTTCCGCAAGTGCCAAGCCTGTCACGCGGTCGGAGAGGATGCCAAGAACAAGTCCGGCCCGGTGCTGAACGGCGTCGTTGGTGCCACCGTCGGCCATGTCGAGGACTTCCGCTATTCGAAGACCTTCGAGGCGGCGCATGAGGCGGGCGACAAATGGACCCATGATCGCCTGACCGAGTTCCTCACCAAGCCGCGCGACGCGATGAAAGGCACCAAGATGTCCTTCGCCGGGTTGCGCAAGCAGGAAGAGATCGACGCGGTGATCGCCTATCTGTCGACCTTCAGCCAGTGACCAATGACCGGCCCGCGTATGGCGTGGGTCGGTTTTCCCGGCTTCCATACCTCTGCGGCCAAGATAATGGCCCAAGCACAAGTCATGGTAAGCTGGATCAGCCCCATTCCGCCGGGAGGAGCCGAGCAAGGCAGCGGGGCAAACCAAGGGAGGAAACCATGCTGAAAACTCTGGCCATACTTGCGGCGAGCGCCCTGCCCCTGCCCCTGCCCGCGCTGGCGCAGGAGATCGTCACCCATGAGTTCGACGGCAGCTTCGAGGACGCCACCTTCGCGCTCGAGAATGCCATCATCGGTGAAGGGCTGGTGGTCGATCACGTCAGCCATGTGGGCGAGATGCTGGCACGCACCGCCGAGGACGTCGGTTCTGACGTCCAACTCTTCGACGGCGCCGACGTGTACCTGTTTTGTTCCGCAACCACCTCGCGCGAGGTGATGGAGGCGGACCCGGCGAACATCGCCTTCTGCCCCTATGCAATCTACGCCGCCGCGCGCGACGGCCGTACCACCATCGGGTATCGCAGCTATGGCCGCGAGAGCATGACGCCGGTCAACGATCTGCTCGAACGCATCGCCACCACGGCCACGGAGTTCTGAGCATGTATGAGGCCCTGTTTCGCGACCACCTCAACCGGCTGAAAGAGGACGGCAACTACCGCCATTTCGCCGAGCTTGAACGCCATCGCGGCGACTTTCCCGCCGCAACCCATCATGGCGAGGGGCGCGAAGTCACCGTCTGGTGCTCGAACGACTATCTCGGCATGGGCCAGCACCCCGCGGTGCTGGACGCGATGCACGGCGCGCTCGACGCCTGCGGTGCCGGGGCCGGTGGCACCCGCAATATCTCTGGCACCACGCATGCGCATGTCTTGCTGGAGGCCGAACTTGCCGATCTGCACGGCAAGGATGCGGCGCTGCTGTTCACCTCGGGCTATGTGTCGAACTGGGCGGCACTCGGAACGCTGGGGGCGCGCATCCCCGATCTGGTGATCCTGTCGGACGCGCTCAACCACGCCTCGATGATCGAAGGCATCCGCCACTCCAAGGCGCAGCGGATCATCTGGAAGCACAATGACCTCGAAGACCTCGAGCGCCACCTCGCCGCGCTGCCCCTCGAGCAACCCAAGCTGATCGCCTTCGAGAGCGTCTATTCCATGGATGGCGACATCGCCCCCATCGCCGCGATCTGCGACCTTGCCGAGCGCTACAACGCGATGACCTATCTCGACGAGGTGCATGCGGTCGGCCTCTACGGGCCGCGCGGCGGCGGCGTGGCCGAGCGCGAAGGGCTGATGGACCGCATCGACGTGATCCAAGGTACGCTCGGCAAGGCTTATGGCGTGATGGGCGGATATATCGCCGCCTCCGCCGCCACCTGCGATTTCATCCGCAGCTTTGCCTCGGGGTTCATCTTCACCACCGCGCTGCCGCCCGCTGTGGCCGCAGGCGCGCGCGCCGCCGTGGCGCATCTCAAGACCTCGACCGCCGAGCGCAAGGCGCAGCGCGCCGCCGTGGCGCAGGTCCGGGCCGCGCTTGACCGGATCGGCATTCCGCATCTGCAGAACCCCAGCCACATCATCCCGGTGATGGTCGGCTGCCCGCAGAAATGCCGCTACATCTCGGACCGGCTGCTGCAGGAGCATGGCATCTACATCCAGCCGATCAACTATCCCACCGTGCCGCGCGGCACCGAGCGCCTGCGCATCACCCCCTCGCCGGTGCATGACGCGGCGCAGATCGCCCATCTCACCGAGGCGCTGGAGGCGCTCTGGACCGAATGCCAGCTGGCCCGCCGGCCCATGGCGGCGCAATAGATCGGCGCGATTTTCGCACTCTGGCGTCCCGCGCCCCCTTAACACGGGGGCGCGGATCGCCTATCTGCCCCGCATGAGCAAAACTCTTCATATCGTGGGCGGCGGCATGGCCGGGTCCGAGGCCGCCTGGCAGGCGGCGCGGCTGGGTGTCGACGTGGTCATTCACGAGATGCGGCCGAAGGTGGAAACCTTCGCCCATCGCACCGGCAATCTGGCCGAGATGGTCTGTTCCAACTCCTTCCGCTCGGATGACGACGAGCAGAACGCCGTCGGCCTTCTGCATTGGGAGATGCGGCAGGCGGGCTCGCTGATCATGCAAAGCGCCGATGAGCATCGGCTGCCTGCTGGCGGCGCGCTGGCGGTGGACCGCGACCCGTTCTCGGAAACGGTGACCGCCAAGCTGCGCGCTCTGCCCAACGTCTCGGTCAGCGACGAAGAGATCACCGAACTGCCCGATGACGGCCATTGGATCTTTGCCACCGGCCCGCTGACCTCTGGCGCGCTCGGCAAGGCGCTGCAGGCCGAGACCGGCAGCGAAGCGCTGGCCTTTTTCGACGCCATCGCCCCCATCGTCTATTTCGACACGATCGACATGGACACGGCGTGGCTGCAGAGCCGCTACGACAAGGGCGAGACCGAAGAAGAGCAAAAGGCCTATATCAACTGCCCGATGACCAAAGAGCAGTATGAGGGCTTCATCGACGCGCTGCTGGCCGCCGAAAAGACCGAGTTCCACGAGGGCGAGACAGCCGGCTACTTCGACGGCTGCCTGCCGATCGAGGTGATGGCCGAGCGCGGACGCGAGACGCTGCGCCACGGGCCGATGAAGCCGGTCGGCCTGACCAATCCCCATAATCCCGAGGAAAAGGCCTATGCCGTGGTGCAACTGCGCCGCGACAATGCGCTTGGCACGCTCTACAACATCGTCGGCTTCCAGACGAAAATGAAATACGGCGCGCAGACCGAGGTCTTCCGCCGCATTCCGGGGCTGCAGAACGCCAGCTTTGCGCGTCTGGGGGGCATCCACCGCAACACCTTCCTCAACTCGCCGACGCTGCTGGACGCGCAGATGCGCTTCAAGAGCCGTCCGAACCTGCGTTTCGCCGGGCAGATCACCGGCGTCGAAGGCTATGTGGAAAGCGCCTCGATGGGGCTCGTCGCAGGCCGCATGGCCGCCGCCGAGATCCTCGGCCAGCCGGTCGCCGATGTGCCGCAGGACAGCGCCCATGGCGCGCTGATCCACCACATCACCGGCGGCGCCGAAGCCAAGACCTTCCAGCCGATGAACGTGAACTTCGGCCTGTTCCGCCCGCTCGAAGGGCTGCGCGGTGGCCGCCGTGGCCGCAAGGACCGCTACAAGGCCTATACCGACCGCGCCAAGGGCGTCTGGCAGGACTGGCTCGCCGCGCAGGAGGTGCCCGCATGAACTATGTGCTCGCCTTGCTGCTGCCGCCGCTGTCGATCCTGCTGACCGGGCGTCCGATCCTGTCGATCGTGGTCTTTCTGGTCTGGGTGCCGGCGATCATCTTCTCGGGCGGGTTGACGCATCCGATGTTCATCCTGCTGGCATGGGTGCTGATCTATCAGTCCGGCGAGGAACGCCGCACCCGCCGCATCGAAAAGGCCTATCGCCGCGAGGATTGATGTGCGCACGCGCTTTGCCCCCTCGCCCACCGGCCCGCTGCATCTCGGCCACGCCTATTCGGCGCTGCTGGCGGCGGGCATGGCGCGGGCGGCGGATGGCGCGTTTCTGTTGCGGATCGAAGACATCGACAGCACCCGTTCGCGCCCCCAATGGGAGGCGCAAATCCTTGAGGACCTGCAGTGGCTCGGCCTCACGTGGGACGCGCCGCCAATGCGCCAGTCGGACCGGCTGCCGGCCTATGAGGCGGCGCTCGACGATCTCTGGGCGCGCGAGCTGATCTACCCCTGCCATTGCAGCCGCCGCGACATTCAGGCCGCCGCCTCGGCGCCGCAGGAGGGCGCAGAGCCTGCCTATGGCCCTGACGGCCTCGTCTATCCCGGCACCTGCCGCGATCTGCTCGCGCCGGGCTATGGCGCCACGCCCCGCCCCCACGGCGAAGCGCTGCGGCTGAACATGCGCAAGGCGCTGGCGCAGATCGACACGCCGCTCGGGTTCGCGGAAACCGGTGCCGGTCCCGCCGGAGAGACCGGCCCTGTCCGCCTTTCGCCCGAGGCGCTGATCCACGGCATCGGCGATGTGGTTCTGTCCCGCCGGGACTTTCCCGGGTCCTACCATCTGTCGGTGGTGCTGGACGACGCGGCGCAGGGTATCACCCATGTCGTGCGCGGGCGCGATCTCTTCGAGGCGACGGCGATCCACGTGGTGCTGCAGCGCCTGCTCGGGCTGGTGACGCCGGTCTATCACCACCACGATTTGATCCGCGACGCGCAGGGCAAACGGCTGGCAAAGCGCGATGACGCGCGGGCCATCGCCACCTACCGCGACAGCGGCGCAACGCCAGAGGACATCATGCGCATGGTGGGGCTGGAGCGCTAAGCGGCTCCGCAGCTGTGGCGTTTGAGGGGCTCCGCAGCTGTGACGTGTCAGGGGCTCCGCCCCTCGGCGCGGCGCGTCTCAGCCTTCGCGCACCGGGGTCATGATCTCCACTTCCTCGCCGCCGCGCAGCGCGGTGTAAAAGCAGCTGCGGCGGTTGGTGTGGCACGCAGGCCCGGTCTGATCGACCACGGCGAGCAGGCAGTCGCGGTCGCAATCCACGCGCAGTTCGACCAGCTTTTGAACGTGGCCCGAGCTTTCGCCCTTCACCCAGAAGCTCTGCCGCGAGCGCGACCAATAGGTGACGCGGCCCGTGGCCAGCGTGCGCGCCACCGCGTCGGCGTTCATCCAGGCCATCATCAGCACCTCGCCGGTGCCCTCCTGCTGTGCGATGCAGGGGATCAGACCGTTTGCGTCATAGACCAAAGTCGCAGGATCGAAGCTCATGGTGAAATTCCTTTTTGCAGCCGCCGGGCGCGCACCCTATCTATGGGGGGCGAGCCGAAAGGGAAACCCATGTCCGCAGACACTTCCGCAGAAACCGACCTGATCAAGCTTTACTCCACGCGCATCCTTGCGCTGGCGGCGGATATCCCGCGGACCGAGCGGCTGTCGCATCCCGACGCCACGGTGAAGAAGCGCTCGCCGCTCTGCGGCTCGACAGTGACGGTGGATCTTTCGCTGCAGGAGGGCAAGGTCAGCGACTACGGGCAGGACGTGAAGGCCTGCGCCTTGGGTCAGGCGGCGGCTTCGGTGGTCGGCGAGGCGATCATCGGCTGCACACCCGCCGAATTGGCCACGGCGCGCGACGCGCTGCGCGCCATGCTCAAGGAAGACGGCCCCACTCCTCCTGCGCCCTTTGATGGGCTGGAGGTGCTGCGCCCGGCCAGCGCCTATAAGAACCGCCATGCCTCGATCATGCTGGCGCTCGACGCCGCGACCGAGGCCGCCAATGAGGTGGCGGCGAAACAGCGCGCGTGATCGCCGCGCGCTGAGACCTTCCCTTTCCCAATCGTGATAAAAAAACCGCCGCTCTCCCTGGGTGGAAGGCGGCGGCAGTGGCGTGTCTTGGTGGATCCGGAACAGACCGTGGCAGCGCGTCCGGGGATCAGGCGACCCGGATGGGGAAACAGGCGCGCGCATCGAGGGACAGGGATGCGCCGGCTGCCGGATACAAGACCGCAGGCAGAAATCTAAAACGTCAGAGCAGCGGCAGATGCAGCGCGCCCACGAGGATGACGACGAGCGACAGCGCGCCGATCATATCCCCCACCAGCGAGGGGCTGGACATCTGGGATTTGAACTGGGCGCGGGTCACTGTGGTGCGGATCATGGCAATCATCTCGGCTCTCCCTGTGAGCGTGTTCTCATCATGTTCTCTGTTGCTCTTTTGTTCTCATAGCGCCTGAGTCGTGTAAAGAACTTTTTGAGAACATTTGCGAACACTGCGGAACGCGAGGCCGGAACAGCGCCGCCGCCCGTGCGTAGATTGCCTACGCACGAGATGAATCCTCATTCAGAAACAGTGATTTAGAAGAGGCCGAAACGCTCAGCCGACCGAAATCAGCCCGATCGCCTCATCCTGCCGCATCAGCCAGAGCAGCAGCCGTGCGGCGCGCCCGCGTTCGGAGGTGAGACCCGGATCCTCGGCCAGCAGCTTGCGCGCGTCGCTCTGCGCCATGGCCATCAGCCCCGACTGCGCCTCGAGGTCGGCGACCTTGAAGCGCGGCAGGCCCGATTGCGCGGTGCCGATGAGATCGCCGGCGCCGCGCATCTGCAGATCGACCTCGGAGATGCGGAAGCCATCCTCGGTCTCGCGCAGCGTGGTGAGCCGTTTCGAGCCGCTCTCGCCCAGCGGCGGCTGGTACATGAGCAGGCAGGTCGAGGCTGCCTCGCCACGCCCGACCCGGCCGCGCAGCTGGTGCAACTGCGCCAGCCCGAAAATCTCGGCGCGTTCGATCACCATGATCGAGGCATTGGGCACGTTCACCCCGACCTCGATCACCGTGGTGGCGACCAGAACCTTGGTCTCCCCGGCGACGAAGCGCGCCATGGCGGCGTCTTTCTCGGCGGGCGGCATCTGGCCGTGCACCAGCCCCACCACACCCTCGCCCAACTGCGCGCGCAGGCGCTTGAAACGCTCTTCGGCGGCGGTGAGATCCGAGACCTCGCTTTCCTCGACCAGCGGGCAGACCCAATAGGCCTGCCGCCCCTCGGAGACCGCCTTGCGCAGATGTTCGACCACCTCGCCGATGCGCTCGGTGGAGACCAGCGCGGTCTGCACTGGTTTGCGCCCCGGCGGTTTCTCGTCGAGCACCGAGACATCCATGTCGCCATATTGCGCCAGCGCGAGGCTGCGCGGGATCGGCGTGGCGGTCATCACCAGCACGTCGGCGCCCTGCCCCTTACGGCCCAGTTCCAGCCGCTGGCGCACGCCGAAGCGGTGTTGCTCGTCGACGATGGCGAGCCGCAGGTCGCGGAACACCACGTCTTCCTGAAACACCGCATGGGTGCCGACGAGGATGTGGATATTGCCCTCGGCCAGCGCGGCGAGCTTGGCCTTGCGCTCGGCGCCCTTGTCGCGGCCGGTGAGGATTTCCACCACCACGCCCGCGCTTTCGGCCAGCGGCTGCAGCCCCTCGAGGTGCTGGCGGGCGAGGATTTCCGTCGGCGCCATCATCACGCCCTGCGCGCTGCTTTCCACCGCGATCAGCAGCGCCATGAAGGCCACCAGCGTTTTGCCCGCGCCCACGTCGCCCTGCAGCAGGCGGTTCATCCGCGTCTCATCGGCCATGTCGGTGGCGATCTCATCCATCGCGCGCAGCTGCGCGCCGGTGGGCCGATAGGGCAGCGCCGCAAGCACGCGGCGGCGCAGATGGCCATCGCCCAGGGTGGGGTGCCCCTTGCCGCGGCGGCGGTTGATCCGCGCCAGCGCCAGCGTCAGCTGATGCGCCAAAAGCTCGTCATAGGCGAGGCGCGCGCGCGCCGGGGCCGAGGGGCTGAGCGCGTCCATTCCGTCGGGCGCATGGGCGGCCTCGAGCGCGTCGTGCCAGTCGGGCCAGCCCTCGCGGTCCTTCAGCGGGCCGTCGATCCATTCGGGCATCTGCGGCGCGCGCGTCATGGCATCGCGGATGGCGCGGGCCATGAGCTTTTGCGTGACGCCAGAGGTGAGCGGGTAGACCGGCTCGAAATCGGGCAGCGTATGCGCCTCGTCGAGCGGCAGGATGTGGTCGGGGTGGACCATCTGCGCCATGCCGTCGAAGAGCTCGACCTTGCCCGAGACCAGTCGCCGCGAGCCTTCGGGCAGCACGCGGGTGAGGTAATCGGCGCGGCCATGGAAGAACACCAGCTGGAACGGCCCCTCGCCATCCTCGACCTGAATGCGGTAGGGGCGCCCCTTCACCGCAGGGGCCATGTGGCGCAGCACCTGCACCTCGACCGTCACCGTGCCGGGCAGCACCGCCTCCTGCACCGAGCCGCGCGGACGCCGGTCGATCACCGCATGCGGCAGCGTCAGCAGCAGGTCGCGCGGGGCGTGCACGTCGAGCCCCTCGAAGGCCTGCGCGGTCTTCGGGCCGACGCCGTCCAGCGTCTTGAGCTCGGCAAACAGCGGCCAGAGCGGTTCCGGGCGCTGGCTCATGCGGCGCTCCTCATGTGCACTCTCACCCCCCTATCAGCGCCAGCCATGCATCCTCATCCATGATCTCGATGCCAAGCTCGCGGGCCTTGGTTTCCTTGCTGCCAGCGCCGGGGCCAGCGACGAGAATGTCGGTCTTTTTCGACACCGAGCCCGAGACCTTGGCCCCAAGCGCCTCGGCGCGGGCCTTGGCCTCGGCGCGGGTCATCTTTTCCAGCGTGCCGGTGAACACCACGGTCTTGCCCGCGACGGGGCTGCCTTCGGTCGCCGGACGCTCGGCGTCCTGAATGTCGAGATGCGCCACCAGCCGGTCGATCGAGGCGCGCTCGGCCTCTTGGTTCATCGACGTCACCAGCGAGACCGCCACCGTGGCGCCGATACCGTCGATACCCACAAGATCGTTCCACGCGGATTTCGCCTCGGCGGGCACCTTCGGCTCTTCGGCCCAGACCGCATCCTGCGTCTCCTTGATCCGCGCGCGGCGGCCCTCGGCGGCGGCGGCCTTGCGCTCGTCTTCCACCGCGGCCTCGGCCTTGCGATAGCGCTCGGCGGCGGGCAGCGCGGCGTCCACCGCCTCGATCATCGCGGACCAGCTGAGGTAGTGCTTGGCCAGATCGCCCGCGACCACCTCGCCCACGTGGCGCATGCCGAGCGCGAAGAGCACGCGCTTCAGCTCAATCTTGCGGCGCTCGTCGATGGCATCGAAGAGGTTGCTGGCGCTCTTGTCGCCCCAGCCCTCGCGGTTCTTCAGCTGCTGCATGCCCGCGCCATAGCGTGCCTTCAGCTCGAAGATATCCGCCGGTTCCTTGACCCAGCCGTCGCGGTAGAACTGCTCGACCTGCTTGGCGCCCAGCCCGTCGATGTCGAAGGCGGCGC
This sequence comes from Salipiger sp. CCB-MM3, assembly GCF_001687105.1. Taxonomy (NCBI): domain Bacteria; kingdom Pseudomonadati; phylum Pseudomonadota; class Alphaproteobacteria; order Rhodobacterales; family Roseobacteraceae; genus Salipiger; species Salipiger sp. CCB-MM3. Next base: position 410,076 of record NZ_CP014595.1, read on the forward strand.
GCGAGACGAAATGCTTGAGCTTCTCCACCGCCTGCGCCGGGCAGATCAAACCGCCGGTACAGCGGCGCACGGCGTCACCCTCCTCGCGGATCGCCTCGGAGCCGCATTCGGGGCAGACATGTGGAAACGCGTAGGGCTGCGCATCCTCGGGGCGTTTACTGAGATCGACATCGGCCACCTTGGGGATCACGTCGCCCGCGCGATAAACCTGCACCCAGTCGCCGGTGCGGATGTCCTTGGCGTTGCCCTCGGCGTCGGGGCGGATCACCTCGCCCTTGGCGTCACGCCCGGCGATGTAATCCTCATTGTGCAGCGTCGCGTTGGACACCACGACGCCGCCCACCGTCACCGGCGTCAGCCGCGCGACCGGGCTAAGCGCGCCGGTGCGCCCCACCTGAATGTCGATCCCCTCGAGCCGGGTCCACGCCAGTTCCGCCGGGAATTTATGCGCGATCGCCCAGCGCGGCGTGGTGGACCGGAAACCCAGCCGCCCCTGCAGGGCAAGGTCGTTGACCTTGTAGACCACGCCGTCGATGTCATAGCCGAGCGTGGCGCGCTGTTCCTCGATCTGGCGGTAATGGGCGATCATCTCGTCCGGCCCGTCACACAGCTGTGTCAGCGGGTTGGTCTGAAAGCCCAGCGCCTGCAGACGTTCGATGGCGCCCATCTGCGTCTCGGCCAGCGGCTCCGACAGCTCGCCCCAGGCGTAGGCGAAGAATTTCAGCGGACGCGCGCGGGTGATCTCGGCATCAAGCTGGCGCAGCGAGCCGGCGGCGGCGTTGCGCGGGTTGGCGAAGGATTTGCCGCCGCGCGCCGCTTGCCGCTCGTTGAGGGCGGCGAAATCGGCGTGGCTCATATAAACCTCGCCGCGCACTTCGAGCACCTCGGGCAGATCCCCGGCGGCGCCGTCGAGCTGCTGCGGGATATCGTCAATGGTGCGGGCATTGGCGGTGACATTCTCGCCCTCGGTGCCATCGCCGCGCGTGGCGGCCTGCACCAGAGTGCCGTTCTCGTAGCGCAGCGAGAGCGAGAGCCCGTCGATCTTGGGCTCGGCGGTATAGGTCAGCTCGGCAAATTGCGACATGCCGAGATAGCGCCGGATGCGCCCGTCGAAATCCTTGACCTCTTCCGCCTCGAAGGCATTGCCCAGCGACATCATGCGCACCGCGTGGCGCACCTTAGAGAAGCCTTCGGCCAGCGGCGCGCCGACCTGCTCGGTGGGGCTGTCCTCGCGCTTGAGCGCGGGGAAGCGGTCTTCGATGGCGATGTTGCGCTGTTTCAGCGCGTCATATTCGGCGTCCGAGATCTCGGGCGCGTCCTCGGTGTGATAGGCGACATTCGCCTGCGACAGGCTTTCGGCGAGCCGCGCCAGTTCGTCACGCGCCTCCGCTTCCGTCAGATCGCCAACCGGTTTGTCCGCCACTTTCTGGGCCATTGCCGTATCCCTTGATCACGCCGTTCGAAGGACGTGATAGGGCGCGGGGCGAGGCGCGTCCAGTCAGCCGTTGACCGCCATGGCGCCAAGCGGCGGCTCGGGATCGCGCAGCACGTAGCCCCGGCCCCAGACTGTCTCGATGTAGTTCTCATCCCCCGTCGCTTCGGAGAGTTTCTTGCGCAGCTTGCAGATGAACACATCGATGATCTTGAGCTCGGGTTCGTCCATCCCCCCGTAGAGATGGTTGAGGAACATCTCTTTGGTGAGCGTGGTGCCTTTGCGCAGCGAGAGCAGTTCGAGCATCTGGTATTCCTTGCCGGTCAGATGCACCGGGCGTTCGGCCACGGTCACCGTCTTGGCGTCGAGGTTCACCGACACTTTGCCGGTGCGGATGATCGACTGCGAATGCCCCTTCGAGCGGCGGATGATCGCGTGGATTCGCGCCACCAACTCGTCGCGGTGGAAAGGCTTGGTCAGATAGTCGTCAGCGCCAAAGCCGAAGCCTTTGATCTTGTTCTCGGTGTCATCGGCCCCCGACAGGATCAGGATCGGCGTATTGATCCGCGCAAGGCGCAACTGCCGCAGAACCTCATGCCCGTGAATATCGGGCAAGTTCAGATCGAGCAGGATCAGATCGTAGTCATAGAGCTTTGCCAGATCGATCCCCTCTTCCCCGAGATCGGTGGCATAGACGTTCAGATTGGCATGGTTCAGCATCAGCTCGATGCTTTTCGATGTGGTTGGATCGTCTTCAACCAGAAGGATTCGCATGGCTGTCTCCGCTTCTCTTTTACCCCTGGGACCGAGCCTGTCCCAAATTAGTTAACGGTTCTTTACTGCGACCCCGTGTGTTGGTCCGCAGTCTAGGGAAGCACGGGGTCAATTCAACTTAGGAACGAAACCCAAATGGATAGTTCTCCTAACCGAACGTGCCACTCAGCTTCAAGCTGCGCGGCTCTCCTTCCCCGTGTTCCGTTAAAACGACGCAACGGCACTACTCCCGGAAGCGCTGAATGAGCGTTGCCTTGAGCGCCTCTTCCCCGTGGGAGGACACTGCCCGGAGCCATTCTTCCAGTTCCTCGCTGCTGAGCGCGTAGTACTCCATCGCCTGTGCCTGTGTGAGCAGACCATGACGCACGGCGCGCACCACGGCAGCCTTGCGGGAAGCGACCCAGCGCCGCGTTTCCTGCGGTGGAAGGTCCGCACGGGTCATGATCGAGCCGTCCGGCAAGGTCACCGCGCGGGGGCCGTCGATCTTCTTGAGGTACATCTTCGTCGTCCCTGCTCTTCCAAGTTCCGCCCTCGTGCCTTCCCTGCTTCCCCAGCCTGCTCCCCCCGTCGGCTCTGAGCCTTTGCCGCCGTCAATGCGCCCGCCCGAGCTATGGGGGTGACGCATATTGGGCTTGCGTGATTTAACGCTGTCTAAAACGCGCCCTTGTTAGTATGACGCATTTTCCTATATTCCCCCGGACTCCCGGAGATTGATGATGGCCCTCGATACCCAGACCCTGAACTCGCTTGGATTCGCGAAACCGCCCGCCGAAACGCGGGTGGTCGTTGCCATGTCCGGCGGCGTGGACAGCTCTGTCGTCGCCGCCATGCTGGCCGAAGAAGGCTATGACGTGGTTGGCGTGACGCTGCAGCTTTACGATCACGGCGCGGCGCTGGCCAAGAAGGGCGCCTGCTGCGCTGGCATCGACATCCATGATGCCCGCCGCGTGGCCGAGCAGATGGGCTTCCCGCATTACGTTCTGGACTATGAGAACATCTTCAAGGATGCGGTGATCGACGAGTTCGCCGAGAGCTATCTTGGCGGCGCCACGCCCGTGCCCTGCATCCGCTGCAACGAGCGGGTGAAGTTCAAGGACCTGCTGGAGACCGCGAAAGACCTCGACGCCGATTGCATGGCCACGGGCCACTACATCCAGCGGATGGTCGGCGGCGAAGGGCCGGAACTGCATTCGGCGGCAGATGCCAACCGCGATCAGAGCTACTTCCTCTTCTCCACCACGCCCGAGCAGCTATCGTATCTGCGCTTCCCGCTGGGGCACCTGAAGAGCAAGGCCGAGACCCGCGAGCTGGCGGCCAAATACGGGCTGTCGGTGGCCGACAAGCCCGACAGTCAGGACATCTGCTTTGTGCCCGACGGCAATTATGCCTCGGTGATCGAGAAGCTGCGCCCCGGTGCCGCCGAGCCGGGCGAGATCGTCCATGCGGACGGGCGCAAGCTGGGCACCCACAAGGGGGTGATCCACTACACCATCGGCCAGCGCCGCGGGCTTGGCATCGGTGGGCTGGAAGAGCCGCTCTATGTGGTCAAGCTCGACGTGGACAAACAGCAGGTCATCGTGGGCCCGAAAGAGATGCTGGCGACCCGCAAGGTGCCGGTGCGCGAGATCAACTGGCTTGGCGACGAGCCCTTCACCAGCCGCGACGAGTGGCACCTGAAGGTGAAGGTCCGCTCCACCCGCCCGCCGCGGGATGCGATCATCCGTCCGATCTCGGACACCGAGGCCGAGGTCGAACTGCTGACCCCCGAGGAAGGCGTGAGCCCCGGTCAGGCCTGCGTTTTCTACGCCCCCGAAAGCAGCCGCATCTATGGCGGCGGCTGGATCTGGCGCGGGTACTGATCCCCCACAGCAGCGCGCTTGCACCTTATGCCCTGAAGGCCCATTCTTTCACGCGAAAGGGTGGGCCTTTGCATGTCTTGGCTGAGCCGTCTGACCGAACGCCGGATTCTGAAATCCCTTGCCGAGGGCAAGCTGCAGGGCCTTGAAGGTGAGGGCCGTCCGCTGCCTGACCGCAGCGGCGAGGCGCATCTCGATCCCGGCGAAGCCATGGGATTTCGCATCATGGCCGAGGCCGGTGCGCTGCCCGAGGAGATCACCCTGAAAAAGCAGGTCGCTCTGCAGCGTCAGGCGCTTGCCGCGCTCACCGATCCCGCCGAACGCCGCGCGGCAATGGCGCTTCTGGCAGAGCTCGAGATGAAGCAGGCAATGGCCGAAGAGGCCCGGCGCCGCTTCTTGCGTGACTGACAGGTGTGACAGACTGGCGTCTCTGGCCGAAGCTAGGCTTCGACGCCGCTCAGCGGATAGACCGCCGGTGCAGAGGTGAGCTCCTCTATGCTCAGCGGCGCGGAAATCAGATGACCCTGCCCCGCATCGCAGCCCATGGCGCGCAGGTAGCTGAGCTGTCCCGGCGTCTCGATCCCCTCGGCCACCACGCGAAAGCCAAAGCGGCGCGCCATGCTCAGGATCGCCTCGACCACGGCGCGGTCGCGCGGGCGCGCGCTCAGGCCCTGCACGAACTGGCAGTCGATCTTCAGCATGTCGATCGGCCATGTGCCCAAGTGGCGCAGGCTGCCATAGCCGGTGCCGAAGTCGTCAAGGGCGATCTTGGCTCCACGCGCCCGCAGATCACGGAGCGCCTCGAACACATTGCCGCCGGTCTCGCCCAGCATTACCGTCTCGGGCACCTCGATCACCAGCGCCTCCCAGCTCAGACCGAAATCCGCCAGCAGCCGTGCGAGGTCGTCGGCAAAACTGCGGTTGCACAGATCAAAGCGGGTGACATTGATCCCGATGCGCAGCGGCTGGCCTTCGGCGCGGCAGCGCTGCGGCAGGCGGCTCAGCCATTCGGTGGCCTGCCCGATCATGCTGCGCGTCAACTGCTCGGCCAGCACCGGGCTTTCGAAGATCGGCGAGAAAAGTTCGGGCCCCACCATGTCGCCGCCGGGCGCCTGCCAACGCGCCAGCACCTCGTAGCCGGTGCAGACCCCGGTCGCGAGGTCGACCACAGGGTGAAACACCGGGCGCACCTCGCCAGCGGCCAAAGCACCCGAGAAATTGCGCATCAGTTCGCGCAGGCTGAACCGCAGGTGCCGTCGCGGATCGAACAGCATCTCGGCACCGCGCCCGGCCCGTTTCGCCGCATAGAGCGCCGTATCGGCCAGTTCGAACAGCGTGTCATAGGTTTCCGCCTGCCTTGGAAACAGCGCCGCGCCGATGCTGACGCCGCCGATCTCGGGTTTTCCCAGACTCTCGCCAAGCCCTTGAAGCGCGGCCTGACAGCGGCGCAATGCGCTTGCCAGAGCGGGCTCGGGGTCGCTCGGCAACCGCAGCAGCGCGGCAAACTCATCGCCGCCGATGCGCCCGATCCGCGCGTCTGCAGGCAGGCTGCTGCTCAGCGCGCCGGCGATGGCCCGCAGGTAGATGTCGCCGAACTGGTGGCCGTGCAGATCGTTGATGTCTTTGAAGTGATCCACGTCGAACAGCACCAACGCCTGCGCGCCGCGCCCGGCGCCAAGATCATCACGCACCCCCGCCTCGAAGGAGGTGGCATTCTCCAGCCCGGTCAGTGGGTCCTTGCGCAGACGCCGCTGCAGATGCGCCGCATGACGCCCCAGCGCCGCCATGTCGCGCGCCATGGCCAACTTGCCCCGACGCTCGGCCAGCAGCGACGCCAGCAGCGCGGTGAAATGAAGCGCCGCCTGTTCAGCCTCGTCCGCACCGGTGCGCGCAGCGTCAAAGCCCAGCAGGATGTCCCCCAGCACAAGGCCGCAGGGGCCGGTGAAGCAGCGCTGCACGAAGCGATAGCGGCTCCCCTCGACCTCCTGCAGCGTGGTGTTCGCCGCGTCCCGCGCAGCCCCCAGCGCAGGTGCCGAGCGCGGCAGTGCCGCGGCGCTGCCAAGCGGCTGCACCCGAGCCTGTGCCATCTGCTGCATATGGTCGGCCAATGGCCCGCTCAGCGGCGCGGCCAGACATATGGCGCGCGGGCCGACGATCTCGGCAGGCAGGTCGATACGACAGGCCACCGCCCCGGTCAGCGGCAGTGCCGCCGCGCCAAGACGATCAAGCACCGCGTCCAGTTCCGACGCCGGAAGCCCGGCCTCGGCGCCAAGCGCCATATCCGGCAGAGTGTTCATATCCGCTCCCCTCCTGCTTGTTCAAAACTTGTTAACCAAATGGGATCACACAGGCGGCGCAGACGCCGCTGAATGCAGAAAAACCTCCCGGATGGACCGGGAGGTTTCTTTAGGTTTTAGCGAAAAGCTTAATAAGCCATTAACAGGGGCACCCTATCGAAGCGTCAAGCCGCACACCGAGGGCTGCGGCCTCACCTTGATCAATGCCCTGCTCCGAGGCTCTGCTCAGAGGTAATCCGAGCGTTGCAGGCCGTATTTGGCCATCTTCTCGTTTAGCGTGCGGCGCGGCAGGCACAGCTCGTCCATCACCGAAGAGATCGAGCCCTTGTGGCGGCGCATGGTGTTGTCGATCAGCATGCGCTCGAAGGCTTCGACGTATTCTTTCAACGGCTTGCCCTCGGTGGTCATCACCGGCTGCATGTCCTCGTGATCGTTCATCAGCAACGAGGCGATGGTGCCTGTGCCGCGGCGCGATTGCAGCACCGCGCGCTCTGCGAGGTTGATCAACTGGCGCACGTTGCCCGGCCACGGCGCCTGCAAGAGCTGCGCCGCCTCCTGTGCCGAGACCTGCGGCGCGTCGCAGCCGTATTCATCCGAGAACTGCTCGGAGAAGCGGGTGAACAGCGTCAGGATGTCCTCGCCGCGCTGGCGCAGCGGCGGCACGGTGATCTTCAGCGCCGCAAGGCGGTAGTAGAGATCGGGGCGCAGAGCGGTCTCGCAGGTGCGACCTTCGTCCTGAAGGTTGCAGATGGCGACGATGCGGGTCTCGGGCGGGGTGCCCTGATCGTTGATCACCGACAGCAGGCGGGCCTGCGAGGCGTCCGACAGGCTCTCGATGTCTTCCAGCACCAGCGTGCCGCCGCGCGCCTCCTCGATCGCCGGCAGGCGGGTGTCCTCGGGCTGCATCGGGCCGAAGAGGCGGCGCATCAGCGCATCCTCATCCATCGCCGCGCAAGAGATCAGCACGAATTTCTTGCCCGCGCGCGACCCCACCGCGTGCAGCGCGTGGGCGATCAGCGTCTTGCCGGTGCCGGTTTCGCCGTCGATCAGCACATGGCCATCGGCCTGCCCCAGATCGAGCACGTCCTCGCGCAGCCGCTCCATGGCGGGGCTCTGGCCGATGAGCTTGCTCATCAGCTGGCCGCCGTCCGACAGCTCGCGCCGCAGCACCCGGTTGTCGAGCGTCAGGCGACGGGCGTTGGTGGCCTTCTTCGCCAGTTCCGACATGCGATCGGGGTTGAAGGGCTTTTCGAGGAAGTCATAGGCCCCGATGCGCATCGCCTCGACCGCCATCGGCACATCGCCGTGGCCGGTGATCATGATGACGGGCAGCGCGCTGTCATTGCCCATGAGCTTGCGCAGCAGCTGGATGCCATCCATGCCCGGCATGCGAATGTCAGAGATCACGATCCCCGGATAATCGGCACCGACCGCGCCGAGCGCCTCTTCGGCGCTGGAATAGGTCTCGGTGTCATAGCCCGACAGGGCCAGCCATTGGCTGATCGACTGGCGCATGTCCTTTTCATCGTCGACGATGGCGATCTTCATGGCTTTGGTCATTCGGTCTGGTCGCCTTTTGTTGTGGTCTTCTTACGCGTTACGCGGTGTCATACTCGTCATGGCGCCCGCTCACTCGGCCGCCGCGTGGCTTTGGTTCAAGATAGGCAATTGCATCTCGAAAACAGCCCCACCCTCGGTTCCGTTCCGAGCGGTGAGACGGCCGCCCAGATCGGCGACGATCCCCGAAGAGATCGCAAGGCCGAGGCCGGTGCCGTCGCCGGGCTGTTTGGTGGTGTAGAAAGGCTCGAACAGCGCATCGAGATCCTCGATGCCATGGCCGTTGTCGCGCACGCTCAGCGTCGCGGTCTCGCCGCTGGCGAGGATGATCTCGATCTCGGGGTTGACCACGGATTTGGTCGCGTCGATGGCGTTGCGCAGCAGGTTCACCAGAACCTGCTCGATCCGCATCCGGTCGCCCATCACCCGCACCGGCACATCGGGCAGAATTTTCGAGATCCGCACCCGCCGCGCCTTGAGTTGCGGCTCCATCATCGACAGCGACGAGGCAAGCGCCTCGCCCATGTCGACGGGCACGAAATTGGCCTGCCCCTTGCGGGCATAGCTTTTGAGCTGGCGGGTGATCGCGCCCATGCGCTCAATGAGATCGTCGATGCGCGAGAAGGCGGTCAGCGCCTCCTCGGGGCGGTTGCGGTTGAGCAGCAGCCGCGCCCCGGCAAGATAGGTCTTCATCGCCGCCAGCGGCTGGTTCAACTCGTGGCTCACCGCGGCGGACATCTCGCCAAGCGCGGCGAGTTTCGAGCTTTGCTCCAGCGTCTGCTCGGCGCTGGCGAGATCCTTCTGCACCTTCTCGCGCTCGGCGATCTCGCGCTGCAGCCGGGCGTTGAGCGCGCGCAACTCGACGCTTTCGCGCTGGAACAGGGCCATGCGCAGCGCGGTCTTGCGAGACAGCGCGTAAAAGGCCAGCGCCGCCAGCAGCGCAAAGGCCATGATCTCCAGCGCCAGCACGGCGTTCACCTTCTCGCGCACCGAGGCGTAGGTGGTGAAGGTCGCCATGGTCCAGCCGCGGAACGGGATACGCCCGTCGATCCGCATCACCGCCTCGCCGCGCAGATAGGCGTCGGCGGGCAGCGCGGTCCAATCGGCGGTGGCCTTGATGGCACGCTCTATGGCGTTCTCGGCGGGCTGGCGGGCCAGCGCCTCATCCATGGTGAGCCCGCGCCAGCGCGGCTCGGTCGCCAGAATGATATGGCCTTCGGAATCGAGCACGGCGACAGCATCGGTGATCCCGGCCCAGGCGCGTTCGAACTTGGCCAGATCAACCTCGACCACGATGACCCCGATGGCGGAATTCTGGCTTTCGACCCGGCGCGAATAGGTGAAGGCATAGCCGCCCGCCTCGCGCTCCTGCACGGTAAAGACGGTGGTGTTGGCGCGCAGCGCGTCGACGTAATAGGCCTCGCCGCGGTGGTTTTGCCCTAGCCGGTTGCGGTCCGTCGCCGCCACGGTGCGCCCGTCGCGATCCAGCAGCATCAACGAGGCGGCACCGATCTCATCCACGTAAGAGATCAGGCGCTGAGTCGACTGGCTGAAATCATTGGAATTGAGCGCGCCGATCAACGCCGGGTCGCGCGCCAGAAGCTGCGGCACGATGGCGTTGCGGCGCAGTTCGGAAAGGATGTTGCCGGAGTAGAGCGCCAGCCGCAGCTCGGCGCGGTTGCGCGTCGAGGCGGTGGAGCGGTCGGTCAGCAGGACGTTGGTGATCCACACCGTGCTGACCGCCAGAACCAGCAGCACAATCAAGGCAGCCCGCACCCGCCAGCTAAGCGGGCCCGAGCGCCTGCGGTCTTTTTGATCGTTGGCGGGCTCCGACATGGCGCCCAATTTACGCGCCGCGTGCCGCCTTCTCAAGCGTTGCCGGTCAAGCCTCGGCCAGCGCGGCGGTCAAATGGGCGAAAAGACGCGCACCGTCCTCATTGCCTTGCGACGGATCGCAGGCCCGCTCGGGGTGCGGCATCATCCCGAGAACACGGCGGTTTTCCGAAAGAATACCCGCAATATCCCGGTCCGAGCCATTGGGGTTGTCGGTGTAGCGGAAGGCCACGCGGCCTTCGCCTTCGAGCCTATCCAGCGTCGCCGCATCGGCGGTGTAATTGCCGTCGTGGTGCGCGATCGGGATGCCGATGCGCTCGCCCGCCTCATAGCCGCGGGTAAAGATCGACTGGCTTTCAGCCACCTCGAGGCCGATGGTGCGGCAGATGTACTTGAGGTTTGCGTTGCGCAGCAGCGCGCCCGGCAGCAGCCCGGTCTCGGTGAGGATCTGAAAGCCGTTGCAGACGCCGAAGACGTAGCCGCCGCGCTCGGCATGGGCCTTCACATCGCGGCAGATCGGCGAGTTGGCGGCAATGGCGCCGCAGCGCAGGTAATCGCCGTAGGAAAAGCCGCCCGGCAGGCCGACAATGTCGACGCCCTCGGGCAGCGCGGTGTCCTTGTGCCAGACCATCTCGACCTGCAGCCCGGCCTGTTCGAAGGCCATCTTGAGATCACGATCGCAGTTCGATCCGGGGAAGACGATGACGGCGGCTTTCATGGGCACTCTCCTGAACGGCCTTGCGACGCGCTGCGGCGCCGCCCCCGCGTCAGCGGGTGAAATCGGTGATCACGGCCACACCCGGAGGCGTCGGCCCGTTGAACGCCGCCAGTTCCGCCCCGGCCTGGCTGAGGGGAATCTCGCGCGCGATAAGCGGGCTCATATCCACCTTTCCGCGCGTAATCAATCCAAGCAGCGACGGATAGCGATGCGAGGGCATGCCGCGGGTGCCGTAAAGCGCCAGATTGGCCATATAGACGGCGTTCATGTCCACCTCCTGCACAGCGTGATGACCCACAGGCATGCCCACCTGCACGTGCCGACCGAGGGGCCGCAGGCAGCGGATCGAGGCGTTGACGGTCTGCGGGATGCCCAGTGCCTCGACGCTCACATGCGCGCCGCCGCTGGTGATCTCCTTGATCTTCGCCGCAGCGTCCTCCTCGGCGGCGTTCACCGCCGCATCCATGCCCAGCGACAGCGCGTGATCCAGCTTTTCCTGCACCACGTCCACGACCACCACATGCGCCCCTAGCGCGCGGCCGAGGATGGCCGCCGAAAGCCCGATGCCGCCGGTGCCATGCACCGCCAGCCACTCGCCGCCCTGCAGCGCCGCGCGCCCGGTGAGCGCGTGCCACGCCGTGGTCACCCGGCAGCCAAGCCCTGCGGCCAATGTCGGCGACATGCCCTCGGGCAGTCGCGCGAGATTGAAGTCGCGCGGCACGGCGACATATTCGGCAAAAGCGCCGGGCTCGATGAACCCCGGCAGGCGCTGGTCGAAGCAGGTGTGCTGCTGCCCCTCGCGGCACTGCGGACAGGTGCCGCAGGCAAGGATGAAGGGAGCCACCAGCTTGTCGCCGACCTGCCATTGCGAGGCGGGTCCTGCCTCGACCACCTCGCCGCAATATTCATGCCCCTGGATCTGCCCCGGCTTCACCCGCGGATGCTCGCCCGACCAGCCGTGCCAGTCCGAGCGGCAGACCCCGCAGGCCAGCACCTTCAGCACTACGCCATCTTCGGGACAGGCCGGCACCGGCACCTCCTCGATCGACAGGTCGGCGTTGTATTCTCTCAGGACAGCGGCGCGCATGAATGATCTCCTCCCAAAACTGCGATCACAGAACGACAGGCCGCGCGAAAACACAAGCCCCTCGAAGGCGGTACCGGTCGGCCTGCCTCCGGCGGGGATATTTTTGCCAAGAGGAAGCCCGCCCCTTCCTCTTGGCAAAAATATCCCGGGGGAGCCCGCGCAGCGGGCGGGGGCAGCGCCCCCTCTTTTGCCGCGCCGCAAGCCCATCCCCGCGCCCCTCTTGAGCAAATGCCCCTGCGGCGATACATCTGCGCATCTGACCAAAGGATAAACTCCATGCCGATCAAGCTGCCCGAAGACCTTCCCGCCTATAACGTGCTCTCGCGCGAGGGCGTGATGGTCATGTCCGAGGACAGCGCCTCGCGGCAGGACATAAGGCCGCTGCGCATCGCGCTGCTCAACCTCATGCCCAAGAAGATCCAGACCGAGAACCAGTTCGCGCGCCTCATCGGGGCGACGCCGCTGCAGATCGAGTTTTCGCTGATCCGCATGAGCGAGCATCAGACCAAGAACACCGCCGCCGAACATATGGAAGCCTTCTACCGGCCCTTCTCGGAGGTCGAGGCCTCGGGCGAGAAGTTCGACGGGCTAATCATCACCGGCGCGCCGATCGAACATCTCGAGTTCACCGATGTCACCTATTGGGACGAGCTCAAGCGCGTCTTCGAGTGGAGCCAGACCCATGTGCACGCCACCTTCGGCGTCTGCTGGGGCGGCATGGCGATGATCAACTATTTCCACGGCATCAAGAAGCACATCCTCGATCACAAGGCCTTCGGCTGCGTGCGCCATCAGAACCTCGCCCCCGCCTCGCCCTTCCTGCGCGGCTTTTCGGACGATATGGTGATGCCGGTCTCGCGCTGGACGGAGATGCGCCGCGACGAGATCGAGGCGGCGGGCCTGCCGGTGCTGATCCACTCGCCGGAAACCGGCCCGGCGCTGGTCGAAGACAAGGCGCATCGCGCGCTCTATATCTTCAACCACCTCGAGTATGACAGCACCACGCTGAAGGACGAGTATGACCGCGACGTCGAGGCGGGCAAGCCGATCAACGTGCCAGCGAATTACTACCCCAGCGACGATCCGAGCCAGAAGCCGCTGAACCGCTGGCGCAGCCACGCGCATCTGCTGTTCACCAATTGGATCTCCGAGATCTACATGACCACGCCGTTCGACGTGGCGCGGATCGGCAGCGAGTCCACCGACTGGCGCGCCGCCGCCAAGGTCGGGGCCTGAGCCATGTGGCAGATGCTGCTGCCCGCCCTGCTGCTGACACTGGCCGGCTGCGGGCTGACCAGCAGCAAGGCGGGCCGCGAGGCCAGCGGCGCCGAAGCGGCCTTCCCCCCCGAGGGGCAGTTCCTGCAGGTCGGCGACCGCCGGGTGCATTACGTGGAAAAGGGCAGCGGCCCGCCGCTGGTTCTGATCCATGGTGCCAGCGGCAATCTGCGCGACTGGACCTTTGACGCGGTCGCGCGGCTGAGCCCGCGCTATCGCGTCATCGCCTTCGACCGCCCGGGCCTTGGCTACACAGAGGCCGAGGCGGATGGCGACAGCATCTTCGAGCAGGCGGCGCTGCTGTCGTCCGCCGCCGGGCAACTGGGCGCGGCGCGGCCCATCGTGCTTGGCCAGTCCTATGGCGGCGCCGTGGCGCTGGCCTGGGCGGCGAACCATCCCGAGAGCGTGTCCGCGCTGGTGCTGCTGGGCGCCGCCTCGCAGCCTTGGGAGGGCGGGCTGCCGCTCTTTTATCAGATCACCGCCGGGCCGCTCGCGCCGCTCGCCAATCCCGCCATTGCCGCTTTCGCGCCCGACAGCGCCGTGCAGGATGCCATCGAGGATGTGTTCCTGCCCAACCCGGTGCCCGCGGGCTATGCCGCGCATATCGGCGCGCCGCTGACCCTGCGCCGCGAGAGCCTTGCGGCCAACGCCCGCCAGCGCGCCAGCCTCAAGGCCGAGATCCGCACCCTCGCGCCGCGCTACCCGGCGCTCGATCTGCCGGTGGAACTGGTCCACGGCGAGGCCGACACCACGGTGGGCCTGCAGATCCACTCGGTGCCGACGGCGGCGCAGATCCCGCGCGCCAATCTCGTCACCCTGCCCGGCGTCGGCCATATGCCCCAGCATGTCAGCCCCGCGCAGATGGACGCCGCCATCGCCCGCGCCGCCGCGCGCGCGGGTTTGCGCTGACCGGCGCTTGGCCCCATATTGATGAAGACGACGCAATCAGAAGGACCTAGCCCCGTGTCCCTGCCCTTCGACGGCGCGATCAGCGCGTTCTTCGAGAAGAAGGCTCCCAAGGAGGTGCGACAGGCCATCCGCCGCGCCGACAAGGATGACATCCTCTCGCACAGCTATCCCTATTCCGAAGAGATGAAGGGCAAGAGCTACGACAAGCAGATGAAAGCGCTGCAGGTCGAGCTGATGAAGCTGCAGCGCCATGTGAAGGCCAGCGGCGATCGCATCGCCATTCTGTTCGAGGGCCGCGACGCCGCCGGCAAGGGCGGCACGATCAAACGCTTCCGCGAGAACCTCAATCCGCGCGGTGCGCGCGTGGTGGCGCTTTCGAAACCCTCAGACACCGAGGCGACGCAATGGTATCTGCAGCGCTACATCGACCATCTGCCCGCGGGCGGCGAGATCGTCTTCTTCGACCGCAGCTGGTACAACCGCGGCGTGGTCGAGCATGTCTTCGGCTTCTGCACCGAGGCGCAGCGCGAGCATTTCTTTGCGCAGGTGCCCGACTTCGAGAAGATGCTGGTCGAGGAAGGCATCAAGCTGTTCAAGTTCTGGCTCAACGTCGGACAGGCCGAGCAGCTGCGCCGCTTCCTTGCGCGTGAGCAGGACCCGCTGAAACAGTGGAAACTGTCGTCGATCGACGTCGAGGGGCTGAAGCTCTGGGACGAATATGGCGCCGCGATCCGCGAGACGCTCTCGCGCAGCCATACCTCCGCCGCGCCCTGGACGGTGATCCGCTCGGACGACAAGAAGCGCGCCCGCATCGCCGCCATCCGCCACGTGCTGAGCCATCTGGACTATGACAACAAGGATGAGGCCGCCGTTGGCGTGCCCGACGCGAAGATCGCCGGGGGTCCCGAAGTCTGGGATGGGTAAACGCGGCTATCACCATGGCAACCTGCGGCAGGCGCTGGTCGAGGCCGCGCTGGAGCTGATCGAGGAAAAGGGCCCCACCGGCTTCACCCTGTCGGAGGCGGCAAAGCGCGCCGGGGTCACGCCTGCCGCGGTCTACCGGCATTTCTCGGGCCGTGAGGATCTGATCGCCGAGGCGGCGCGGCAGGGCTATGAGATCTTCGGCGATCTCATGCAATACGCCTATGACAGCGGCCAGCCCTCGGCGCTGGCGGCCTTCGAGGCCACGGGCCGCGCCTATCTCGCCTTCGCCCGCCGCCATCCCGGCCATTACATCTCGATGTTCGAAAGCGGTATCTCGGTGAACCATTCGCCCGAGTTGGCCGCCGCCTCGCGCCACGCCCGCGGCGTGCTGGAGAAGGCCGCGAGCGATCTGTCGCAGCACATCCCCCCGGAGAAGCGCCCGCCCGCGGCGATGTTCTCGGCGCATGTCTGGGCGCTGAGCCACGGCGTCGTCGAGCTGTTCGCGCGCAACTCGCCGGGCACCCAGTCGCCCTTCCCCGCGGACGAGCTGCTGGAGACCGGCATCGGCATCTACCTGCGCGGCCTCGGCCTCATCCCACCCGACAACAGTTAAGGCGCGCTCAGCGCGCCCTCTGCGGCGCTGTTCAACGCCCCAGCGTGCGGCGAATCTCGGCTTCCAGCTTTTTCAGCAGCTCGGCGTTGTCGTAATCGGCGATGGCGATGCGCCGCGCCTCTTCGCCCATCTGGCGCTTTTGTTCGGGCGGCAGCGCAACCGCGCGGGCCACGGCCTCGGTATAGCCCGCCTCATCGTGCTCTTCGACGAGATAGCCGGTCTGCCCCTCGCGCACCGCCTCTGGGATGCCGGCATGGCGGGTCGAGACCACCACGCAGCCCGCCGCCATCGCCTCTTGGATCGAGGTCGGCAGCCCTTCGGTATTGCCGTTCCGCGCGGTGACCGAATGCTGAACAAAGACCTCGGTGCGTTCGAGATGCGCGCGCACCTCTTCGTGCGGCAACGCGCCGGGCAGCAACACCCGATCCTGCAGCCCCAACTCGGACACCAGCGCCTTGGCGGGCTCATAAAGCTCACCGTCGCCGATCATCGTCAGCTGCGCCTGCGGGTTGCGTTGGGCGGCCTCGGCAAAGGCGCGGATGGTCATCAGCGGCGTCTTCTTTTCGACGAAACGCCCCACCGCAAGGCAGGATCCCGGCAGCTTCTCGCCCGGCACGAAGCGCCGCACGTCCACGCCCGAGGGAATGACCACCGAATTGGGATGGCTGACACCGACCGAGGCGAGATTGTCGAGCAGGAACTGCGAGACCGAGAACACCCCGGCCAGCCGTGGCATCATCTTCTTGTAGGCGCGCTGCACATGCGGATGGCGAATGCGCGACGAGGCATCCGAGCCGCGGAAATAGCAGAACACCGGAATACCGGCCGCGTTGGCGATGGGCGCGATGGCCACGCCCTGCGGGCCGAATTCAGACAGGATCATGTCCGGCTTGTGCTGCGCCAGAAAGCGCAAAGCACCGCGGCGCGCCGAGCCATAGGGCATGCGGCTGGAGCCGTGGCGCAGGTGGTTGAGGCCACGCGCAAAGGGACGGATGAGCTTGTCAGTGGCGGGACGGTCTTCGGGCGACATCTCGAAAAAGCGCCCATCTTCAGGGGTTTCCTCGGTCAGCCGGTCAGCGATCACGCAGGCCGCGCCGCCGAACAGGTGCTGGATGTGGCGGTTGACGAAGGTCTGCCCCGGAGACAGGTAGGTTCCGACGACGATGCAGGATTTCATGCCAGGGCGCTCCTTGGTTCATGGCGCGTCCGCGCTCAGTAAAATTCTTCCACGACGTTGGCCAGCTGATTTGCAATCGCCTCGGGCCGCACCATTTCGGCCATCGCGGCCATACGCGCACGCGCCTCTGTCCAGACCGGACCGCCAAACGCATCGCGCGCCCGTTCCAGCACCGCCGGAGCCTCGCCGCAATCGAAAAAGAACGGATAATCCGCGCCAAGAAACCGCTCGGCGTCCTCGGTGTCGCGGCTGGCCAGCACTGCGGCTCCCAGCGCCGCGGCGGTAAAGCCCTTAAGGAAGGGCTTGAAGGCGCCCTCCTGTCCGGCCCGAAAGCGGCGCGCACAGAAATGCAGGTTGTACTCCGGCAGGCGCGGCAGCGCCGCTTCGAACTCGGCCCGCGTGCTGGCGGGCAATTGCGTGACCTCCGCCGCGATTTCCGGCGGCACTTCGGTGTTCAGCGGATCGCCCAGATAGAGCGCCGCGAACTGCGCCTGCTGCGCCTGCGGCAAGCGATAAATCTCGGGATCCACATGGTGATGCACCAGCCGCACGCGTCCGGCCAGCTCGGGCCGGGCCGAGATTGCATCTTGCTGGGTGAAGGAACAGCTCAGGTGCAGGTCGGCACCGGCAAAGCGCATCCGGTCCTGCGGCTCGTCGACATGGTCGAAACACAGACCCCGTCCCCACCAGCGCAGCAGATGCGCCGCGCGGGACGACAGTTTGCGCACCGCGGTCTTCGAGATCACATAGACCGCATCGCGCGGCAGCGACAGCACCCAGCGTTCCTGTGCGGCAAAGCCGTCGGCACGTTCGGGCATCTCGATCAGCCCCGCCTCGATGCGCGCAGAGGCATGCTGCGCAAGCATTTCACGCAGTTGGAAGGCGCGCATCACCGTGCTGCCGGTGTCACGCTTGCGGCGCGTATAGACAAAGTAGACGCGATATGGACGTGCCATGGCTCCTCCTCCGCAAACATGCCCGCAGAAACAAGAAATCGCGCCGACACAAGGCCGGCGCGATCCAAATCGTCCGAAGGCTGAAAATCAGCGCTTCGAGAACTGGAAGCTACGGCGTGCCTTGCGGCGGCCGAACTTCTTACGCTCGACGACGCGGCTGTCGCGGGTCAGGAAGCCTGCGGCTTTCAGAGCGCCACGCAGCGACGGATCGTAAAGCTGCAGTGCTTTCGAGATGCCGTGCTTGACCGCACCGGCCTGACCCGAAAGACCGCCACCTTTCACGGTCGCGTAAACGTCGAACTGGTCTTCCACACCGGCAACGGTGAAGGGCTGACGCAGGATCATCTGCAGCACGGGACGTGCGAAGTATTTCGCCTGTTCCTTGCCGTTCACCACGACCTTGCCCGAGCCCGGCTTGATCCAGACGCGTGCAACAGCGTCCTTCCGCTTGCCGGTGGCATAGGAGCGGCCCAGCTCGTCACGAACGGGCTCACGCGGGGCTTCGACGGTTTCGGGCGCAGCTTCGATGCCTGCAGCGGTGCCCAGCTCTTCCAGAGAGTTGATCTGTTCGGCCATGATTACACCCGGGTGTTTTTCTTGTTCATCGACTTGACGTCCAGCACTTCGGGCGATTGCGCCTCGTGCGGGTGCGCCGCGCCTGCGTAGATGCGCAGGTTGGTCATTTGCTGACGCGACAGGCGGTTGCCCGGAAGCATGCGCTTGACGGCCTGGAACACCACACGCTCGGGGTGTGCACCCTCGAGGATCTGGGCCTTGGTGCGGGACTTGATGCCGCCCGGGTGGCCGGTGTGCCAGTAGAAGTTTTCTTCACGCTTCTTGCCGGTCATCTGCACCTTGTCGGCGTTGATGACGATGACATTGTCGCCCATGTCCATGTGCGGGGTGAAGGTGGCTTTGTGCTTGCCACGCAGACGCATGGCAACGATCGAGGCGAGACGGCCGAGAACGACGCCTTCCGCGTCGATCACGATCCATTTCTTCTCGATGTCTGCCGGAGTCGCAGAGAAGGTTTTCATCGTGGTTGCCCTTGAGCTTGTTCAAAAAGGAGCCACGGCGGGCCCCGAATTCCGATGGGCGGGTTATAAGCATGCCCGCGACACAGTCAAGCGCCACCTTTCCGCATTAGTCGTTTGAAAACATATACTTAAAAAAACGGTATCTAAATACCCCACAAATATTCAGCCCCAGCCCCGCTCAGACGAGGATTTGCTCGGGCGGATCGTCCAGCAGCCTGCGCAGCTTCAGGATCGCGGCCTCGAACTCGGGCAGCGGCACCTGCCCGTTCATGCCGATGCGCACCGCATGCGGCGCGAAGGCGTCGCGCAGGGCGAACTCCTCGGCGGCCCGCACCTGCACGCCCTCGGCTTCTGCCGCCATGCAGAAGGCGGCGGCGCGCCAGCCCGCCGGAAGCCGCAGCCAGACGAAGGGCGCCTCCTCGTTCCACGTGATATCATGGCCGCCAAGGAAATTCACCGCGCTGCGCACATAGAGCGCGTTGCGCTCGCGCACGGCCCGGACGATCTCGCGGGTCTCGCGGCGGCTGAGCAGATCGGTCACCAGATCGGCCAGCGGCAGCGCAAGGCCGAAGAACCCGTATTCCGCCGCCCGGCGCAGATCGCCGCGCCGCGCCCGTGGGGCAATGACGAAGCCGACCCGCAGGCTCGGCGTCAACGTCTTGGAGATCGACGAGACGAACCAGCCCTGCTCCGGCAGCATCGCGCGATAGGTCTCGCAGCGCGCCTCGCCCAGAAAGGTGCTGTCGTCCTCCAGCACGTGCAGCCCGCAACTGCGGGCGACTGCGGCGATCTCGCGCCGCCGCGCGGGCGGCGTCACATGGGTGGTGGGATTGTGCATTGCCGGAGAGGTGCAGAGCAGCTGCGCCTCATGTTTGCGTGCCAGTTCCGCCAGCGCATCGGGCCGCAGCCCCTGCGAGTCCATCGGCACTGGCACCGGCTCGGCGCGCAACAGTTCGGCGGCGCGGCGAAAGCCGGGATAGCACAGCTCCTCCACCAGCACGACAGGACGGCGCCCGCGCAGCACCGCCTGCATCACCAGCGAGATGCCGTTCTGCGCCCCGTGGCTAAGCACCACATCCTCGTGATGCACCTGCCCCATGGGCACATCCGCCAGCCAGTTCAGCGCCGCCTGACGCGCCGGAGCGAAGGCGCGGCTGGTGGGATAGTCCATCAGACCGGGCGACGGCCGTGCCGAGATCCGGGCCAGCGCCTCACGCACCAGCGCCACCTGCCCCAGATCGGGAATGCGCCCGGTGAAGAGACTCACCATCGCGTCGCCGCTGGGGGTCACCTCGCGCGGGCCGCTCTCGATCAGCAGCGGCGGCGCGGTCTCGGGCGCGCCGCGCACGAAGGTGCCGCGTCCCACTTCCGCCACCAGCACGGACTCGTCGGTGAGGATTGTATAGGCCCGCGCCACGGTGCCCGGGGTCATGCCGAGCCGCCATCCAAGCTCCCGCACCGGCGGAAGCCGCGTGCCCGCGGCAAGCTTCCCCTGCGTGACCCCGTCCCGCAAAGCACTTGCCAGCATTCGATATTTCGGACCCGACGCCTGATTTTCGAACAGTTCGAAAATTGTATCGGTAACAATGTTTTTCTCGACGCTCATTGGGGCACAATGTATCAATGAACACATGAGATCAAGATAATTGTACCGATACAAAACTGGAGACACACCGATGGCACATGCCGCCCACGCCCCGCTTCTTGCCTATCTCGACGCGCAGCGCCCGCTGCCGCCGTTTGCGGCCATTGCGCTGCGCGTTGCGGTGGTGACCGCGAAATGGTCCGAGCGCCGCCACACCCGCCGTGCGCTGCTCGAGCTCGATGACCATCTTCTGCGTGACGTCGGATTGGAACGGACCGCCGCCCTCCGGGAGGCGCGCCGCAAGTTCTGGCAGGGCTGATCCCCGGACCTGACGGAACCTCTTCCACTTGGCGCGAGGCACACCCTCGCGCCATTTTTGTGTCTGGCGCCAAGCGCCCGCCCACAGCGCAAGCGCCACAGTATCAACATGCGTATTTTTAAAGAGAAGAAGCCCGAGGATGAGCAAGATCCCCGGGCTTCTTCTCTTTTCAAATACGCCTTATAGGCGCGGCGGCGCCGTTCAGCGGGCGGCCAGCCCATCGCGCAGCACGCCCAGCACCGCCTCGCGCGGCACATCGGCGGTGACGAAAGCCTGTCCAATGCCGCGGGCGAGGATGAAGCGAATGGCGCCGTCGAGCACCTTTTTATCCTGCCCCATGAGATCGAAGAGCGCCTCGGCACTCGGCAGATCGCAGGGAATATCGCTGAGGTCGCGCTTCATGCCCATTTGCGCCAGATGCGCGCGGAGCCGCGACGGGTCCTCTTGCGGGCAGAGCCCGAGGCGGGCCGAAAGCTCGAAAGCCAGCGCGCAGCCGATCGCCACGCCCTCGCCATGCAGCAGCCGGTCCGAATAGCCGGTGGCCGCCTCCAGCGCGTGGCAGAAAGTGTGCCCGAGGTTGAGCAGCGCGCGATCGCCCTGTTCAGTCTCGTCGCGCACCACGATTTCGGCCTTCATCTCCACCGAGCGGGTCACCGCATGCGCCAGCACCCGCGGATCGCGCGCCACCAGCCCGGCGGCACTGTCCTCGAGCCAATGGAAGAATGTCGCATCGCCGAGCAGCCCGTATTTCACCACCTCGCCGTAGCCCGCGAGAAAGTCGCGCGGCGCCAGCGTGGCGAGCACATCGATATCGGCCAGCACCAGCGAGGGCTGGTGGAAGGCGCCGATGAGATTCTTCCCCGCGGGCGAGTTGATGCCGGTCTTGCCGCCGACCGAACTGTCGACCTGCGCCAGCAGCGAGGTGGGGATCTGCACAAAGCGCACACCCCGGCGCAGGATCGCCGCGGCAAACCCCACCAGATCGCCGATCACCCCGCCCCCGAGCGCCACCACCACGTCGCGCCGCTCGACCTTCTGGGCCAGCAGCCATTCGGTGACATGCTCCAGCTCGCGCCAGCATTTGGTCGCCTCGCCGGGCGTCAGGCTCAGCGCCTCGCAGGTGATGCCTTCGGCGGCGAGCCCTGCCTTCAGCGCCGGCAGATGCGCCGCGGCGACGGTCTCGTCGCTGACCACCACCACGCGTTTGCGGCTGCCCAGCAGCGGCGCGATCTCGGCCCCGGCCCGCGCCAGCAGCCCGGCGCCGATGCGCACGTCATAGGCGCGCGCGCCAAGGTCCACATGTACCGTTCCCAGCAGAGCCGCATCACTCATCCGCTGCATTCCTCCAATACGTCGGGCCGCGTCTTCAGCGTCTCGATCACTTTCAGCGCCATACTGTCCACCGACAGCCCATGCTCCGAGGTCACCGCCAGATCGGCCAGCGCATAGATCGGCACGCGGCGCTCATAGATCTCGGTCAGCGTGGCCAGCGGATCGGGCGTGCGCAGCAGCGGACGCGTGTCCTTGTGGCGCACCCGCCCCCAGAGCACCTTGAGATCGGCATCGAGCCAGACCGCGACGCCCTTTTCGGTGATCATCCGGCGGTTCGCTTCGGCCATATAGGCCCCGCCCCCGGTCGACAGCACCGCCGGGCGGGCGTCGAGCAGACGCTCGATCACCTGACTTTCCTTGCGCCGAAAGAATGCCTCGCCGTCGCGGGCGAAGATCTCGGCAATCGTCATATTCGCCGCTTTCTCG
This sequence comes from Salipiger sp. CCB-MM3, assembly GCF_001687105.1. Lineage (NCBI taxonomy): Bacteria > Pseudomonadati > Pseudomonadota > Alphaproteobacteria > Rhodobacterales > Roseobacteraceae > Salipiger > Salipiger sp. CCB-MM3. The sequence continues at coordinate 432,183 of NZ_CP014595.1, forward strand.
ATTTCGGCATCCGAATCGCGAAACGGCACGTTCAGGGCAGAGGCGAGCGCTCGGCCAACGGCCGATTTTCCTGCTCCCATCATGCCCACCAGCACAACTGTCTTTTTCAACTTCGGGTGCAATCCCCTTGTTTCTCGGCCATGCATCGCCAATTCTGCCTCCTGAGGCCGTGAATGACGTGTCGTTGCCGAAAAGGCTAGGTATAAGTGACAAAAAACATGAGGCAGGACTAACGAGCATATGGGACGACTCCTCAAACCCCTTTTCTTCCTTCTCGTCCTCGCGGCGATCGCGCTGGTGGCTTACGCCTATGTGGGCCCCTACTTCGGCGCGGATTTCTCGCCGCCCCAGACGGAAATTCGCCAGCCCGTGGAGCTTGATGCGAACTAGGCTACTTCTGAGCGCCCTGCTTCTGGGCGCCCCGACGCTCGGCGCTGCCGAGGCCCCGCTTGCTGCCATCGACTGGCTCAAGCCCGGCCCCGCTGTGTCTGGTGTTCCCGGTGTAAGCGCGGCGATGCCACTGCCAGAGGCGCCCGCGACCGGCACTCTGCGCGTGCCGCATCCGCTGCCCGAGAGCGGGACCTCGAGCCGTGCCTTTCCCGGACGCAGTTCACCCCCCAGTTCTTCCCCCAGTTCTTCCCCCGGCGCGCTGCCCAAGGATGAGCCGCCAATCGCGCGTTCGGGCACCTCCCCCGCGGTCGAGAGCGCCACGCTCGATGCGCCCTCCGCCGAGGCGGCGGGGCTGCTGTCGACGGCGATGACCGGCCTGCCGCGCTCGCTCTGGTCCGCGTCCGACGCGGCGCAGCTGGCGCCGCTCATCGCCCGCGTGGAGCCTGCGGTGCCCGCGCTTTCCGCGCAGATGCTGACGCTGCTTCTGGCCGAGGCCGACGCGCCGCAGGGCAAGCCGTCGCTGCTGGTGGCGCGCATCGACCGGCTGATCGAGGAAGGCGCGGTGGATGCCGCGCTGGCGCTGGTCGAACAGGCTGGCGGCGCCTCGTCGCCCGAGATCTTCCGACGCTGGCTCGACCTCGCGCTGATCGCCGGGGATGATTCTCCGCCCTGCGCGACGCTGATGCGCCAGCCCTATCTGTCGGACGACATCCCCACGCGAATCTATTGCGACGCGCGGATCGGCAATTGGGAGCATTCGGTCACCGTGTTCGGCAGCGCCGAGGCGCTTGGGCAGATCGACGGGCGCGACGCCGAGCTTCTGGCCCGTCACCTCGATCCCGAACTGGTCGACGCCTCTGCGCCGCTCAACCCGCCTGCGCGCCCGACGCCGCTGGAGTTTCGCCTGTTCGAAAGCATCGGAGAGGCGCTGCCGACGCAGCCGCTGCCGCGGATGTTCGCCGCCGCCGATCTGTCGGGCAACCGCGGCTGGCGCGCGCAGATCCTGTCGGCTGAGCGGCTGGCGCGGCGCGGCACGCTGTCGGGCAACCGGCTGTTGGGCATTTACACCGACCGCGAGCCCGCCGCCTCTGGCGGGGTCTGGGACCGGGTGTCCGCGATTCAGGATCTGGAGGCCGCGCTCGAGGGCCGCCGCAGCGATCTCATTGGCCCCGCGCTGATCGCCGCATGGCCGCAGATGCGCAGCGCCGGGCTGCTGGTGCCCTTTGCCGAGCTTTACGCCCCGCGCCTGAGCGGGCTTGCGCTTGAGGGCCGCGCCGCCGGGCTGGCCCGGCGCGCTGCGTTGCTCTCGCCCGACTATGAGGCCGCCGCGCGCGCGATGGCACCGCAGTCCGGGCTGATGGAGACCGTTGCCGCCGTCGCGAAGGGCGACACGCCCGAGGCGATGCCGCGCAGCCCCGCCGCGCAGGCGGTGGCCGAAGCCTGGCGCCCCGATGCAGAGGTGCCGCCCGAGCTTGAGACGCTGCTGCAAGAGGGCAAGCTGGGCGAGACCGTGCTGCGCGCCATCGCCCTCTTTGGGTCCGGCGCCGAGGGCAATCACGCCGATCTGACCGGCGCGCTGGCGACGCTGCGCCGCGTCGGGCTCGAAGACACGGCGCGCCGCGCCGCGATCCAGCAGCTCATCCTCGCGGACGAAGGAGCCCCGCTGTGAGCGCGGCGAACTGGGTTTCAGCCTTCCTCGAAGCGCAGGCCGCCGAACGCGGCGCCGCCGACAACACGCGCTCGGCCTATGCCCGCGATCTGGCGGATTTCACCGCGTGGCTCGCCGCCCGTGGCCGCGATCTGGCCAGCGCCGAGCGCGCTGATGTCGAGCAATATCTGATCGCCTGCGAGGCCGACGGGCTCGCGGTATCGACCCGCGCGCGGCGGCTGTCGTCGATCAAGCAGCTCTACCGTTTCGCCTTTGAAGAAGGGCTGCGGGGCGACAACCCGGCGGTGCAGATCTCTGGCCCCGGCCGCCCGAAGCGCCTGCCAAAGACGCTCAGCACCGAAGAAGTGGACCGGCTGCTCGACGCTTCCGAGACCCATGGCCGCACCGCCGACGACCGGCTGCGCAACGCGTGCCTGATGCAACTGCTCTATGCCACCGGGATGCGGGTGAGCGAGCTTGTGACGCTGCCGCTCTCGGCGGCGCGTGGCGATCCGCGGATGCTGCTGATCCGCGGCAAGGGTGGCAAGGAACGGATGGTGCCGCTCTCGGCCCCCGCGCGCGAGGCACTGGCCATCTGGCTCGAACGCCGCGACGCCCGCGAGGCGCTGGCGAAGGCGGAAGGCAAGCCCGCGTCGGGCTTTCTCTTTGCCTCGCGCGGCAAGGCCGGGCATCTGACCCGCCATGCATTCTATGTGATGATCAAGGATATCGCGGTCGCTGCAGGGGTGTCCCCGGCGAAGGTGACGCCGCACACGCTGCGCCACGCTTTTGCGACGCATCTTCTGGCCAATGGCGCCGACCTGCGCGCCATCCAGACCTTTCTCGGCCACGCCGACGTGGCGACCACCGAGATCTACACCCATGTTCTGGAAGAGCGCCTGCGCGATCTGGTGATGGACCACCACCCGCTGGCAAGAGACTGAAGCCCCCGCTCCCCGGTCCCCCGTTCCTCTTGGCGAAAATATCCCGGGGGTTCGGGGGCGGAGCCCCCGTTTTATGCAGCGTATGGAGCCTGCGCCCCAGCCTCTGTGGCGCGTCGGCCTTGAAAGGTTACGCGTGCACCTCGGTATAGGTGCCCTCGCCCGCCAGAATGCCCCGGAACCCGCCCGGCTCGTTCAGCGAGAAGACGATCAGCGGCATCTTGTTGTCGCGCGCCAGCGCGATCGCCGAGGCATCCATGACCTTCAAGTTGTCGCGCAGCACATCGTCATAGGTGATGCGGTCGTAGCGCTTGGCCTCGGGGTTGGTCTTGGGGTCGCTGTCGTAGATGCCATCCACCTGCTTGCCCATGAAGATCGCCTCGCAGGCCATCTCGTTGGCGCGCAGCGCCGAGGCGGTGTCGGTGGTGAAATAGGGGTTGCCGGTGCCCGCGGCGAAGATGCAGACGCGCTTCTTCTCGAGGTGGCGCACAGCGCGGCGGCGGATGTAGGGCTCGGCCACTTCGTCCATGCGGATCGCCGAGATCACCCGGGTGAAGACGCCCAGCTCTTCCAGCGCCGACTGCATCGCCAGCGCGTTCATCACCGTGGCCAGCATGCCCATATAGTCGGCGGTGGTCCGCTCCATCCCCTGTGCCGAGCCTGCGAGGCCGCGGAAGATGTTGCCGCCGCCGATCACCATGCAGATCTCTACACCCATATCGTGAACGGATTTTACCTCGCGGGCGATCCGTTCGACGGTCTGCGGGTTGAGGCCGTAGCCCCTGTCGCCCATAAGCGCCTCACCCGAGATTTTCAGCATCACACGTTTGAAGGTGGTCTGGGGCTGCTCGGTCATGTTGCGCTCCGTCTGTGCAGGATCCAAATTCCGGCTATATGTGACGGAAAATCCCCCGGCCTGCAATGCCGTGCGCCGGGTCAATGACAAGGAGCACCGGTGTCAGATCTGGTGAAAAAATTCGCGCCCGATCCGGATCTGCCGGTGCTGATCGCAGGCCCCACGGCCAGCGGCAAATCCGCCCTCGCGCTGGAGATTGCCGAAACCGCCGGGGGTGTGGTGATCAACGCCGATGCCATACAGGTATTTGACGACTGGCGCGTGCTCACCGCGCGCCCGCCCGCCGAGGATGAAGCCCGCGCGCCGCATCTGCTCTATGGCCATGTTCCGGGCAGCCGGGCCTATTCCGTGGGCGATTGGCTGCGCGATCTGCAGCCGCTGCTGGCGGGGGCGCGGCCAATTATCGTCGGCGGCACGGGGCTTTATTTCTCGGCGCTGACCGAGGGGCTGGCGGCGATTCCCGAAACCCCGCCAGAGATTCGCGCCCGCGCCATGGCGCGGCTGGAGGCGGGCGAGCTGGCCGCGATGGTCGCCGAGCTCGACCCCGAGACCCGCGCCCGGATCGACACCTGCAACCCGATGCGGGTGCAGCGCGCGTGGGAGGTGCTGAGCGCCACCGGGCGCGGCATCGCCGCATGGCAGGCCGAGACCCCGCCACCGCTTTTGCCGCTGGCGCAAGCGCAGCCCATCGTTTTTGACGCCCCCAAAGAGTGGCTCAACGACCGCATCGCCCGCCGCTTCACGCTGATGGTCGAGGGCGGCGCGCTTGACGAGGCGCGCGCAAACCTTGCCAGCTGGCGGCCCGATCTGCCCTCGGCCAAGGCCATCGGGGCCGCCGAGTTGATCGCCCATCTGCGCGGCGAGATGAGCCTCGAGGACGCCTGCGAGCGCGCGACGATCCTCACCCGGCAGTTCGCCAAGCGCCAGCGCACGTGGTTCCGCGCGCGGATGAAATCCTGGCCCGCCTATAGCCCGGATGGAGCCCCGGCATGAGTCCGCAATCGCTTCTTCAGTCACCAGAAGGCACGGTGCGGCTGCTGTCGCCCGGACAGCAACCGGCGTGGCGCTATGGCCTCTTGCACGACCGCGACGAGATCACCCTGCTGTGGCTCACCCGCGGACAGGGCAAGATCACCCTTGATGGCCGCCGCCGCGGGCTTGGCACGCATAACGCCGTGTTCATTCCGCCGCGGGCGCTTTTCGCGCTTGATCTGGCACCGCAGAGCCTTGCGCTGATCCTGCATGCGCCCGCGCCGCAGCCCGGCGGCGCGCAGTTTCCCGATGCGCCGCTGCACCTTCGGGTGCGCGAGGCGCTGGCGCAGGCCGAATTGACTTCGGTGCTGGAGACGATCCAGCGCGAGATCACGCAGGCCCGCCCCTTTATGGATGAGGCGCTGGACGCGCATCTGCGGCTCGCCGCGGTCTGGCTGCGCCGCCAGAGCGCGCAGGGCAGCAGCGACCAGCCCGAGGAAACCGCGGCGCAGCGCCTTGCGCAGGCCTATTCGCATTCGGTGGTGGCGCGCTTCCGCAGCCCCGACGGTCCCGGCGATATGGCCGCCGAACTGGGCGTCACCGGCACACATCTCACCCGCGCCTGCCGCGCCGCCTGCGGGCGCTCGGCGCAGCGCATGCTCTCCGAGCGCAAATTGCACGAGGCGCATCGCCTGCTGGCAGAGCCCGAGCCCGCCATCGCCAATATTGCCGCCTCATTGGGCTTTGCCAGCGCGGCCTATTTCTCGCGCTTCATCCGCAAGCAGACCGGCCAGACGCCCAGCGACCTGCGCGCCGGGGTGCCTCCGGTCCGCCGCACGCCGATGAGCGGTCGCCCCGGACCGCGCCCCATCCGCCGCTTCTGACCGGAATTGAGACCGCCCGCCGGGGCGTTAGATGATTGACGTGCCGCCGCATTTGAGGCGCAATGGCACGGCATAGAGATGCGGCAGACGATCGTTGAAGGGGAGACGACAATGAGCCGAGCACGCAGCGTGCCGTGGATTCATCCCGCCACGCAGCAGGAGTTGCGCGATTTCCGGCGCGGCCGCGTGTCCCGGCGCGAGTTTCTGACCCGTGTGACCGCGCTTGGCACCTCGGCGCTGGCGGCGCGCGCGATGATCGGCGTGGCGCATGCCGAAGAGGACGGCAGCACCACCCCATCGGGCACCACGCTGCGCATCCAGATGGAGGTGCGCCCGCTCAAGGACCCGCGCCGCTACGACTGGTCCGAGATCGCCAATGTCTCGCGCGGGTGGCTGGAATATCTGGTCGAATACAGCCGCGATGGCAGTCTGCGCGGCATGCTGCTGGACAGTTGGGAGGCCAGCGAGGATGCCACCAGCTATCTTCTGAACATCCGCCCCGGCGTGACATGGACCACCGGCGAGCCTTTCACCTCTGCCGATGTGGCGCGTCTCATGGCCTATTGGTGCGACCGCAGCGTCGAGGGCAATTCTATGGCGGGCCGCCTCGCCGCGCTGCTTGATCCGCAGACAGAGCAACTGGCCGAAACCGCCGTCGAGGTGATCGACGATCTGACGCTGCGGCTGCATCTGGCCTATCCCGATGTGGCGCTGATGGTCGGGCTGTCGGATTATCCCGCCGCCTGCGTGCACGAAAGCCACGACCCCGAGACCATGCTCTCGAACCCCATCGGCACCGGCCCCTATCTGCCCGAGGCCGTCGTGCCCAACGAGCGCGCCGCGCTGGTGCGCAACCACGCGCACAACTGGTGGGGAGAGCAGGCCGAGGGCTGGGGCGGCGCCACGCTCGAGCGGATCGAGTTCATCGACTATGGCACCGATCCGGCCGCTTGGCTTCAGGCGGCGCAGAATGACGAGATCGACATGCTCTACGAGAATGTCGGGGCCTTCATCGAACGCGCGGACACTTTGGGTTGGGAGCGCTCCGAAGTGGTCACCGGCGCGACAGTGGTGCTGCGGGGCAACCAGAACGCACTGGTGGACGGTCGCGCGGTCTATGCCGAGCCCAAGATGCGCAAGGCGCTGCAACTGGCGATCAGCAATGAGATCGCGCTGGAGCTTGGCCACGAAGGGCTCGGCACGCTGGCCGAGAACCACCATGTGGCCCCGGTGCACCCCGATTACGCCGAGGTCGGCCCCACCGAATACGATCCCGCCCGCGCCCTGCCGCTGGCCGAAGAGGCCGGGCTCGCGGATGTCGAGCATGAGCTGGTGACGCTGGACGATGGCCTCACGCGGCGCACTGGCGACGCTTGTAGCGCCATGCTGCGCGACGCGGGGCTGAAGGTGAGCCGCAAGGTGTTGCCCGGCTCGGCCTTCTGGCAGGCGTGGAAGGAATACCCGCTGTCGATCACCGAGTGGAACCACCGCCCGCTCGGCATTCAGGTTCTGGCGCTGGCCTATCGCTCTGGCGAGGCATGGAACGAGACGGGCTATGCCTCGCCAGAGTTCGACGCGCTGGTCGCCGAGGCGCTGACCATCGCCGACGCCGAGGCACGGCAAAAGATCATGGCGCGGATCGAGCGCAAGCTGCAGGAGGACGCGGTGATCGTGCAGCCTTTCTGGCGCTCGCTCTACCGGCATGTCCGTCCCGGCGTCACCGGCGCCGAGATGCACCCCTCCTTCGAGATCCATCTCTACAAGCTGGGGCTCAAGGTCTAGCGGCGCTGATCTTGGGACGTCTACCTAGTCTTGCAGAAGGTCCTCATAGCGCGCATCGGTCAGCGTCTTGAGGAAGGCCACCAGCGCGTCGACGCGTTTGTCGTCGAGCGCGGGCCCTTCGGTCAGTTCGGGGGCCAGCGTCTCTGGCACCTCAGGAGCGCCAAAAGCCGCGCCGGTCTCGGGGTTGATCTTCCGCGCCTCATTGCGGGTGTTGTAGCTGTTGTAGAACAGGATCACCGTGCGCAGATCCTCGAAGGCGCCGTTGTGCATATAGGGCGGCGTCACCGCCACATTGCGCAGCGTTGGCGTGCGGAACGCCCCTTCGACCGCGTTCTCTGCGGCGAGCGGGTTCTGCGCGAGCCCATGGTCGATGAACCCCTCCACCGAGCCATTCGCAAGCCGCAAGTCGCGGTTCTCGGGCACGCCGATATTGTGGAAGCGGTAGTCCGAGAAGGTCTCGGCGGGATCGACCGCGCTGCGCTGCAGCTGATGGCATTGGTTGCAGTTGGTGAACTGCTGCGAGAAGAAGAGCAGCCGCCCCAGTTCCTCTTGGTTGGTCAGCTCCGCCTCGCCGCGCAGGAAGCGGTCGTATTTGGAATCGAAGGGCGCGAACTCGGGCCGCCGCTCGAAGGCGGCGATGGCACGGGTCATGGCGGCATAGCCGGTCTCGGGATCGTCCAGCGTGCCCGGCCCGAAAAGCGCGGTGAAGGCGGCCACGTAATCGGGATTCTCACGGAGCCGCGCGACCACCTCGGATTTGCTGCCCATCGCCATCTCGACCGGATTCAGCGGCGGGCCGCCCGCCTGCTCTTCCAGCGTCGCGGCGCGCCCATCATGGAACAGCCCACCGCGCCAGCCGTCGGTCTCGTCGAACGCAAGCTCGGGCACATGCGCGGCATAGGTCACCGTGGGCGCGTTGCGATCCCCTAGCGAGCTGCCGTCATCGCCGATCGACGCCGCGCCGCGCGGGTCGGCAAAGGCGAAGGCCGGATCATGGCAGGTGGCGCAGCTTTGGGTGCGGGCCTGCGACAGGTTTGGATCGAAGAACAGCGCCTCGCCCAGATCATCCATCGCGTCAAAGCTGGCGGGCGCGGCCCCAAGCCCGCGCAGCCCCAATCCGCCCACGGCAAGCGCGAGGACGGTGGCGATGACGGCAAGATGTGCTTTGCGCATGAGGGTCTCCGGCGGCGATGTCGGGCTGGGGCTGGACCCGATCAGAGTGCCGCTCCGCCATGGGTCCGGCCTTGATCGGGATCAAATCCCAATGTTTTCGCTCAGGCATATCTCGCAAACACCCGCCCTCCGTCAAGGGAGCCGGGCAAGGGAGACAGGCAAGGGAGGCGGGCGCACTGCCCGTCTCGCTACATCATGTTGGATAGGTCGGGTTGGCCCCGAACAAGGCATCAGGGGCTCACTGCCCCCAGATCACCTTCACGTAGTTCATCGTCTCGCGGTACGGCGGAACGCCCTTGTGCTTTTCCACCGCGCCGGGACCGGCGTTATAGGCGGCCAGCGCCAGCCGCCACGAGCCGAACTTGCGAAACTGCTGCTGCAGATAGCGCGCGCCGCCCTCGAGGTTCTGCGCCGGATCATGCGGGTCGACGCCCAGCTTGCGCGCGGTGAACGGCATCAGCTGCGCCAGACCGATCGCCCCCTTGTGCGACAGCGCCTTGGGGTTGAAGCCCGATTCCTGTTGCACGAGGCGCAGGAACAGATCTTCGGGGATGCCGTTGCGCCGCGCCGCCTGACGCGCCAGATCGGCGTAGGGCCCGCGGTAGTTGCCGCGATAGGAGGGCACCGCCCCCTCGCCGCCCATCGGTCCCCATTTGGTTGGCGTGACCACGCGCTTGGGCTGCAGCCGCACCGAATTGTTGTACTGCTGAGATGCCCGATTATCGAGCACGCTGGTCTGTTTGGAGAATAGCCGCACACGGCTTTTGGACGAGAGCACCTCGGCAGAGGCCCCCGTCGCCGCCATCACCAGAGCACACACAACTCCGGCCAGTGCGCGCGTTGCGTGGTTGCGCATCACGTCCCTGTTCCGATCTCACTGTTCCCTCGACCCCGGACTATACAGAAAAACTGACCCTACGCCAGCCGTGGCCGCAATGTGGCACAGGCGGAATTCCGCGCGGCATTCCTTCTTTAGCGTGCGGGTGCGGTGGTGTAGACCAATTCAAACCCCGCCGCTGCGGGGATTCGCGAAGACGCGGAACACACAGGAAAACGACCAGTACAAAGGGGATGACATGGCCGGCTCCGTCAACAAGGTGATCCTGGTAGGCAATCTCGGCGCGGACCCCGAGGTGCGCACCTTCCAGAACGGCGGCAAGGTCTGCAACCTGCGCATCGCCACCTCCGAGAACTGGAAAGACCGCAACACCGGCGAGCGCCGCGAGCGCACCGAGTGGCACTCGGTCGCGATCTTCTCGGAGCCGCTGGCGCGGATCGCCGAGCAATATCTGCGCAAGGGCTCGAAAGTTTACATCGAAGGCCAGCTGGAAACCCGCAAATGGCAGGACCAGTCCGGTCAGGACCGCTACAGCACCGAAGTGGTGCTGCGCCCCTACCGCGGCGAGCTGACCCTGCTCGACAGCCGTCAGGGCGGCGGCGGCGGTGACTTCGGCGGCGGTTCGGGTGGCGGCTACGGCGGCGGCTCGGGCGGTGGCTACGGTGGCAATGACGACGGCGGCTACGGTGGTGGCTCGGGCGGCGGCTACGGCGGCGGTTCGGGCGGTGGCGGCGGCTCGCGCGGCCCGTCGCGCGACATCGACGACGAGATCCCGTTCTAAGATCAACGCCCGACCCCAGCGCCGGGCGTTTTCTTTTTGGGGTGAAGGATGGCGAAGGGTTCCGCCAGCCTTCCCACACGCCCGCAGCAGAGCCTTTCCTAACCAAGTCACAGCCACAGGGCGCCCGCCCCGAGGCAACCTTGCGTTGCAGCAGACGGCTTGCGCCCGCGCTGTCCGGAACCGCGCCACCTCACTATGAGGGGCGCATCCCTCACAATGAGGGTTTAGGCACCATCCCCCTTTGCAGAGCGCGACATAGCGGAACTCCGCCGTCAGGTTGCCGGTTCAATCATGTCTGCGTGACCCATCTTTCGCGGGCGCCCCGGAAACAACAGCAAAGAATAAATGAGCCTTTCAGCAACGCCTGACCCTGCCGCCGCCACTCCCCTCACAGCCCCCTCCCGCGTCGCAAAGCCACGCCATGGGCGCAGCGCCATTCCGCCCGCCGCACGCCACGTGCGCGGCTGGCGCTACTTCGCCGGGCTCTTCGGCGGAGAGCATATCGCCGCCACGGAGTTCGTCATCGGCGTGACCTTCGTCACCATGGGCGTCGGCACGATGGAACTGCTGCTGGGTCTGCTGATCGGCAACCTGCTGGCCGTGGCAAGCTGGACGCTGGTCACCACGCCCATCGCAGTTGAAACCCGGCGCTCGCTGTTCAGCTATCTCGAGCAGATCACCGGCCCCTATTTCTCGAAGATCTACAACACCGCCATCTTGCTGTTCTACGGCGCGCTGGCGGCGGCGATGATCACCGTCTCGGCCTATGCCGTGCGCTTTGCCTTCGGACTTCCGGTCCAGCTCGAGCCCTACCCGACCTCGCTGGCCTTCATCGTGATCACCATGCTGCTGGGCACCGTGGTGATCGTCGTGGCGGCCCGTGGCTTCGAGGCGATGGCGAATTTCGCCACCATCTGCGCGCCGTGGATGCTGGCCTGTTTCGTCTGCGGCGGCGCTGCGGCGCTGCCGATGCTGGCCTTCGCGGTCACCGGCGACACCGGCATGAGCAGCTTTGGTGAATTCCTCGAGGTCGCCCACGCCAGCATCTGGACCGGCACCACGCCCGAGGGCGAGCCGGGCATCTCGGTCTGGGAAGTGGCCGCCTTCGCATGGGCCAATGGCGCCATGGTGCACCTCGGCCTTATCGATATGGCCACCTTCCGCTTTGCGCACCGCAAGTGGTACGGCGTCTTCTCGGGTGTCGGCATGTTCCTTGGCCATTACATCGGCTGGATCGCGGCGGGCCTCATGGGCGCCGGTGCTGCGGTGATCCTCGGCAAACCGTTGATGGCGCTCGACTCGGCTGACGTGGCCTTCTCGGTGCTGGGCTATGTGGGCGTGCTCGCGGTGATCTGCGCGGGCTGGACCACCGCCAACGCCTGCCTCTACCGCGCGGGCCTCGCGGCCAGCACGCTGATGCCCTCCATGTCGCGCGGCAAGGTGACGGCCATCGTCGGCGGCTTCATCGTGATCGCGGCCTGTTTCCCCTTCGTGGCGCAGTCGATCATGCCGCTGACGGTCTATGGCGCGATCCTGCTCTGCCCGATTGGCGCCATCGTCATCGCCGAGCACTACCTGCTGCCGCGCATGGGGCTGACCCGCTATTGGTCGCGCTACCTCGGCCAGTCGCTGAACCCGGCGGCGCTGATCACATGGGGCGTCTCGCTGGCCTTTGCGGTCGTGGTCTTCATGACCGGTGCGATCAGCTTCTATTTCATCTTCATCCCCGAGTATCTCATCGCGCTCGTGGTCTATCCGCTCGCCGCCAGCTACCTTGGTGCGCGCGACACATGGCCCGCGGATGAGGCCCGTCAGGCCGCCCGCGAAGAGGCGCTGGCCAAGTTCGAGCGCAAGCGCCTCGAAGAGTTCGGCGAGGATGACGATGACGACCCCTCGCAGGAGCACACCGCCCGGCTGGCCAAATGGCTGCTGGTGGGGGCAGGCGCGGTGCTGGTCTTCATGATCGCCTTTGCCGTGCGGCTGGTGGTGACCGCCCCGGACGGCGAGGCTCTGGTGGTCATGCAGAAGGATTTCTTCCTCACCGCTGCGGCGCTCACCGTGACCTATTTCCTGCTGTCCATGGCCGCCATGCGCGCCACCGACGGGCCGGACAGCGACGACGGCTGAGCATTGCGCGCCCAGCTTGCGAAGACGGGCAGCCCAGAGGGGCTGCCCGTTTTTCATGGGCGGATACCGGTCAGAGCCTTGAAGAGCCCTGCCCCGAGCCCCATAACTCTCTGAACACTCTCAAACACAAAAAGACGGACGTATGGACGCCCCTGCCACCGGAACACTCGACGCGGCCTTCTGGATGACCTCCGCCGCGATCCTGCTGCTCATCCTTTTCTCGGCCTTCTTCTCGGGCTCCGAGACCGCGCTCACCGCCGCCTCCCGCGGCAAGCTGCGCGCCGCCATGGACCGCGGCTCACGCGGGGCCGCCATGGCGCTGAAGATCACCGAGGACAACGAGCGGCTGATCGGCTCGGTGCTGCTGGGCAACAACCTCGTCAACATTCTCGCCACCTCGCTGGCGACCGCGCTGTTCACCCGGCTCTTGGGCGACGGCGGCGTTGCCATGGCAACGCTGATCATGACGCTGCTGGTGCTGATCTTTGCCGAGGTGCTGCCCAAGACCTATGCCATCACCAACCCCGAGACCGCCGCCGCCACCGTGGCGCCGCCGATCCGGCTGGTGATCCTGATCTTCTCGCCCGTGGTGGCCGCGATCCGCGCGCTGGTGCGACTGCTGCTCAAACTCATCGGCGTGCAGACCGACCCCGACAGCCAGATCCTCGCCGTGCGCGAAGAGATCGCCGGCGCGCTGCAACTGGGCCACTCCGAGGGCGTGGTCGAAAAAGAAGACCGCGACCGTATCCTTGGCGCGCTCGATCTGGCGGAACGCACGGTCGAAGAGATCATGCTGCACCGCTCGGGCATCGAGAGCATCGACGCCGAGGCCGAGCCGCGGGACATCCTGCAGCAGTGCCTCGAAAGCAACCACACCCGCCTGCCCGTCTTCCGCGGCGAGCCCGAGAACATCATCGGCATGGTCCACGCCAAGGACCTGCTGCGCGCCATGTACGACGTGATGGCCAAAGCAGGCGAGCGCGGGTTTGGCGCGCTCGACGACTTCCGCATCACCGAGGTGATGATGAAGCCCTACTTCGTGCCCGACACCACCACGCTGGCCGACCAGATGCGCAACTTCCTGCGCCGCCGCACCCACTTTGCGCTGGTGGTCGATGAATATGGCTCGCTCGAGGGTCTGATCACGCTCGAGGACATCCTCGAGGAGATCGTGGGCGAGATCGCCGACGAGCACGATCCCGACGCCGAGCATCAGGTCAGCGCGGGCGAGGATGGCTGGTATTGGCTCGACGGCGCGATGACCATTCGCGACCTCAACCGGGCCGCCGATTGGTCACTGCCCGACGACGAGGCGAACACCATCGCCGGGCTGGTGATTCATGAGGCGCAGATGATCCCGACCGTGGGTCAGCGCTTCAGCTTCCACGGCTTCCGCTTCGAAGTCATGGAGCGCGAGAACAACCGGATCACTCGGCTGCGGGTGCGGCCGGTGACGCCGCTGCCGGTGTAACAGGGGTCTCGGCGGCGGGATCGATGGGCAGCTCTGCCTCAAGCAGATAGCCCCCCTCTTCCCGCCGTTCGACCACGGTGCCGCCAACTTGGCTCACCGCCGCCTCCAGCAGCCGCGCGCCAAGCGCGGTGGAGGCCAGAACGTCCAGCTTCGATCCCGGCTCGGGCCCGGAGCCATTGTCGCGGCAGGTGAACAGCAGGCGGTTCTCGCCGGTCTGCTCCGCCTCGAAACGGATCTCGGGATTGTTGGTGCCATCGCGGAAGGCGTATTTCATCGCGTTCGCGGCGAACTCATTCGCCACCACGCCGATCGACGCCGCGACCCGCGATTCCACCTCGATGCGCGGCACATCCACATGCACCTGCACCTCGGCCACCGCGTGGCGCTGCAGCAGCGTCGCCACCCGCGACAGATAGGTATCAAGGCGCACAAAGTGCATCTTTGAGGTCAGATTGAGCTCCGCATGCAGCTGCGACACCGAATCCACCCGGCGCGCGATGGCATCCAGCGCGTCGCGGGTCTCGGGCACGGTCGAGCGCGCACGGTAGAGACGGATGGTCGAGGCCACCGTCTGCAGCGAGTTCTTCACCCGATGGTCGATCTCTTCGCGCAGGATTTCCTTGTTGTGCAGCGCCCGCTGCAGATCGAGCTGCCGCATCACCTGCCCGGCCATCACCTTCAGCAATTGCCGCTGCTGACATGTGAGTTTCCGCGGCTTGTCGTCGAGCACGCAGAGCGTTCCGATGCTGTGACCGCTGCGAGTGACCAGCGGTGCCCCGGCATAGAACCGCATGGCCGAGATCGACCCGCAGCACAGCGGATTATCGGCGCTGCGCAGGTCGAGCATCGTATCCTCGATCTCGAGAATATCATCGCTCAGGATGGCATGGGCGCAGATCGACTGCTCCAGCGGCGTCTGCCCCGGCTTCATGCCGTAGCGCGCCTTGAACCATTGGCGGTTCTCATCGACGAGGCTGATCAGAGCCACCGGCACCTCAAGCAGCGACGCCAGCAGTTCGACCACCTCGTCGAACGCCGGATCGGGCGCGCTGTCGAGCACGCCGTAGCTGCGCAGCTCGGCCAGACGCTCGAGCTCATCATCCGATTTTCTTGCGAGAACCATTATCCGCCCTGACCTTCGAGCCTTCCCGGGACCATGCACCAATGCTTTTGCGCAGCCCGTGTCTAATTTCCGACATAGCAGCTTGCCTTGCCCCGCCAAGAGCAAAACTTTCAAGACACCGCTACAGAGGGTAAGAACGCAGCGGCAGGCGGTCAGTTTACTAAATTTTAGCAAACTTGTCGCACAACCTTTCTGTGTAAGGGCGGTGGATTGCGCTAATGTTAGGGCCACCGGCTGATCGCGCGGCACACAGGCGATGCGACGCTGCATCCCGCCCTCGCAGACCGGGCTCTGAAAGAGCTGACAGCGCTCGGCTCTGAATCCACGCCGAAAGCATCCACGTCGAACGGGCGCGTAAGCTCGGCTTACATATTGGTACGTGGCGCGATCTGCCATCGATCTGCCCAAGATCAGGCCGCGCATTCCTGCGCTGCACCGTGTCGCACGCAAGGGCCGTCTCTGCCGCGCCAGTTGCGCCGCCCGGCCCAGCTGATGAAAGTCCGCCGGATTTCCGGCCTTTGCTGTATAAGGAGCCTCATGGGAGGAATTGCCGTATTGATTCCCGCCGCTGGCACAAGCAGCCGGATGCGCGGGGCCGACAAGCTGCTGAAGCATGTCGGGGGCCGGGCGCTGTTGCGCCGACAGGCCGAAGAAGCGCTGCGCGCGGTCAACCACGTGACTGTCACACTGCCAGATCACGACCATCCGCGCGCCGCCGCCCTCGCCGGGCTGCCGGTGCAGCTTATTGCCGTGCCCGATGCGGATCAGGGCATGTCGGCCTCGCTGCGCCGCGGGGTTGGCATGCTGCCGCGGGGGATCGACGCTGTCATCGTGCTGCCCGCCGATATGCCCGACCTGCGCGCCGAGGACATCGACAAACTGGTGCGAGGCTTTCGCGCCATGCCGCATCCGGCGCTGCAACAGGGCTGCACCGAGGATGGCACACCGGGCCATCCGGTGCTGTTCCCTGCCGATTGCTTCTCGGCGATCCAGATGCTCTCGGGCGACGAAGGGGCGCGCAGCGTGCTGGCCACCAACCGGCACCGATTGCGCATGGTGCCCCTGCCCGGTCGCCGCGCGCTGACCGACCTCGACACGCCCGAGGCGTGGCAGGATTGGGAGCGCGAGCGCGCTGCCCTCGATCCCTGCTGAGCCGCGTGCCGCCTGACGGTATGTCCTAGCCGGTGCCCCGGCATCGTCCGTTTGCCCAATGCTCAAGAAAAAACCCGAGGCGCTGACGCGCCCCGGGTCCTTGTCCGCTCCGGTGCCAAAAGGTTCACTGGCCCCAGAGCGAGCTGCATATTCCGTGTGGCAAATCCCTCAGTTGGTGAGCAGCTGCGCCTCGTGCTTCTTCAGCGAGCGGCGCGCCGCGCCATAGGCCTTCAGCCCCTCTTCATGCTCAAGCTCGGGGAAGAGATCGAAGATCTCCTGCCGCTGCTCGTCGCCGATGCCCTTGAGCGTGTAGTCGCCGGGCTGGAAGCTTTCGGTCCAGGCGCCGTTCGACAGCACCACCTCGTGCTGGTCGAACATGAAGTGGATATAGGCCACGCCCATGGTCTCCACCTCGTCCACACCCTCGAGCCCGGTCAGATGCTTGGCGGCGGCGAGCACCTCACGCTCTTCGAAGTAGAGCGCGGTGCGGTCGTTGGCGACCAGCACACGGTGGTTCGGCGAGACCAGCAGGTCATGCTCGGGAAGGTTCTTGCCGAGCGCGCCCTTCTGGATCAGCACCGGGCGCAGATGCGGCTGGCGCGCCAGTTCGAAGCCGGTGAGTTCCTTGCGGCCAACCCAGCGGATTTCCTGAATGCCGTTGTCGCGGGTGATCACCCGGTCGCCGACCTGCAGGTCCTCGACCAGACGCTCGCCCTGCGGCGTGGCGATCAGCGTGCCGGGGGTGAAGCAGGGCATCACCTCAACGGTCACATAGGCGGTGTCGGTGCCGCCGTTGCCATCGTCCACCTCGTAGCTGAAGGCGTCATAGCCGGTGTAGCCCTCGTCGGCGGTGTAAGAGACGGTGCCATCTTCGTTCAGCGTCGCGGTGCCGTTGCTGGCCTCGCCCAGAGCCGAGATGGTCAGCGCGTCGCCATCGGCGTCCGTGTCGTTCTCGGTGGGATCGAAGGTGACCGTGGCGGCCGCCGTGGCGCTGTAGAGGTCGTTGTTGGCCACCGGCGGGGTGTTGCCGCCCGCTTCCGGATTGGTCTCGATGCCGGTGTTGACGGTGATCGTGCCGGTATCGCTGCCGCCATTGCCGTCGTCGACGGTGTAGCTGAAGCTGTCGGTGCCGCTGTAGTCATCATTCGGCGTGTAGGTGACGGTGCCATCTTCGTTGAGCGTGACGGTGCCGTTCTCGGCCTCGCCCACCTCGGTGACGGTCAAATCGTCGCCATCCACATCGGTGTCATTCTCGGTGGGATCGAGGGTGACCGGCGTCTCGTAACCGGTGTTGACGGTATCATCCTCGGCCACCGGATCGTCGTTCACCGGGTAGACGGTGACGGCCACATTGCCCGTCGCGCTGTTTCCGGCGGGATCTTCGATGGTGTAGGTGATCTCGGCGTCGCCGTTGTAATCGGCGTCCGGGGTGAAGGTCAGCGTGCCGTCGCCGTTGATCACAACCGAGCCATTGGTGGCGGTCGCCGAAGTCACGGTGAGATCGTCGCCATCGGGATCGCTGTCGTTGGAGAGCACGTCGATGGTGACGGCCACGTCTTCGTCGGTTTCGGCTGCGTCATCCTCGGCCACGGGCACACCGTCGCCGTCGACATCGCAGGTCGAGAAGGACATGTCAGAGATCAGCACGCCTTGGGTCGAGTCGCCGCCGTTCTCGTAGATCACTTCGATACGCGACACCGGGCCTGCGATGTTCACCATCAGCGTGCCGTCCTGGTCGGCGAAATCGGTCACCTCTTCGCCGGTGGCGGTGCTGCCGTCGACGCTGGTGCCGCTGCCGAGCGTGGTCAGCTCGACCTCGACGGCATTGCCTTCGGCGTCATAGGCGAGGATCGTCACATTGTCCTGAAAGCTGGTGCCATCCGGGGTTGCGGTGTCGTCGCCGACAAGATCGCCCAGGTCCGACCCCGCGCCGCCATCCACGTCGTTGAGGATGAACGAGAGGTTCTGCACTTCGTCGGTGTAAAGCTCATCGGAGGAGCTGAAATCGAACACGGTGGTCGAGGTCGAGGAGACCGTGCCGCCGTCGCCGCCTTCGCCGAACAGCTTGAGGTGCGAGGTGGCGCTGGTGGTCGAGCCTTCGGGCACATAGCCGTCGTAGGTCGCCGTGAAGGCCTGCGCACCGAGGTCCTGCGCGGTGAAGGAAATCTCAACGTTTACACCGCCAGTATCGACGGTGGTGGAGCTGCCCCCGGATGCGGTGTCGCCAAGCGTGGTTCCATAATCCCCAAGCGCGGCCCAGTTCAAAAACAAATCAGCCATCGTTACGACCCTTTCAACTACAGAACGGGGCAGGCCCCGCGCCGCGAAGGCGGCAGCGACGCTCGCGCGCCGCAAACTCCGATCCGTCGTCTGGTCGTGATGCTGTGCCGGGCGGTGCAGTCCTGCGCGGCAGAAGCGCAGGGCGAAAGCTTTCCTAGAGGTGCCAAGGCGGTCCCGCGGCACCTTCCGTCACATCCTCACGGATGACTCTGAGATCGGTGGCCGCCCCCCGGCCTATCCTCGTCGCCCCCCAGTCGGGCTTGCGATTTATTTAGAGCTACTGGGACGGCGAACAAAGGCAAAAGTGGCGCTGGGGTGGCAAAATGCGACCATAGCGGGACATGATCGCGCAATTATGGGCGTCTTAGTCGAAAATGTGGCGGCATATTGTTTCCAATTTCCAGCAGAGGACGCGGTATTTAAGTTATATATTTCTGATACTTACCATGAAGGCGAGCCCACCGCCCTGCATTTCGGCGACATTCCTGACCGCAGCCCGGAAACAATAGCGCCACGCCGCCGTTGCAACCCTGCGCGCCATCACAGCGCCCGATTTCCCGGACCGCTGTTCCTCAAGTGGAACCAATGTCAGCTTTTTCAATTAATTGACCAAAATTGCCCGCAGTTGCGCGCCAAATCCCCGAATCGCGATCGCCAATTAAGACGCAAACTTGGCGAAGATGCTCTGCCCGGACCGCGGCCACTTTCGCCACATTCCCGCCACCTACCGCCAGCGGCACCGCCCTGCCCCTGCCCGTCGCGCATAAAAAAGCCCCCGGCGCGCGCGCCGAGGGCCCTATCTTGCGTCCGCGAGAGCGCGGTTCAGATCATCTCGATCGTGTAGCTTTCGATCACGGTGTTGGCGAGCAGCTTCTCGCACATCTCTTTCACCGTGTCTTCGCCGGTGCCATCGGCGAGATCGAGCTCGATCACCTTGCCCTGACGCACGCCGTCCACACCGTCGAAGCCGAGCCCGCCAAGCGCGTGGCGCACCGCCTCGCCCTGCGGGTCGAGCACGCCCTCTTTCAGCATCACATGCACACGTGCCTTCATGGCAATATCTCCGTTCGTCGCGAAAGGCCCGCGCCTTTCATTGTTCTTCAAATACGCAAAGCGCAACGCCGCCACGGGCGGTACGCTTTCAGTTGATCAGCTTGGGCTTGGCCGCATGGGTCGCCTGCTTGGGCATCACGCCCAGACGCCGCGCCACTTCGGCATAAGCGTCGGTGAGCGAGCCGAGGTCACGGCGGAACACGTCCTTGTCGAGCTTCTGACCGCTCTCGATGTCCCACAGGCGCATCGAGTCGGGCGAGATCTCATCGGCGAGGATCAGGCGCTGATAGTCGCCCTCATAGACCCGACCGATCTCGATCTTGAAGTCCACCAGACGGATGCCGACGCCATACATCAGACCCGACAGGTAGTCGTTCACCCGCAGCGCGAGGCTCAGGATATCATCCATGTCCTGCTGGCTGGCCCAGCCGAAGGCGGCGATATGCTCTTCGGTGACCAGCGGATCGCCCAGCTTGTCGTCCTTGTAGCAATATTCGACGATCGGGCGCGGCAGCGCGGTGCCCTCTTCGATGCCAAGGCGCTTGGACATCGAGCCGGCGGCGTAGTTGCGCACGATCACCTCAAGCGGCACGATCTCGCAGGCGCGGACCAGTTGCTCACGCATGTTCAGCCGCTTCAGGAAGTGCGTCGGCACGCCGATGCCGTTCAGACCGGTCATGAAGAACTCTGACAGGCGGTTGTTGAGCACGCCCTTGCCTTCGATCACGTCTTTCTTCTGCGCGTTGAAGGCGGTGGCATCATCCTTGAAGTACTGCACGATGGTGCCCGGTTCGGGGCCTTCGTAGAGGATCTTCGCCTTGCCTTCGTAAATCTTCTTGCGCCGTGCCATGGGAATCCTTTCGCCCGGGGCCGCGTATCGGCCGCTGCGTATCTTGCCGCTCTCATAAATCAAGGCTGCCCCTGCCGCAAGCGCGCTGCTTTGACTTGAGCCAGCGCAAAGCACGTTACAAACTGAATGCATTAAATAGAGGTCATGTAACGGAGGGGATTCCCATGACCACGTTTGACGACCGCGAACAGGCCTATGAAAACAAGTTCGCCCATGATGCTCATCTGAACTTCCGCGCCGAGGTCCGCTGCAACAAGATGCTCGGTCTCTGGGCCGCCGAACAGCTGGGCAAGACCGGCAATGAGGCCGAAGCCTATGCCAGCGGCATCATCAAGGCCGACCTCGACGAGGCCAGCCATGACGAGGTGATCGCCAGCATCGCCAGCGACCTCGACGGCAAGGCCAGCGTCGCCGAAGTGACCGCCAAACGTGCCGAGTTTCTGGCCATCGCCCGCAAGGAAGTGCTCGAGGAAAGCTGACCGCTTCCTTTGGCGCGCCGCATCCCCGCCCCGCAGCGGCCGGTCCGGCGCGCCGTCAGCGCGCGATCACAATATCGGCGCGCAGCCCGCCAAGCGCCTCGCTTTCACCAAGCCGCAGCACTCCGCCGTGCGCGCGCGCAATGTCCGCCGCGATGGCGAGCCCCAGACCGACGCCCGTGCCCTTGTCCTGATTGCGCGCCGGATCGAGCCGCGAGAAGGGTTTCATCGCCTCTTCGCGCCGCTCCGGCGGAATGCCCGGGCCATCGTCCTCGACCCGCAGGCGCAGCGAGCGCTCGGTCAGCGTTACCGACACTTCGCAGTGGCTGCCATAGCGCACCGCATTGCCCACGAGGTTCTCGAGCGCCCGGCGCAGCGCCACGGGCCGCACGTTCACCTCGCCGCTGCCCTCGACCCGCCCCATCGCGACTGGCTTGCCGCCGCGCTGCGCGTCGGCGACCACCGAAGAGGCCAGCGCAACCGGGTCCACCGGCTCTGCCTCGCCCTCCTGGGAATTGCCCCGGGCGAACTCCAGAAAAGCGTCGATCAGCTTTTGCATGTCGTCGACGTCGCGCTCCAAGGGCTCGCGGTCCTCATCGTCCAGCATCGACAGCCCCAGCCGCAGCCGGGTGATCGGCGTGCGCAGGTCGTGGCTGACCCCCGAAAGCATCATCGTGCGCTGCTCGATCTGCCGTTCGATCCGGTTGCGCATGTCCAGAAAGGCGCTGCCCGCCGCCCGCACTTCGACCGCCCCGCCCGGCTGATAGGGCACGTGACGCCCGCGCCCAAACGCCTCGGCCGCCTCGGCGAGCCGGGTGATCGGCCGCAGCTGGTTGCGCAGGTAGAAAAAGGCGATGACCGTCATCAGCACGCCAAAGAACAGCATATTGACCAGCAACTGATGCGGGTTCGACGCCGAGGCCCGTTGGCGCGAGAATTCGACGCGGTAGAGCGTTTCGTCGGCCTGCCGCAGATAAAGCTGCACATCATTGTCATTGGGCAGCATCACCCGCTCTACACCCTGCAATTGCCGCGCCAGAGTTTCGGCGACCACAATGCCGGAAAAGTCGTACCAGCGCCGTGCGTCGGCCTCAGGCAGCGCCGCGTCATCCACGATGCGCATGCTCAGCCCCAGCGGCGCCGCCGCCTCCGGCGCTTTCAAGGCATAGGCGATGTCGCGCGCCACGCCGCGGGTCATCTGCTGCGAGACCCCTTCAAAATGCCGCTGCACGAAGACAACCGACACCACCAGCTGAATGGTGAACACCGGCAGCACGAGGATCAGCGCCGCCCGTGCATAGATGCCGCGGGGCATATAGCGTTTGAGCCATTGGAAAAACATGGGATACCCCTAGCCTGAGGCGCTGCCGCGCCCCCCTGCACATGAGGCGCAAGATGATCGATCCGCAGCCAGACTTCCAGCCCCGCCCCGGCTACGCCGAACCGCTCGGCCCCGGGCTGCGCCGGATTCTGGCCCCCAACCCCTCGCCGATGACCTATCGCGGCACCAACACCTATCTGCTGGGCACGCGCGCTCTGGCGGTGATCGACCCCGGTCCCGCCGATGAGGTCCACCTACAGGCGATACTCGCCGCTCTCTCGCCCGGCCAGCGCATCAGCCATATCCTCGTCACCCACGCGCATCTCGATCACTCCCCGCTCGCCCGTCCGTTGGCCAAGGCCACCGGCGCGCCGGTGCTTGCCTTCGGCGATGCCACCGCCGGACGCAGCCCCGAGATGCAGGTGCTAGCCGAAACCGGGCTCGCTGGCGGGGGCGAAGGCGTGGATGCGGGATTCACCCCCGATGAGCGGCTGGCGGACGGCGCGCGGATCGAGGGGGACGGCTGGCAGATCGAGGCGCTGCACACGCCGGGCCATTTCGGCAATCATCTGAGCTTTGCCTGCGGCGACATCCTGTTCTCCGGCGATCTGGTCATGGGCTGGGCCAGTTCGCTGGTCTCTCCCCCCGATGGCGATCTTGGGGACTTCATGCGCTCGCTCGAAAAGCTGCGCGCGCGCGACTGGCGCTGCTTCCATCCCGGCCATGGCGCCCCGGTCGAGGCCCCGGCAGAGCGGCTGGATGCCCTCTATGCGCACCGCCGCGCCCGTGAGGCCGCGATCCTCGAAGCGCTCGCCCGCGGCCCTGCCGATGCCGCCCAACTGGCCCGCCTGATCTACCACGACACAGACCCCGCCCTGCTGCCCGCCGCGACCCGCAATGTGCTGGCCCATCTGGTCGACCTCACCCAGCGTAAGGCTGTCATTCCGCAAGGGAAACTTTCGAAATCCTCTTCGTTTTCAGTGATTTGAAAGAAAAATGCAGCCTATCGCAGAAAAATGCAAAAAACCTCTGGACGCCCGGAGTCGGCATTGCTAGATACGCCCCACGTTCCGGCGTAGCTCAGCGGTAGAGCAGTTGACTGTTAATCAATTGGTCGTAGGTTCGATCCCTACCGCCGGAGCCAACTTCCCCTAAAAGGAAGCTGGCAAAGTCAAAAAAGCGATCCTCCGGGATCGCTTTTTTTGCTTCCAGCGCAGCCTGAACAGTCGCGTCCGCGAGCGCGATGGTTCGTCGGGCATCGCCTGCGATTGCTGCGATCATTGATTGCTGCGTGATCACAAGCCACACTCATAAGCTGTAAAACACATTGGATTTTTAGAATTTACGCATTTCTCCCACTGAGTTCTGTTAATTTAAAAGTGCTATCTTGGAGACGCGTTATGGGTGCCGTGAATATTCTCGTCGTTGACGACGAGACAGCCGTGCTTGAGATTCTCCGAAAGGGGTTCGAAGCTGAAGGCTGGACGGTGCATGTGGCGCAAAGCCCTTCGGCCATGTTCGAGGCGCTCAAAACCCATTCCATCGATCTCGTCACACTGGATCTGGTGCATGGTCAGGACGATGGCCTTGAACTGGCCCGAACATTGCGGGCGAGCTGGAACATCCCGATCCTGATGATCTCGGGCCGCACCGGCGCTTACGACCGTATTCGGGGGCTGGAATCGGGGGCTGATGATTACATCGCAAAACCCTTCCACATCCGCGAGGTCGTGCTTCGGGTGCGCCGCACGCTGGAGCTATATGGCCGTGAGCTTTCGGGCCACGACAACCTGCTTTTCGATCACACGGTCTTCGACCCAGAGCGCGGCATCGTGCAGCATTTCGATGGAACGCCCGTGGACCTCACCGGTATCGAGCTGAAATTGCTGGAGCTTTTCGTGCGCCACCCGGGCCGCATCCTGAGCCGGGATGAGATCTCCCAGAGCCTGCACGGGCGCGACTGGTCGCCCGAGGATCGCACCATCGACGGCCATGTGGCCCGCCTGCGGCGCAAGCTCGGCACCTCACCCGATGTGGTCAATCTGATCCGATCGGTGCGCGGCGTCGGCTATGTCTTCACCGGCGATGTGCAGGTCGCACGCAGCGCAGCAGCCACGACCCTGCGTGCGCGCAACCGCCTTCAATGACCCAGTTTAACGCGCCGCGTGCCCTCTTGCCGCGTTGACTGCCGTCAATGATCTGCCCTGCGGATGCGTGCATAGTTGAGGTGTTCGCGGCTCAGGCGTCCCCAAGCTCTTCCGGTTCGCATGCCGGATACCGCGAACGTCGCCGCCGACCCGGCTTTCTCCGTTCCGAGCCATGGTCGGCGGCGCCCCTGCCCGGGCAGCGCCCGCTCGGTACCGCTTCTGTCGGGTAGATTACACAAATCTGCAAAAATCTCTTCATGACATCATATTCGATTCTCGGAAACCATAGAGACGCAAGTGGTACGCAAAGGGGGGGAACCTGTGCAGACACGCGTTTTGGAACGGGAGTTTACCGCGTCTCGCTGTCGAAATTGCGCGGCGCGGGAGGGAGGGTTCTGCAGTTTGCTGGACCCGGATTCAGTTAATGCATTTTCAGCACATAGCGCGCGGACGCTCTATCCGCAGGACACCGAACTTGTGGCGCAGGGCGATAGCTGCGACCGGGTCGGCGTCATCGCCAGCGGGCTGATCAAGCTGCAAACCCTCACCGAAAGTGGCGAAGAACATCTTCTGCAGGTGCTGCGAAGTGGTCAGCTCGTCAGCGTCGCAAGGAATGCGCCCAGCCGGTTTTCGTGGCAGACGGCGACGGCGTCAGAGATCTGCTGGATGCCGCAGAAGGCGTGGGAGAGCTTCTTGACGGAGCGCCCGCAGCACTTCCAGTCGTACATGAAGACGACGCTCTACCAGCTTGAACAGATGCAGTTATTTCTGATCAACATGCGCGGCAGAAACACCCTGCAACGGGTGGCGCTCTGGCTGGTGGAGGAATTGCTGAACGGTGCCGAGATCGAGGCCGCGCTGCACGTCCAGCTTTCGCGGCGCGATCTTGCCTCCTTGCTCGACATGACGGTCGAGACGCTCTGCCGCTCGTTGCGACAGTTGCAGGACGGCGGCGCCATTCGCCTGCCAAAGCCGGACCGGGTGGAGATCGCCGATTTCACCACGCTGCAGCAGATGGCGGGCTGCAGCGAGAGCGGCGCGGGCGACATTCACGCCCTGCCGCCCAGAGGGCGCAGTCAAAGCCGCGGCGCGGACGGCTGGCGCAATGCCGAGGCGGACAATGACGCACGGCGGCCCGCCTCGCGCGGCAAGCCGCCTCGGCGAAGCAAGTGACACGGCAGGCAAGTCCGGTGTGAGGGGTCACCCATCAGCGCCGGGCTTGCCGGACAGTCTCTTGCCGAGCACCCGGCGCGCGCCCGCAAGGGTCTCGGCAGGCGTGGCCGAGGCGTCGAGACGGTGCCAAACGCTTGCTCCGGCCACCCCTTCGTCCAGATCACCGGCGCCGCGCGCGATCTGCGCCCGCAGCACGGAAACATCCGCGTCGGAGGCATCGCCATGGCGGGCGGCGACCCGTGCCTCCAGCACCGGCACCGGAGCCTCCAGCCAGAGCCCGTGGAACCCGGCCCCTGCCTCTTGGGCGACTGCCCCGGCGGCTCTGCGCAGTGCCGGGTCGGTGAAGGTCGCATCCAGAACCACCGATTGCCCTGCCGCCAGCAGCACCGCGGCCCGCTCCAACATGCGTTCATAGACCGCCTCGCGCCGGCCCAAGGCGTAGTTTTCAGCACCCAGCCGCCCTGCGCTCCGCCCCTGTTTGCGCTCGAGATCCGAGGACAGCAGCACCGCGCCGGGCAAGGCCCCTAGACCGGGCGCAAGTGCGCGGGCCAGAACGCTTTTGCCGCTGCCAGAAAAGCCGCCCACCGCGAGCAGAACGGCGGCTGGCGGGTGCAGCGCCCGCACCGCAAGCGAGAGATAAGACGACACCTCGGCCGCACTCGCGCCAATGCGCCGCCGCGCCGCGTCGGTCTGCAATAGCACCATGGCGCGGATCGCCGCCCGGACCGATAGAAACAGCGGCAAGGCCGCAAGGCCCGCATCCTCGGCGCCTCGCGCCTCGCGCAGCCATGCGTCGAGCACCCGGCAGGCCTGCCGCGGCAGCCCGCGATGGCACAGGTCCATGACCAGAAACGCCACGTCGTAGAGCACATCGCAGGTGCCCAAGGTCTCGTCGAATTCCAAGGCGTCGAACAGCACCGGCTGGCCGTCGATGCGCACGAGGTTGCGCAGGTGCAGATCGCCATGAGCACGGCGCACGTGGCCTGCCGCGCCGCGCGCCTCCAGCACGTCGCCCTGCTCTGCCAGCGCCGCGCGCGCCGCCGCCTGCCATTCGGGCAAAGCCTCGGTTCCCAGTGTCTCGGTTCCGGGGGCCTGCGCGAACTCGGCGAGCACCCGGTCAAGCTCGGCCAGTATCTCGGCGATGAGCCTGCGGCCAGACACGCGCCGCTCCGGCGCTGCCGCGTGGTAGCGCGCGATCGCCGCGCCGGTCTGCAGCGCCAACGCATCGTCAAAAGCGCAGCGCGCGGCGATGGCCTCAAACTCCTCCTCCGCAGGAAAGCGCCACATGCGCAGCACCCAATCCACCACCGGACCACTGCCGCCAAGCTGCAGCCCGCGCGCGCCGCGCGTCACCGGCAGAACGTCGCGGTAGATCTGCGGCGCGGCGGGCGCGTTGAGGTCCAACTCGCGCAACAGCATCTCATGGCGCAGCTCGACGGTGCTCAGGTCCATGTAGTCATAGGTGACCGCGCGCTTCAGTTTCAGCGCGGTATCGCCGCAAAGGAAGACATAGGCGCCGTGGGTCTCGACCACCTCCACCGGCTCCGTTGCTCCCGCCTCGAAGGCCGCGCCGGACGACAGGAAGGCCACTGTCTGGGTTTGCGTCATGGCTCTTCTCCGGGTTTCGCCGCCATCCTAGACGGGTTTGTGTGACGCCACATTGACCTGCCGCAAGCTTTCAGGCCCGCCCGGAGGCTGACCTCGCGCCGCGATGCGCGATGCCCGTTTCCCTCGCCCGTCAAAGCGGTTACGCCGAGACCCAAGGGCGGCCCGCCAGCCGCGCCACGCCCCGGGCCAAATGCAAGGAGACCGAGATGACCGAGCGCCAGCTCAACCAGCCGCTCAGCGGCAACGCCATGCCCCGCACCGGCGGCCCGGCGACGATGATGCGCCTGCCCGCCGCCGAGAGCGCCGAAGGGCTCGACGCCTGCTTCCTCGGCATCCCGATGGATATCGGCACCTCCAACCGACCCGGCACAAGGCTTGGCCCGCGCCAGATCCGCGACGAAAGCCGGATGATCCGCCCTTACAATATGGCCACCGGCGCCGCGCCTTTCGAGCATCTGCAGGTGGCCGACATCGGCGATGTGCCGATCAACCTCTATGATCTGAAGAAATCGGTGGAAATCATCGCCGAGCACTATCGCGGCGTGCTGGCGCATGGCGTGGTGCCGCTGACGCTGGGCGGCGATCACACGCTCACATGGCCGATCCTGCGCGCCATCAAGGAACGTCACGGCCCGGTGGCGCTGATCCATGTGGACGCCCATTCCGACACCAACGAAGAGATGTTCGGCGAGACCGCCGCGCATGGCTGCCCGTTCCGCCGGGCGTGGGAAGAGGGCTGCCTGCAGAACGACAAAGTGTTCCAGATCGGCCTGCGCGGCACCGGCTATGCCGCCGATGATTTCGACTGGGGCCGCAGGCAGGGCTGGACCTGCATTCAGGCCGAAGAGTGCTGGCACAAGTCGCTGAGCCCGCTGATGGCCGAGATCCGTGCCAAGATCGGCGATGCGCCGGTTTATCTCTCCTACGATATCGACAGTCTCGACCCGGCCTTTGCGCCCGGCACCGGTACCGTCGAGGTGGGCGGGCTGACCACAATGCAGGGGCTCGAGATCATCCGCGGCTGCGCGGGGCTGAACCTCGTGGGCTGCGATCTGGTCGAGGTCTCGCCGCCCTATGACCCTTCGGGCAACACCGCGGTGATCGCGGCGAATTTCCTCTACGAGATGCTCTGCGCCCTGCCCGGCGTGCCGCAAGGCCGCTGACGGGCGCTTGGCGCGCCGTTCTCAGGCGCGCCCGGGGTTCAGCGGCGGCAGCGCAAAGCTACGGCCCGGCACCGCGGCAGCGGCGCGCGCCTGCGACAGCGCGCGCTGCAGGCCCGCCCAGTCCTTGGCCCAGCCCTGCTCGGCGGCTCCCGAAGCGGTGCCGTAGCGCGCCGCGCCAAGCAGCAGCAGCGCGGCCTCGACCTCGGGCGCGCGGCGCGGATCGGAACCGGCGACCCGGCCCGCCCAGAGATCGAGCGCCGGGCGCAGGGCCTGATGGTCGCGGCGCGCAATCACCCGCTGCAGCCCGCGCCATGCGTAGACCTCCGAGGCAAGCCGCCGCGCCTGCCGGTCCTGCCGCCGCGCGCGCAACACCGGCAGAAGCCACCGCAGCACCGCAAATAGGGCCAGCGCGCCCAGCAGCACCAAGCCCGCAAGCAGCGCCAGCAGCCGCCAGTCGCGCGGCGCATCGCGTTCGGGCGGCGGGCCATCCACCTCCAGCGTTAGCGCTTCGGCGGTGGCGGTCTTTACCGCACCATCGTCGATATCATACCACTCCAGCCGCACCTCGGGCAGCGCGCCACCGCCGCCTGCTTCGGCCACATAGGTGATGCTCTCGGTGCGGCTGCCACTGACAAGGCCGCGCTCTTCGGTTTCGGACAGCTGCGGCGCATCGGGATAGGCCGCCAGCCCCGGCAGGCCCGCAGGCTCCAGCATCTGCGGCAGGAACATCGGAGAGACGCCCTGCACCTCCACCGTCAGCCGCCGCGTCAGGCTGTTGCCCGGAACCATGGCCAGCTCGCCCTCGATCTCCTGCGTCAGCGTCAGGTCCGCGGCGGCGATGAAAGGATCAAGCCCCTCGGCCCCCTCGGGCACCTCGCCAGAAAAGGCGATGGGCGGGGTCGGCAGGCGGCTCTCGCGCGGGGCGCCGGTTTCGGGGTCCTGCCATGTGATCAGAATATCCTGCGGCGGCAGGGTGAAACTGCCCGGCACCATCGGAGAGATCGTGTAGCGCCGGCTCACGCCTGCCCATGTCTCGCCGTTCACCCGCTCCGAGGTCGGATTGGTCGCCCGTCCGGGCAGGCGCACCAGCAGGTTGGGCGCTTCGAAGCTGGGCCAGACTGGCGGCTTGGGCATGAAGGTCGGCACCAGCACCGTCAGGCGCAGGCTGAGTGGCTGGCCAGGGATCGCGGCATCCTCGGGAAAATCCACCCGCAGCTGCGGCGCGTCTGCCTCCTGCGCGGCAGCGGGCACCACCAGCGCCACGGCGAGCCACACAGTCAGAACGCGCAGCAGCCAGCGGATCATTGCTCTGCCTCCGCGTCCTCAGGCTGCACCGGGGTCTGCGGCACAGACGCCGCCTCGAGCGCAAAGCGCATCCGCAGGAAATCCCCCGTGCGCGTGTCGACCGTGTTCATCCACTCATCGGCGGTCAGCAAGGTGGCGCCGCCCTCTTCCGAGCGGGCGCGCAGCGTCTCTTCGCCCTGCCCGCTTTCATTGTCGTACACCTCTTCGTCGGCGCCCTCGCCGCGCTCCTCGCCGGTGTCCGACTGCGCCTGCGCATTTTCGACATAGGTCACGATGTGCTGCGCCGTCTCAAGGTTCTGCGCCGCGCCCGGATAGTCCGGGTCGCGCTCCAGCGCCGTCTCGAAGGCCCGCACCCCATCGCGGTAGCTGCGCGACTTGATCTGCGCCAGACCCTGAAGCGAGGCCGCCTGCGCCGTCTCCACCCGGTTCAGCACCTCGATCGCCTCGGCATATTGCCCGTCCTTATAGAGCGCGATTCCGCGCCAGAGCGGATCGACAAAAAGCTCGGCGGCGCGCTCGAAATGCTTGTTCTCGAAGGCCAGCCGCCCCTGCTGATCCGGAGTGAGGAACCAATCGGCGATGCCCTCGGCCCGCGCGCCCTGCGGCGGCACCAGCAGCGCCAGCGCCGCGACGATGCCCCAGCGCATGGTCCAGCCGCGGCGGAACCACAGCAGCAGCAGCGCCGCTGCGGGCCATGCCAGCCAATGCGCGCGGTCCTCCCAAGGCTGTTCGACGTTATCGAGTTGCGCCCGGCGGTAGGCGGCGTTGAGCAGCCCGTCGAGCCGCCGCACATCGCTGGCATCGGGGCTCACGTCCACCACCGGCACCGAAAGCGCATCCAGCCCGCGGTCGCGACTGCCCTCGGGCCGCAGCGACAGCACCGCCAGCGGCCGCGGGCTGGCGTTGAGCGCGGCCACATCCGCCGGGTCGAGGCTGTCGGTGACAAAAAGAATGCCGCCCGGCGCGTCCTCTTCGGCCAGCAGCGCCTCGGCCAGCGCCAAAGCCTCGCCCGCCACCGCGCCCTCCTTGGGCATGATCTCGGGCGAGAGCCCTTCGAGATAGGGCAGCACCACCTGCGCATCCTCTGTCATCGGCAGCACCACATGCGCGGTGCCCGCATAGGCCAGAAGCGCCGTGCGCGCCCCGGCCCGCAGCTGCAGGAAGTCGCGGATCTTCTGCTTGCCCCGCTCCAGCCGCGACGGGGCGATGTCGGTGCTCTCCATCCCCGGCGTCACGGCCAGCACCACGGCGGCGGGCGCCGATTGCGCCGCGAAAGGATCGGGCTGGCGCGACCACGTGGGCCCGGCGGCCCCCAGCAGCGCAAAGACGAGGATCGCCGCCACGCTGTCGACCGGCGTGACGCGCCGCCGATGGCTGCGCCCCACGGTCAGCGCCGCGCGCAGATGCGGCGCAATGCCCTCGGCCTGTATCTCGCGCCCGCGCCCGGCCCGGCGCACCCACCACCACACCGCCAGCACCAGCGGGATCGGCACCAGCCAGAGCGGACGCAGAAAATGGAAGGCCTCGAAGAAGAAGGCAAACTCCCCCATCACACGGCCTCCGCCCTGCCGCGCGCCCGCAAGCGTTGGCGCAGGCTCAGATAGGCCAGCGACGCGAGGCCCAGAAGCGCGGCGAGCCCCATCGGCACCCACGCCAGAGAGCGGCGCGGACGGAACGAGAGCGTTTCGGTCTCGCGCGGGGCCAGTTCGTCGATCCGCGCATAGACCGCATCCAGCGCCGCCTCATCCTCGGCAAAGAAATACGCACCGCCGGTTCGCGCCGCGATCGCCTGCAGCGTCGCCAGATCGACGCGGTTCTCGCCGGTTGTGTCCGGATCGCCGACGCCGATGGTGTAGATCTCGACACCCCGGTCCGCCGCGATCTCGGCGGCATTGATCGGGCTCATGCGGCTGGCAGTGTCCGAGCCGTCCGACAGCAGGATCAGCAGCCGCTGATCGATCTCGCTGCTCTCGAAGGTGCGGATGGCAAGGCCGATGGCGTCGCCAAGCGCGGTATGCGGCCCGGCCATGCCAACCTCGGTGCGGCCCAAAAGCTCGGTGACGGTCTGCAGATCATCGGTGAGCGGGGTCTGCAGATAGGCCGCCGAGCCAAAGACGATCAGCGCCATACGGTCGCCCTCGCGCCCGGCGACGAAGTCGCCGACAACGTCGCGAACCGCCGCGAGCCGCTGCTTGCGGCTGCCATCGGGC
This sequence comes from Salipiger sp. CCB-MM3, assembly GCF_001687105.1. NCBI lineage: Bacteria > Pseudomonadati > Pseudomonadota > Alphaproteobacteria > Rhodobacterales > Roseobacteraceae > Salipiger > Salipiger sp. CCB-MM3. The sequence goes on from NZ_CP014595.1 coordinate 463,907, forward strand.
GCGGCGAAATCGCGCGCGTCCATCGAGCCCGAAATGTCGATCGCCAGCACCACGTCGCGGGCGGCGGTCTCGATGGTGATCGGCGCGCCGACGCGCTCGGGCCGGGCCAGAGCCAGCACCAGCAGCGCCCAGCAGAGCGCCGCCGTGATCACCGAGAGCACCGGGCGCGACAGGATCACCGCCCCGGCGCGCGGCTCGGCGCCCGCCGCCTCGGTCATGCGGCGGAAGAACGGAAAGCGCAGCGCGCTCTCTTGCTCGCGGTGCGGCGGCAGCAGCCAGCGCACCAGAAGCGGCAGCGGGAGCAGCAGCAAGATCCAGGGCTGACCGAGCGAGATCATGCGCGCGCCTCCCGAGCCGGTGTGACGCGATGCGCGCGCAGCCAATGCGCGGCGGCGGCGCGCAGTTCGGGCGACGGCGGTGCCGCCTCATCGCGGTACGGCGCGCGGCGCAACTCGGCCCCGGCGGCCTGCGGGAAGGCGCGCCTGCCGGTGCGGTCAAGAAAGGCGATCCACGCGGTGCCGGTCAGCGAGGCCACCTCCTCGCGCGGGAAAGCTGCCAGCGCAGCGCGACGCAGGATCACCGCCAGGTCTGCGGTCGTGCCCGCCTGCGCCAGCGCGCCCAGCGCCTCGCGGCGGTAGGCATTGGCGCGATGCACGCGCGCCCAGCGCCAGAGGCCCCACGCGGCCAGCGCAAGGACCAGCACCAGCAGTACCGCCCAGCCCCATGTCTGCGGCGTCAGCGGCACCGGCGCGGGCAGCGGCGGCTCTACGAGCTGGCCGATTAGCGACACAAGGCTTTCGGGGGCGCCGTCCTCGTTCATCACGGCCCAAGCCCCAGCAGGCGGCGCATCTGCGGCAGGGTCTCCTCGCCCGCCGAGAGCGGCAGCACCGCGACACCAAAACGCCGCTGCCAGTCGAGCACATCCGCGAGCCGCCCCTTGGACATCTCGATCAGCCCATGCCGCGCGCCGGGCGCGTCGGTGTCGATCTCGGCCTGCAACTCGCCATCGGTCACGATAAGACGCATCCCTTTGGGAAGCTCCCCGGCGCTGGGGTCGGTCACCGGCACGAGGATCAGATCATTGTGCCGCGCCAGCCCCGAGACGATGCGGTCGGTCTCGGCGTCGATCCCGTCGAAATCGCTCAGCACGACGATCAGGTGATTGCGGCTGGCAATCCGTGCCACCGCGCGCAGCACCTGCGTCAGCCCGAGCGGCGGCACATTGGGCGCCTCGGCATGGAGCAGCGCGTTGGCATCCGACAGCGCGGTGAGAAATCGGTTGAGCGCGGCGCGGCTGCGCTGCGGGCGGATCTCGGCCAAAAGCTCGTCGCCAAAGACGATGCCGCCCACCCGGTCGCCCTGATCGAGGATGCGAAAGGCGGTCATCGCGGCGGCCTCGGCGGCGGTGACGGATTTCATCGACCGTTTCGTGCCAAAGAACATCGACATGCGCTGATCGACGACCAGCAGCGCTGGGCGGTCGCGCTCTTCGGTCATCACCCGCACATGCGGCGTGCCGGTGCGCGCGGTGACCTTCCAGTCGATCGCGCGGATGTCATCGCCCGGCAGGTAGTCGCGCAGCTCCTCGAAGTTGAGCCCGCGCCCGCGCAGCCGCGAGGCATGGCGTCCGTTGAGCACCGATTGCGCGGGCTGGCGCGGCAAAAAGCTGAGCCCGCGCGCCGGGCCTTCGAGGCTGCGCAGATAGGCCAGATCGGTGTGAATGCGCGGATCGCCCGAGACCTGCGGCGCTTTTGGCAGGGTGCCGGTGCGGATACGGGCGGCGCGGTCTTTCATCATCCCTCCCTTCGGCGCGGCTCAGGGCAGCGCCACCTGCCGGACGATCTCGGCCACCACCGCATCGGGGCTGATGCCCTCGCCCTGCGCCTCGTAGGACAGCCCAAGCCGGTGCCGCAGCACATCGGGCACCACGGCGCGGATGTCCTCGGGGTCGACGTAATCGCGCCCGGCAAGCCACGCATGGGTGCGCCCGCATTTGTCGAGCGCCAGCGAGGCGCGCGGGCTGGCCCCGACCTCGATCCAGCGCTTGAGATCGTCGCCAAAGGCAGACGGCACGCGGGTGGCGTTGACCAGATCCGCGATATAGCGCTCCATCTCCGGCGCCACATGCAGCGCGGCGATCTCGCGGCGGGCGGCAAAGACCGCCTCCTGCGGGATCGGGGCCTGAGCCTCGGCAGCGGCCTTGCCTGCGCCCTGCTGCGCGGCGATCTCTTCGCCCCGCACCAGCCGGATCACCTCGACCTCATCCTCGACCGGCGGATAGGTGATGTTCACATGCATGAGGAACCGGTCCATCTGCGCCTCGGGCAGCGGATAGGTGCCCTCTTGCTCGATGGGGTTCTGCGTGGCCATGACCATGAACAGCGGCTCCATCTTATGGGTGGTGCCCGCCACGGTGACCTGCCGCTCTTCCATCGCCTCGAGCAGCGCCGCCTGCACTTTCGCGGGCGCTCGGTTGATCTCATCGGCCAGCACAAGGTTGGCAAAGATCGGCCCGGCCTCGAACCGGAACTCGCCGCCGCCCTCGCCCTGATAATAGACCTCGGTGCCGGTGACATCCGAGGGCAGCAGATCGGGGGTGAACTGGATGCGGGAAAAATCGCATTCGAGGTTGCGCGCCAGCGCCTTGATCGCACGGGTCTTGGCAAGGCCCGGAAGCCCCTCGACCAGCAGGTTGCCATTGGCCAGAAGCCCGATCAGCAACCGCTCGATCACCTCGCGCTGGCCGATGATCGCCTCGCCCATACGGGCGCGCAGGCTGTCGATCTGCGCCCGCGTGCCGCTTTCAGTCATGCCTTCCATACCTTACGCACCTTTCCGCGAAACTCAGTCGCCGGGGAACACTTTGGCCCAGTCCTGCGCCATGTCGACGATGGTCCAGCCAAGGTTCGGCCCTTCGTCCAGCCCGCGGTTCAGCGTGCCGATATGGCCCTCGCGGTCATAGGCAAACTCGCGCTCGGCATCGGTGTGGTGCACCAGCAGGCCAAACGACGGCCCCTCGCCCGAGGTGGTGTATTCGAGCATAGCGAAATCGCCGTCGGAATTGCCCCCGGCAAAGATCGGCTTTTGCCCGATGTGCCGCGCGATGCCGACCGGCTTGCCCTCTTTGTCGTCGATGAAGGTGACGCCGCCGTTCTTGGTCAGCATCGGCAGCCCGTCCACCACCTCATAGGCGGTGTTGCCCTCGGTGCCGACCACCTGCCACGGCGGGATGCCATAGGCCTGATCGGAAAAGGCGCGAATGAAGTCGATGCCGCCGCCCGAGACGATATAGGTGGTGAACCCCTCGTCGCGCAGATAGCTGAGCAGTTCCAGCATCGGCTGGTAAACCATGTCGACATAGGGCTTTTTCGTGGTGGGATGGGTGTAATTGGTCAGCCAGTCCAGCGCATCGGTCTGAAACTCATCCACCGTGAGCCCCGCATGCGAGACATTGATCACCTCCAGCAGACCCTCCATCCCGGTGGCAAGAATGCCGCCCACATCGCCCTTTGCCCCGGCCTTCAGCGCATCGGTGGTGAGGATGCCGGGATCGGCCTTGGCCTTCTCCTGCAGCACGTCGAGCGCATAGAGCGCCTGAAAATAGACCGGCTGCTCGGTCCACAGCGTACCGTCATTGTCGAAAGTGGCGATGCGGTCGCGCTCGGGGACGAAATCCTCGGAGGCCGGATCGGTCACGCTCTCGACAAAGCCGATGATCGCCTGTTTCGCGCCGGTGTCGTTCCACGAAGGGAGCGGGTCGGCAAGGGCGGCCAGCGGCAGCGCGGCGAGCGTGGCGGGAAGAAGATACCGCAGCATATGTACAATCCTTTCTAAAATCGGGCTGGCGAACCGCGCCGCCAGCCCCGCTCTCGTTAGGCGTCCGGCGTCATCCGCCGGCCCGGGATCGCTGCGATGGGATCAGTTGCTGCCCATGTTGGCGAGGCTGTTGTTCAGGTCTTCCTGAATCTGGTCGATCGAGAAGCTGTCCGGGCGCTGCGACGGCGGATATTCCTCGAAAGTGGCGAAGAACTTGGCGATCTCCTGCGCCGCCGGGGCAACCAGATAGGCGTGATCGCTCAGCCAGTCCCAATAGGTGTTCGAGGTGATGTCGGCGCGCTCATAGGGGTCGGCACGCAGATCGAACATCTTGGGCACACGCAGGTTGGTGAAAGGCTCGGCCCAGACCGCCATGGTGCCTTTCATGCGCTGCTCTTTGAAGACCACCTTCCAGTTCTCGTAGCGCAGGCCGACGATCTCGCCATCGTCGTTGAGATAGAAGAACTCGTTGCGCGCGCCTTCATCCGTGGCGCCGGTCAGGTAGTCGAGCTGGTTATAGCCATCAAGGTAGTTGTTGTACTCCTTGCCGTTGATGGTCGTGCCTTCCAGCAGGCGCTCCTTGATGTCGGTATCGCCCACCGCGGCCATGAGGGTCGGGAACCAGTCGAGCCCCGAGAACATCTCGGTATAGACCGTGCCCGGCTCGATAACGCCGGGCCAGCGGATCAGCGCAGGCACGCGGTATGCGCCTTCCCAGTTGGTGTTCTTCTCGGACCGGAACGGCGTGGTGCCAGCATCCGGCCAAGTGTTCTGGTGCGGGCCGTTGTCGGTGGTGTAGACGACGATGGTGTTGTCGGCGACGCCGAGCTCGTCGAGCGCGTCGAGCACCGTGCCCACCACCCCGTCATTTTCGACCATGCCATCGGCATATTCGGTCGGCGCGGTCAGCCCCGGCTCGCTGCGGTTCTCTTCGCGCACGTGGGTTTTGTAGTGCATCCGCGTGGTGTTGTACCAAGTGAAGAACGGCGTCCCCGCCTCCACCGCGCGGGTCATGAAGTCGATGGCCCCGGCGGCGGTTTCCTCATCCACCGTCTCCATGCGTTTGCGGGTGAGCGGGCCGGTGTCCTCGATCTCGCCGTCAGCATAAGAGTGCAACACGCCGCGCGGGCCGAACCGCTCGCGGAATTCCGGGTCCTGCGGATAGTTGAACTGCTCCGGCTCTTCCTCGGCATTGAGGTGGTAAAGGTTGCCAAAGAACTCGTCGAAGCCATGCGCGGTGGGCAGGAACTCGTCCCGGTCGCCCATGTGGTTCTTGCCGAACTGGCCAGTGGCATAGCCCAGATCCTTGAGCGCCGACGCGAGCGTCACGTCCTTGGCCTGAAGCCCGGCATTTGCGCCCGGCAGGCCCACTTTCGAAAGACCGGTGCGCAGCGTCGACTGCCCGGTGAGGAAGGTCGAGCGGCCGGCGGTGCAGCTCTGCTCGGCGTAATAATCGGTGAATTTGGCGCCCTCGGTGGCGATCCGGTCGATGTTGGGCGTGGTATAGCCCATCAGGCCGAAGCTGTAGGTCGACAGGTTGGTCTGGCCGATGTCGTCGCCGAAGATAACCAGGATGTTCGGCTTGGCGGCGGCGTCATCCTGCGCCCAAGCGGCTGAGCCGAAGGCCAGAAGACTGCCGGCAAGGGCGGCCGTGAGTAGGTCGGGTCTCATGTAATTCTCCCAAGCAAGTCGTTCAAAATCGAAACCTCATTCAAATGCGCGGACGTCCCCGACATGCCGGTGCCCCGGCCCGGAACCCGCTTGAATGCTCGCAATTCACGAGAAAAACCGATGGGAAATTTGTTGACCTACAAACAGCGCAAGCATTCAACCATGAGGGGTCGTGCTTTCACGTACGCTCCCCCCCACGTGGCAAGTATCTAGATTACCTCACGTAAATGCAACAACCGCGTGATCTTGTGCGGGTTTTTCCGCGCCCCCACGGCAGGGCCCCGCCGATGCCCCCGCTGAAAGCCTTGCGCTACTGGATCGACACGTCGATCGCATAGCTCACGCTGGCCCCGGCATCGCGGTCGTTGCCCATGAGATAGACCCGGATCGTATAGGTCCCGTCCTCCGGCAGCGGCACGGTTTCGGTGCTGTCTTCGTCCATAGAGCCCACGTAGATCGCCACATCGTCGCTGCCCGGCGGCAGGATATTGAGATACGCGATGCCAAAACCATCTGTCTGCGTAACTTTCAAATCGACAAAAAGCTCTTGCCCCGCCTGCGCGCCAAGGCGGTAATCGCGATATTCATGCCCGACGATCATGCCGGTGATCATCGTGCCGTAGTTGCCCGGCGCAAAGCTGACGTCTTCGCTTTGCTGCGCGGCAGCCCCCTGCGCCACCAGCGCCAGCCCTGCCCCCAGCACGGCTCCGATCCACTTGGTCATCTCTGTCTCCCTCCTCTCAACCCATTGACCGCAAGCGCCTAAAGGGCTCGCGCAGCCGCCCACAGCTTAGCGCAGAATCAGAATTTCTCGCAGCGCCAGAGCATGCATTGGCCGAGTTTGCGGGCCAAAGAGACGCCTGACTTCACATTTCGGAAACACTGTGTTTGCGCCAAGCGGTGTTTTGCCACGAGATAGGCGAAATTTAGCCCACAATTTCCGGGGATTACCCTGCGGCAGCGCAGAAAGGTCCTCTGTTACCGCTCTGAAACATCACAAAATGAAAGCTAGGCTACGCATCGAAAGCCTGTATTCTGCCTCAGTTACCAGTCTGACGTCATTTCGAATCATTAGTAAGTACGAGTCCCGCTCGGTCGACCAAGCGCTTTAGTAACTCGGCATTTGTTTATTGTTTTCTTGCCGGGTATCCCCACGGATGGGGGCCCAATGTCCCAAGGCCTCAATCCCATATACGTCCCATATCGGCTCTGGCCGTGCCAAGGCACCTCGTTTCCCCAGCGATCATTGCCAGCACGGAGGTTTCGTGAGGGATCAGGAAGCCGCGCAGATTACCTGCGCGGCTTCATACCCGTTTCTGCGACCCATTCTTTCTGCGATCTTACTGCGTGTCGGCGATCTCGTCGCTCTGACGGACCCGCGCCACCAGATCGTCGCCCACCGTCTGCAGGATGTCGGCAAGCTCGGTGAACCACCCTTCCTGATGGCTCGACGCACGCCGCGCCAGTGCCACGAGCCGCGACGGTTCAGGCCGCGCAAAGCGGCGCAGGCGCATGCCGGGCGAGGCACGCAACTCGGTCAGCGCCGCCAGCTCGGGCATCAACGTGAGGCCAAAGCCCGCCGCGACCAGCCGCGACAGCGTCGACAGCGAGGTCGCGCCCATGTTGATCCGCGCGTTGCCCCTGCCCCGTCCGCAGACCGCCAGCGCCTGATCGGTCAGGCAATGGCCATCCTCGAGCAGCAGAAGCTGGCTTTCCGCCAGACCCTCGGGGCTGGAGACGCGGGCGATCTGATCGAGCCGCGCGGCGCTGCCCGCCAGCAGGAAACGGTCTTCGAAGAGCGGCAGCACCTCGATCCCCTCATCCTCGATCGGCAGGGCCACCAGTGCGGCATCCAGCGCGCCGCTTGCCAGTTGCGCAAGCAGCCGCTCGGTTTTCGCCTCGGTGACCTCGACATCGAGAGAGATGTCCTCGGCGCGCAGCGCGGCCAGCGCTTCGGGCAGGAAATACGGGGCAATCGTCGGGATCACGCCCAGCGACAGACGCCCGGCCAGCCCGGCACGGCGGCGCGCCGCCTGCTCCAGCCCGGCGATCTCGGAAAGCACCCGCTCGGCACTGTCGAGCACCTCGCGCCCAAAGGGCGTCAGCACAACATCACGCGCATGTCGCTCCACCAGCGGGCCGTTCAGCGCCGCCTCAAGCTCGCGGATTTGCACTGAAAGTGCGGGCTGCGAGACATGGCAGGTTTCAGCGGCACGGCGGAAGTTCCGCTGTTCGGCAAGAGCTTTAAAATAGCTCAACTGGCGCAGGGTGACTGGCATAACATTTTCTTATCACAGCGCAAGGAAACAGCAATTGGGAACTTATCGGCAGCCCTCTAGTTGAACGCTCAGCAAGTCATTCACGGAGGACGTCATGAGCAAGCGACTGACAACATCGGCCGGCGCACCGGTACCCAGCAACGAGACCTCGGCCACCGCCGGCCCGCGCGGCCCGGTCCTGCTCGAGGACTACCAACTGGTCGAGAAGCTGGCCCACCAGAACCGCGAGCGCATCCCCGAGCGCGTCGTGCACGCCAAGGGCTGGGGCGCGCAGGGCACCTTCACCGTCACCCACGACATCAGCAAATACACCAGCGCCAAGCTGTTCTCCAAGGTCGGCAATACCTGCGACATCCTCTCGCGCTGGTCGACCGTGGCCGGCGAGCAAGGCGCAGCCGACGCCGAGCGCGACGTGCGCGGTTTTTCGATCAAGTTTTACACCGAAGAAGGCAACTGGGACGTTGTGGGCAACAACACCCCGATCTTCTTCATCCGTGACGCCTTCAAGTTCCCCGACTTCATCCGCACGCAGAAGCGCCACCCCAAGACCAACCTGCGCTCGCCCGAAGCCATGTTCGACTTCTGGGCCGGTCAGCCCGAGTCGGTGCATCAGGTGACCATCCTGATGTCGGACCGCGGCATTCCCAAGAACCCGATGCATATGCACGGCTACGGCTCGCACACCTTCTCGATGTTCAACGACAAGGGTGAGCGCTACTGGGTGAAGTTCCACTTCCGCTGCCAGCAGCCGATCGCGAATTACACCAACGAGCAGGCCGAAAAGATCGTTGGCGAAACCCGCGAGAGCTATCAGGAAGATCTCTACAACGCGATCGAGGAAGGCAAATTCCCCAAGTGGGAGCTGAACATTCAGGTGATGGAAGAGGAGCAGGCGGCACAGCTGGACTTCAACCCGTTCGACCTGACGAAAGTTTGGTCGCACAAGGACTTCCCGCTGATCCCCGTCGGCATGCTGGAGTTCAACAAGAACCCCGACAACTACTTCCAGATGATCGAGAACGCGGCCTTCTCGCCGTCGAACAAGATCCCCGGCATCGGCTTCTCGCCGGACAAGATGCTGCAGGGCCGCCTGTTCTCTTACGCTGACGCGCACCGCTATCGCCTTGGCACCCACTACGAGGCGCTGCCGGCCAACGCCCCGAAATCGCCGGTGCACCACTACCACAAGGACGGCGCGATGCGGTTCTTCCCGCCGCAGACCGGCCATATCGACGCTTACTACGAGCCGAACCAATATGAGGACTCGGCCAAGGCAGACCCCTCGGTGATGGAGCCGCCGCTGAAAATCTCGGGCGACGCCGACCGCTATGTGCAGGAAGACAAAGACGCCGATTACGTGCAGCCCCGCGCGCTTTATGCCGAGGTGCTGGGCGATGACGAGCGCAAGCGTCTGCACCTGAACATGGCCCGTGCCATGGCGCCGGTCTCGGACAGCGTGCGCGAGCGCTGGTATGCCGTTCTGGGCCGTGTGCACCCCGACTATCTTGCCGGTGTGAAACAGGCCGCCGCCGACCTCGAAAGCGGCAATATCGACGACTACCCCGGCATTCCGGTCACCGACGACACGCCGGTGCGCGCCGCGGAATAATTGCCTGTCCCCGCGGGGACAGCTCAAAATGACGAAGGGGCGGTGCCGATCGGCACCGCCCCTTTTGCATGGCATCCCTGCGCGAGCCGGCTCAGCCGATCAGGCCGCCCCCCGCCGCATCCACTTTCTCGTAGTGGCTGCGAAGGCGTTGCAACGCGATGCGCAGCACCACCTTGCCCGAGCGCGCGGCCCAGCCCATGCGCCGCTCGGTCTCTTCCAGCCCTTCAAGGTAGCAGCAGCAGCGCAGCGCCGCATGACCCAGCCCCGGCCCAAGTTCACGCAGCGCGGCGGCAAAGCGCGCGCGGGCCGCATCGCCGCCCTGCGCGGGCAGATCGCCGGCATCGACGCGCACCCCGGCGGTCAGGAACTGATCCCAGTTCTGCGTCACCCTCGGCCCCATCTGCGCGAGTTCGAAATCCTCGCGCAGACGCTCGCCCGCGCGCACCAGACCGTCTTCGAGAAAGCGCTGCCCGTCCCTGTCGCGCCGCCGCGCCAGCACCGCCAGCGGGCTCTCGCTCAGGGCAAAGCGGCGCTTGCCGCGCGGGTCGGCGTCTTCTTCTTCCAGCGCGGCCTCGGCCTCGCGTCCGCTCTCGAATCCCGCTTGCGCCTCGGCAAAGCCGCGCAGGCGGCTCTCCTGCTCGGCCAGCAGATGCCCCAGCGCGCTGCGCCCCGCCGCGGTGATCCGGTAGCGCGAGATGCGGCCCGGCGCGTCGCAACGGATCCAGCCCTTGAGCGCCATGGCCTGCGCCACCGGCGCCGAGACCACCGCGGTGCGCGCCGAGCCGCCCTCGGCGCCGTCGCGCACCACCACCGCCTTGTCCATTTCCGCCGCGACCGCGAGCATTGCTCCGCTTTCGCACAGCCGCCTCAGCACCCGGCGCGCCTCGCGCGACAGGGTCGCGGCATCGGGTGTCGTCCCGTCGATTTCGGGGGTCTTCATCGCTTTGCCCTCCTTGGCATGGGGCACGCCTGCGCCGCGCGTTGCGCCAAGTCGGCGCAGCGCCTCATCCACCAGCGGATCATCCCGCAGCAGTTCCATCCGTCGCACCTGCCGCAACACCGTCGAGGCATGGCAGCCCTCTTTCCGGGCCAAAGCGCGAATGCCCGCCCCCCCTTCGGTATGCGCAAGATAAAGCCGTGCGATCTCTGGCACCCAGGCCGGAAGGCCCGTGTCTTTGGCGTGGTGTTGGCTCGAAATCATTGAACAAGTCCCCCTAAGCTACGCCCTGATTTTGCAGGGTTTTCCACAGTGAACCTGAAACCTGCGCGCTGCGATCTTAGGTAAAAGTTAATGATTTTAGCAATTTACGAGACTTATCCACAAAATATAAACATACGTGAATGCCGCGTACGCAAACATTGACCAAGCGGCAACATGGGGGAAACCCGTGCAAGGCTCGTGTCCTGTTCCACATCCGGGAGATGAGCGATGCAAGACCTACACAGCCGCCTTGGCGCGATGCGCCGCCCCCGCCTTTTGGTGCGGGCCGCGCGCATCGGGGCCAGCGAGTATCGCCGCCGCCCACATCTGGCGCGGCTGCTGGGCGAACCCTGCCCGCCGCAGCACGGGGCGGCGCTGCTGCAGTTGATGGAATTGGAAGAGATGCTGGATGATGGGCGCCAGCGCCGCGCGGCGGATTACTCTGCCGCGCAACATGTGGAGCTTTTGGCCGCGATCATCGGCGAGGCGCGGTCCCTGCAGGTCGCCGCGCGGCCCAGCACTGGGGCCAGCGCCTGAGCGCCGCCCTCAGAGGAAAGCGTCGGGCACGGCGGCCTTCTTGCGGGCCACGTACTCAGAGAGCGCGGCCTCGACATCGGCGTCGATGGCAGGCTGCTCATAGCTCGCCAGCAGCGCCTTCACCCGCGCGCTCGCCAGTTGCATCGTGTCGCGCGCGCCCTCTTCGGACCATGTCTCGAAGGGTTTGTAATCAAAGAGTTCCGAGCGCCAGAAGGCGGTCTTGAAGTTCTCCTGCGTGTGCGCGCAGCCAAGGTAGTGCCCGCCCGGCCCCACCTCGCGGATCGCGTCCAGCGCCTGCGTGCTCTCGTCCACGGTGATGCCCTGCGCGAACTTGTGCAGCGCGCCCAGTTGATCGGCGTCCATGACGAATTTCTCGTAGGACGCCACCAGCCCGCCCTCGAGCCAGCCGCAGGCGTGCAGCATGAAGTTGACCCCCGCCTGCAGCCCCATGTTGAGCGAATTGGCGCTCTCATAACCCGCCTGCGCATCGGGCAGTTTCGAGCCGCAGAAGCCCCCCGCCGAGCGGTAGGGCAGCCCCAGCCGCCGCGCCAGCTGGCCGACGCCATAGGTGATCTGCGAGGCCTCGGGCGTGCCGAAGGTGGGCGCGCCAGAGTTCATGTCGATCGAGGTGACGAAGGCGCCGAAGATCACCGGCGCACCCTTGCGCACCAATTGGGCGTACGCGATGCCCGCCATCCCCTCGGCCAGCACCTGCGTCAGCGTGCCCGCGACGGACACCGGCGCCATCGCGCCACCGACGATGAACGGCGAGACGATGCAGGCCTGATTGGCGGCGGCATAGACCTCCAGCGCCCCCATCATCGTGTCGTCGAAGGTCAGCGGCGAGTTGATGTTGATCAGCGAGGTCATCACCGTGTTGTCGCGCACGAATTCCTTGCCGAAGAGGATCTCGCACATCTCGACGCTGTCGCGCGCCCGTCCCGGCTCTGTCACCGAGCCCATGAAGGGCTTGTCCGAGAGCGTCATATGGGCGTGCAGCATGTCGAGGTGACGCTTGTTCACCGCCACATCGGTGGGCTCGCAGAGCGTGCCGCCCGAATGGTGCAGCCAGCGCGACATCTGCCCCAGCTTCACGAAGTTGCGGAAATCCTCGATGGTGCCATAGCGGCGCCCCTTCTCGGCATCCTGCACGAAGGGCGGGCCATAGACCGGCGCCAGCACCAGCGAGCGCCCGCCGATCTCGACGCTGCGCGCGGGGTTGCGGGCGTGCTGGGTGATTGTCGAGGGAGCATGGCCACACAGCTGCCGCGCCAGCCCACGCGGGATGCGCACGCGCTCGCCCTCGATCTCCGCCCCGGCCTCGCGCCAGCGCTCCAGCGCGGCGGGGTTGTTGACGAAATTGACGCCGATCTCTTCCAGCACCGTCTCGGCGCCAGCCTCGATCATCTGAAGCGCTTCTTCGTTCAGCAGCTCGAAGTTGGGGATGTTGCGTTCGATGAAGCGCGCCGTCTCGACCTGTGCCGAGCCGCGCGCCGCGCGCCGTGCCGCACCACCGCCGCTGCGTGTCCGTTTCCGCGTTTCCGTCTCAGACATGGCGCCTCTCCCGTTCCGTCGCATGCCCCTCAGTAGTAGCCCGGACCGGCACTGGCCAGAGCCGAGTTTTGCGCCGCCCTGCAGACAAATGCGACATCTCCGCGCCGCTTGGCGGCACGAAACGGCTTCTTAAGCTGTATCCGGTTAGCATGTTTTCAGGGTGCGGGGCTTTGCATCAAGGCCAAAGGGGGCTCACCATGAGGGATGAGCAACTGACAACGCAGGGAAGTGCAGCAAAGGGGCGTGCAACAGAGGCGCGTGCCACGGATGCGTGTCCAATACAGACGCGTCCAACGGAGGCGCATTCAACCGAGGCATCTACAGAGCCGCGACCGCTCGGCAGCGCCGAAATCGGCGCATTGGCGCATCTGTACCGCAGCGAGGTCTACCGCTGCTCGATCTGGCGCACCCGGCTCGACACCACGACCAATTGGGCGGTGGTGACGCTGGGGGTGGCGCTGTCGATCGCCTATGCCGCCCCCGACGCCTCGCCGCTGCCGCTGGTGCTGGTGGGCATTCTGAACCTCTTCTTCCTGACGCTGGAGGCGCGGCGCTATCGCTACTGCGATCTCTGGCGCCGCCGCTTCCGCAATATGGAGATGAATTTCTACGGCCCGATGCTGGGCGCCCCCGCGGGCTCCGATCTCTGGGCGGAGGACTTGCGCAGCGATTACCGCCGCCCGGTGTTTCGCATCAGCTATCTGCACGCCATGGGGCGACGAATCCGCCGCTGCTATTTCTGGATCATGCTGATCCAGATCCTCGCCTTTGTCGGCAAGATCACCGTGCACCCTTTTACCGTCACATCACTGCAAGAGGCGCTGGATCGTGCAGCCGTCGGGTCGGTGTCCGGCGCGGTCATGGCCTTCGGCGGGCTGATCTACGCGGCCAGCTTTGCGGCGCTGGCGCTCTGGAGCTGGCGGCTCGATCGGAAAGATCAAATTGAAAACGATATTCCCCAGCCGGACGCGATCTACTGAGCGGCGATTAAGCCCCGGTTCAGACCTGCCGGGCAAAATCATCGCGGTTCTGTATGCTGGGGATCTGAGAGGCGGAGCGCAATGGGACGGGCAGTGAAAGTCGCCGTAAGACAGGCTGTGAGACACGCCGTGAGACTGGCCGTAAGACAGGCCCTGAGACAGACCGCGAGAGTCGCAGGCAGAAGCGCGCGGTGTATGACGTCGCTAAGGGCTCCCTGTCTTCTGGCGCTGTTCGCGTTCGCCGCGGGTCTGCTGCCGCTCGAAGCATGGGCAGAGGCGAAGGTCACCTACCCGCCTGCAGGGCATGGGGACGGGCATGGGGGCGACCAAGCGACCGGGCATGACACCGGGCATGACAATGGGCACGGAAGCGCGGCGTCCTCCCATGGCGCTGCGCAGAACGGAAGCCAGACGGCAGCGCATGGCGTAACGCAAAGCGCCGCGGGCGGGCATGCTGCACCGATCCCCGAGGAAAGCGGGGCGCTCTGTCAGGGCTTCGGCCCGCAGACACCGCGCGACATCGGCAACCGGCACGGACTCAACCCCGCCGGTTTCACCCTTGCGCCGCCGCCCGAAGAGATGAACCTGTGCAACATTCACACCCACACCAACGCCGAACACCTCGGCCCCGGCTTTTCGATCTACGCCGGACCGGGGGAGCACGGCGGCTTCAAATGCGCGGGCTCGCAGGGGCTTTCCGACATCGAACTCACGCGCCCGCATGGCAGCCCCGCGCGCTTTGATGGGGTGGAACCCGGCGACACGATCAAGGTGCATTGGGTCTATTCCTCCTGCGCCGTCTCGCCCGGCCCCGGGCTCGGATCCTGCCTCTCGGAGGCCTGCTCGAACCCAGAGCTGCGGGTGGAATCGCAGGTTTTTTTGGTGGTGAATGACCCCAACGCGCTGGATTTTCGCGACTTCATCTATTTCGGCACCATGCGCGAGGGGCGCTATCAGGCGCGCAGCCTGCCCACCGGCACCGGCGCGCCGGTGGTGTTCCGCGGCTCCACCACCGGCCCCAGCTACAGCCAGCAGGTCTGCTCGCCGCTGCAGGTCACTTGGTCGGTCCGGCCCCGCTGTGCCCGGCTCGACATCTCGACGCTCGACGCATGGGCGGGCATGGGCAATGTCTTCGAAGAAACCCACAGCCACGGCGTGCGCAGACTGGTGACCGCCCCGGCGCTGCTCAGCCAGATCGAGTGAACCGCGACGGATGCCCGCGCAGAGGCTGACGAACAAGACGCGGCAAAGCCTGCCAATCCCCCGCCGATGCGGCTATCAGCGGGCGCGATCCGCCTTGGAAATGCGGCAAATCCCTTCAGGCCGCACCCAGCCTCTTGCGCGTTGCGCGCCGCCCGCCTAAAGCAGCCGCATGACCCAGCATGATCGCCTCCTCATCATCGACTTCGGTAGCCAGGTGACGCAGCTTATCGCGCGGCGCCTGCGCGAGCTGAACGTCTACTGCGAGATCCACCCCTATCAGAACGTCACCGACGATTTTCTGAAGGAGTTCGCCCCCAAGGCCATCGTCTTCTCCGGTGGCCCCGACAGCGTGACGCGCGAGGGCTCGCCTCGCCCGCCCAAATCCGCCTATGACCTCGGCGTGCCGATCCTCGGCATCTGCTACGGCCAGCAGGTCATGATGCATGACCTCGGCGGCAAGGTCGAAGCCGGCCAAAGCCACACCGCAGAGTTCGGCCGCGCCTATGTGACGCCGAATGACGACCGCCTCGACCTGCTGTCGGGCTGGTTCCTCGATGGCACCGGCCGCGAGCAGGTGTGGATGAGCCACGGCGACCACGTCTCGGAACTTGCCCCGGGTTTCAAGGTCTTCGCCACCTCGCCCGGCGCGCCCTTCGCGGTGACCGCCGACCCCGAGCGCAAGTTCTACGCCGTGCAGTTCCACCCCGAGGTGCACCACACGCCGAACGGCAAGACGCTTTACGAGAATTTCATCAAGGAAGCTGGCTTCACCGGCGACTGGACGATGGATGCCTACCGCGAAGAGGCCGTGCGCCAAATCCGCGAACAGGTGGGCGACGCCAAGGTGATCTGCGCGCTTTCGGGCGGCGTCGACAGCTCGGTCACCGCCGCGCTGCTGCATGAGGCGATCGGCGAGCAGCTGACCTGCGTCTTCGTCGACCACGGGCTCTTGCGTCTCAACGAGGCCGACGAGGTCGTCGCGATGTTCCGCGATCACATGAACCTCTCGGTGATCCACGCGCAGGAGCAGGACCTGTTCCTTGGCGAGCTTGAGGGCGTTTCCGACCCCGAGACCAAGCGCAAGATCATTGGCAAGCTGTTCATCGACGTGTTCCAGAAATACGCCGACGGCATCGAGGGCGCGCAGTTCCTCGCGCAGGGCACGCTTTATCCCGACGTGATCGAGAGCGTCAGCTTCTCGGGCGGCCCGTCGGTCACCATCAAGTCGCACCACAACGTGGGCGGCCTGCCGGAGAAAATGGGCCTCAAGCTGGTCGAGCCGCTGCGCGAGCTCT
Source organism: Salipiger sp. CCB-MM3 (assembly GCF_001687105.1). Lineage (NCBI taxonomy): Bacteria > Pseudomonadati > Pseudomonadota > Alphaproteobacteria > Rhodobacterales > Roseobacteraceae > Salipiger > Salipiger sp. CCB-MM3. The sequence goes on from NZ_CP014595.1 coordinate 480,052, forward strand.
TCAAGGACGAGGTCCGCGTGCTGGGTCACGAGCTTGGCCTGCCCGCCAGCTTCATTGGCCGCCACCCCTTCCCCGGTCCGGGTCTGGCGATCCGCTGCCCCGGCGAGATCACCCGCGAAAAGCTCGACATCCTGCGCAAGGCGGATGCGGTCTATATCGACCAGATCCGCAAGCATGGCCTCTATGACGAGATCTGGCAGGCCTTCGTGGCGATTCTGCCGGTGCGCACCGTGGGCGTGATGGGCGATGGCCGCACCTATGATTACGCCTGCGCGCTGCGTGCGGTGACCTCGGTCGACGGGATGACGGCGGATTACTACCCGTTCAGCCACGAGTTCCTTGGCGAGACCGCGACGCGGATCATCAACGAGGTGAAGGGCATCAACCGCTGCACCTATGACATCACCTCGAAGCCTCCGGGCACGATCGAGTGGGAATGATCTGATATAGAAAAAGGCCGGGGTTCGCCCCGGCCTTTTGCGTTGCGGCTGATTGGCGGCTGCTTGGCGGGGGTGCCGCCTGCGAAAATCCGGCGCTTCCGGCCAAGCTTCCGGTCAGCCCGCGACCAGCGAGCCCACGCGCGCCATCTGCCCGCCGCCCACCGGCGCGGCGACACCCGTGGTCGAAGGCCCGGAGGTCGGCCAGCCCTGCGCCACGCGCACCGCGAGAAAGCCGAAGGCCTGCGCTTCGAGCATGTCACCGTCGAGCCCGGCCTCTTCCACCGGCACCACCGGGCAGTCGAGCCCGGCCGACAGCATCGCCATCATCACCGGGTTGTGGCGACCGCCGCCGGTAACCAGCAGCCGCTCGGGCGGGATCGGGCAATGCTCCATGCCTTGCATCACCGCGGCGGCGGCCATCGCCGTCATCGTCGCGGCGGCATCGGCGTCGGACAGCTCGCGCACCAGATCGAGCATAAGCGAGAAATCATCCCGATCTAGGGATTTGGGCGGCATGCGGCGAAAGAACCCCTCTTCGAGGAACAACTCCAGCGCGCCATCGACCACCTCGCCCTTCGCCGCCAGCTGCCCGTCGCGGTCGCAGTCGAGGCCGAGCCGCTCGCCCACCAGATCGTTGATCGGCGCATTCGCGGGCCCGGTGTCAAAGGCCAAAAGCGCGCCGGGCGCTTCAGGCGAGGCTTTGCGCGGATCGACCCACGTGAGGTTGCCGACGCCGCCGAGATTGAGGAAGGCGACGGGCCGGGTTGCCCCGATCTTCTTGGCACAGGCGAAATGATAGAAGGGCGCAAGCGGTGCGCCCTCGCCCCCCAGTGCCACATCGGCAGAGCGGAAATCCCACACCACGTCGCGATCCAGCGCCTCGGCCAATGCGCCGCCGTCGCCCAGCTGATGGGTGCCACGGCCCTGCGGCTCATGCGCCAGCGTCTGGCCATGAAAGCCGACCAGCTCGGCCTCGGGGAACTGCGACAAAAGCTCGATATGCGCGCGCTGCGTCACGTCGAGCGCCGCGGCCAGAACTTCGGCGTTCTCCTCGACCGGCCAGCACCCAAGCGCCGCGCGCAGCACGGCCCGCTCGGCCTCGGAATAGGGCCGATAGCCCGTGCGCCCAAACTCATGGATTTCAGCGCCATCGGTGCGGATCAGCGCCGCATCGACCCCATCGAGAGAGGTCCCCGACATACACCCAAGTGCCCAAACGGAGCGTGCACCCAACTTGCCCTTCACCTTCGCCTTCCCCGCGCTTATAGGAACGGTCGAACTATAGAAGGGATCCGCGATGACCTACCATCCCAAATCGGACTTCATGCGCGTCATGATCGAGCGCGGCTATCTGGCCGACTGCACCGATTATCAGGGCCTCGACGAGGCGCTGAGCAAAGGCGTGGTCACTGCGTATATCGGCTATGACGCGACGGCGAAATCGCTGCATGTGGGCCATTTGCTCAACATCATGATGCTGCGCTGGCTGCAGAAAACCGGGCACAAGCCGATCACCCTGATGGGCGGCGGCACCACGAAGGTGGGCGATCCGTCGTTCCGCTCGGACGAGCGCCCGCTGCTCGGGCCGGAGCAGATTGACGCCAATATCGAGGGTATGAAGCAGGTCTTCGCGAAATATCTGCAATACGGCGGCGGCGAGACCGACGCGCTGATGCTCAACAACGCCGAATGGCTCGACGGGCTCAACTACCTGGAGTTCCTGCGCGACATCGGGCGGCACTTCTCGGTGAACCGCATGCTGAGCTTCGAGAGCGTGAAATCGCGCCTCGACCGCGAGCAGTCGCTGTCGTTCCTCGAGTTTAACTACATGATCCTGCAGGCCTATGACTTCCTAGAGCTGAACCGCCGCTATGGCTGCGTTCTGCAAATGGGCGGCTCGGACCAATGGGGCAATATCGTCAACGGCATCGACCTGACCCGGCGGGTGCTCGACAATGAGATCTACGGCCTCACCTCGCCGCTGCTGACCACCTCGGACGGCCGCAAGATGGGCAAGAGCCAAGGCGGGGCCATGTGGCTCAACGCCGACATGCTCTCGCCCTACGAGTTCTGGCAGTTCTGGCGCAACACCACCGATGCCGACACCGGCCGGTTCCTCAAGCTCTATACCGAACTGCCGGTCGAGGAATGCGAGCGGCTGGGATCGCTGCAGGGCTCGGAGATCAACGAGGCCAAGATCATCCTCGCCAATGAGGTGACCACGCTGTGCCACGGGGCCGAGGCCGCCGCCGCCGCCGAGGCGACCGCGCGCGAGGTCTTCGAAAAGGGCGGCGTCGGGGATGACCTGCCGACGCTGGAGCTTTCGGCCGAAGAGATCGGCGACGGCATTTCCATCGTGCAGGTGATCGTGCGCGCGGGCCTTGCCAAATCGGGCAAGGAGGCCAAGCGCCTGATCGCCGAGAATGGCGCGCGCATGGACGACGCGCCGCTGACCGACGCCGGGCTTATGCTGGACGCGGGCAAGCTGGCCGCGCCGGTGAAGCTCTCGGCGGGCAAGAAGCGCCACGCGCTGGTGAAGCTGGGCTGAGCCCCTCGCTCTCGCGCAATGATCGAGGGGCGGCGCCGCGGGCGCTGCCCCTTTTCAGTTTGAGAGGCCATGCCGGTCGCTGGCCCGAAACCGTGGCCGCGCTGCATCGCCTTGCAGATCGGGTCTTGCCCCCGACGCGGCGCCGGGCCAGTCTCGCGCCGCGAGAGGACCCCATGACAAAGAGCATCACACAATCCGGTAAACAGTCCGGTAAACAGTCCGGTAAAAGTTCCGGTTTTATCAGTGGCGCGATGCGCTGCCAGGCGCAGGGCGGACCCACCCGATGAGCGCGGTGCAACTGACCGGCACGATGACCGCCCCCGAAGACCGCGCCGAGGCCGTGCGCGCCGCCATGCCCGAGCACATTCGCCTCAGCCGCGAAGAGCCGGGCTGCGTCTTTTTCGAGCTTCGAGAGACCGATCCCGGTGTGTTCGAGGTCTCCGAGCTTTTCCTGAACCGCGCCGCCTTTGACGCGCATCAGGCGCGCACCCGCGCCAGCGACTGGTTCCGCGTCACCGGCGATCTGCCCCGCGATTACGACGTGGCCGACCTGTGAGCGCGCCGCTTGCCGCCAGCGCCGTGCCGAGCGCGGTGCCGAGGGCCGCGCTTTGGATGATCGGCTCGATCATCTCGTTCAGCGCCATGGCGGTGGCCGGACGCTATGTCAGTTCCGGCCTCGATACCTTCGAGATCATGCTCTACCGCTCGCTGATCGGCGTTGCCATCATCAGCGCCGTGGTCCTGGGCACCGGTCGGCGCAAGACCATCACCACGCGCCATATGGGCACGCAGATCACCCGCAACCTTTGCCATTTCACCGGGCAGAACCTTTGGCTCTATGCCATCACCGTGATCCCACTGGCGCAGGTCTTTGCGCTGGAATTCACCGGACCGATCTGGGCACTGCTGCTGGCGCCGCTGGTGCTCGGCGAGCGTCTCACATGGCCGCGCGCCCGTGCCGCGCTCATCGGTTTTCTCGGCATTCTGATCGTCACGCGGCCTTCGCCCGAAACGCTTTCGCCGGGGATCTTCGCGGCCGCCGGGGCGGCCATCGGTTTTGCCGGATCGGCGATCTACACCCGCAGGCTGACCCGCAGCGAAAGCACGCTGTGCATCCTCTTCTGGCTGACGGTGACGCAGGCGGTGATGGGCCTCATCTGCGCGGGATATGACGGGCAGATCGCCCTGCCCTCCGCCGCCGCATGGCCCGGCGTGGTGGTCATCGGCCTTGCCGGGCTCTGCGCGCATTACTGCCTGACCACCGCGCTTGGCCTCGCGCCCGCCTCGGTGGTTATGCCGATTGATTTCACCCGGCTGCCGGTGATCGCCATCGTCGGCATGCTGCTCTACGCCGAGCCGCTCGACCCATGGGTGCTGCTGGGGGCGGCGATCATTTTCGCCGCCAATTACGCCAATATCCTGCGCGAGACCCGCGCCGCCCGCCGCGCGCCGGCTCCGCATGGCTGATCGAGGGATTTGACGCCGCCCGCGCGCGCAAGTACCTGTCGGGACGGACGAATGGAGAGCCGAAGAATGCTGTATAACACCGCCGCCGAGTGGCGCGACGCGCCCCGCAAGCATGTGGTGCTCTTTGCCATGTCGGGGCTTGGGAAAACCCATGTCTCGTCGATGCTGCGGCAGTCGGGAGATTGGTTCCACTATTCGATCGATTACCGCATCGGCACGCGCTACATGGGCGAATATATCGCCGACAATGCCAAGGCCGAGGCGATGAAGAACCCGTTCCTGCGCGAGCTTCTTCTGTCGGATTCGATCTACATCGGCTCGAACATCACGTTCGAGAACCTCACACCCGTCTCCACCTACCTTGGCAAGCCCGGTGATCCCGCGCGCGGCGGCCTTGCCATGGACACCTACCGCCTGCGGCAGGAGCAGTTCCGCCGCGCGGAAGAGCAAGCCTTGCTCGACACTGGCTATTTTATCGAACGCGCGCAGCAGCTTTACGGCTACCCGCATTTCATCTGCGACACCGGCGGCTCGATCTGCGAATGGGTGGATGCCGAGAACCCGGCGGACCCGATCCTGACCGAATTGTCGCGGCAGGCGTTGATGATCTGGATTCGCGGCAGCGAGGCGCATACCGAGGAACTGGTGCGCCGCTTTGATCGTGCGCCAAAGCCGATGGCCTATCAGCCGGAATTTCTCGCAAGTGCATGGACGGCCTACCTCGACGAGAAAGGGCTCGCCGAAAGCGCCGTGGACCCTGACGATTTCATTCGCTGGACCTACGCGCGTGCCCTGGCGCACCGGCAACCGCGCTATGAGGCGATGGCCCGGAACTGGGGCGTCACGGTCGAGGCCGCCGATATGGCAACGGTGCGGGACGAAGCGGATTTCACAGAGGTCGTGGCACAGGCGATCGCGGCGCGGGGCTGAACCACCGCCGCAGCGCTTCTTCCCGGCGCGGGGTGCATGAGGCAGCGCATCAGGCGCAGAGCCCTGGGGCGCCGATGTCTCGGTGTGCCAAACCCTGAGGTCACGCAGCGGCATTGTCTTCCCGCCCCACCTGCCCGGTCGTAACGCCAAGCCGGAACCCCTGAATCAGATGCGAGAGTTTGCCCGCATCGCCGCGCAGCATATGGGCGGCCGCCGTGCTTTGCTCGACCATGGCGGCGTTCTGCTGGGTGACGCGATCAAGGTTGCTGACGCCGGTGTTGATCTCGGTCAGCCCTTGGGCCTGTTCCGAAGCGACGCCAGCGATATTGCTGACGAGCGCCGAGATTTGGCCGACCTGCGCCACCACTTCGCTCAGTGCCTCGCCAGAGCGCTCCACCAGTTCCACCCCGTCGCGCACCTGATCGGCGGAGCCGCTAATCAGCGTTTTGATCTGCTGCGCCGCGTCAGAACTGCGTTGCGCCAGCGCGCGCACCTCGGAGGCGACAACGGCGAAGCCTTTGCCGGAAGATCCCGCGCGCGCGGCCTCGACCCCGGCGTTGAGGGCCAGAAGATTGGTCTGGAAGGCGATGTCGTCGATCACCCCGATGATCTCGTTGATCTGCTGCGAACTGCGCTCGATCCCGCCCATGGCTTCGACCGCCGAGCGCATCACCTCGCCGTTCTGATCGGCCAGTTTCGAAGCGGCCTGCACGCTGTTTTCCGCGTCTCGGGCCGATTGCGCCGCGTCGCGCACGCTGGAGAGCATCTGGTCGAGCGCGGCGGCGGTTTCCTCTAGGGTCGCGGCCTGCGTCTCGGTGCGGCGGGACAGGTCGTCAGAGGCTTTGGCGATCTCTTCGGCACTGCCATGAATGTTGAGTGCGCCTGCGTTCACCTCGGTCATCGCGGCGCGCAGGCTGTCGACCGCGCGATTGTAATTGCCGCGCAATTCTTCGTATTCGTCGGGGAATTCTTCGCGAATGCTGTGTTCGAGCGAGCCTTCAGCCAGTTCGTTCAGCGCCTCGCTGAGATGGCGCACCACGCGGTTCTGTGCCTCATGCGCGCGCCCCCGCGCCTCCTGAGCATCGCGGCCCCGGCCCAGCGTTTCGGTCAGATCCGCAAGATGCCGCGCCAGATCGCCAAACTCATCGCGCCGCCCGTGCATCGACAGCTCGACGTCATAGTCGCCTGCCGCCACCCGTGACATGGCCTGTTGCAGCATTGCCAGAGGGCGCAGCACCACGCGACGCAACCAAAGGAGCGACACCAGCAGCATCACTGCAAGGCTGCCTGCCCCGGTGAGCAGCATGAGCTGTCGGTCCCAGACCGTGGCGGCGCGAAGACCCGCATCACTCCAGACCTCGGCAACGGCGGCCACGGGCGCTCCTTCGGGAGACAGACGTTCAGGCACGGCGACCATATGGCCCTGGGTATTCCCCTGCCTTGTGCCGCTTTCGAGCGCCTCGCGCGCCAGCGCCTCAAGCTCGGGCAGGAGTGGCCCCAAATCGCCGACTTGAGCGAGAATTTCCCCGGTGCCGGAGATGACCAACCCGCCCAAAAGATCTGGGCCGCTGGCCTCGAGATGCTCGGCTAGAAGCGCCTCGACCCGCTCTGCGTCACCAAAACGGATCGCGGGCAGCAATGTGCCCGCCACCGAGTCGATTGACTGGCGCGCCGTGGCCGCGATCCCTAGCGCGGTCACGCGATCTCCCAGGCGCCACGCTTGCCATGCCAAAAGGCTGGCGACCACAAGCGTTGCAAGCACCACCAGCCCTGCAACTTTGAAGAAGACCGAGCCTGGAAACAGGCGCAGCGTTCCGATCTTCCCGGCGATGCCGGCGGCCCGCACCTTCACTGCAGCATCTCCGCGTTGAGCCCCGCTGTCAGTGCGCGCCCAAAGGCGCGCCGCTGTCAGGATCGGAAATCGTCATGGAGACCTGAACGAGGTAGTGCTGGCTCGATTCGTCAAATTCCACATCGCCCACATGCAGCGCACCGGCCCCCCGCGGAACGGTTTCAAGGAATTTTGCCTCGTCGCCCTGCCAAAAATCCGAAGTGATATGGGACATCGCCACATTGAGGCCCTGCCCATCCATGACGAAGACTTCGGTGATCAAACCGTGAGATGAATAGGCGTAGGCCATCAGCATCTGCGACACCGGGTTTTCCAGCACCGGGGAGATTGTCGGTGTCTCCGCCGCGCCGATCTCGGCCCGCCAGCGCGCGTCGAGCGCATCAATCTGCGCCGCATCATAGCCCGATGTCGCCGCATTCTGCTCTGCGAGTGCTGCGAGGATCTGAGGCTCGGTCAGCAATGGCGTGACCTGCGCCGCGATTGCCTGCTGCAACGCTGCCGCGTCCACCTGCTGCGCGCGCGCCGCGCCACTGCAGAGGAGGGTGCAAAGGCAGGCGAGCGACAGCGCACCGGCAGCCAATGCACCGTAGCGCGCCCGAGGCAGCCCCCCGAGGGGACGCGATGTATTGGCGTGATCACTTTGACTCTTTGGGAAACCGTCGGCTGTGCCGATCATGTCAGACCTCCGCAGGCAAGGGGCATATCCCCTGCTCTAAGCCCGATTTCCTCACGTCAGGTTAAGACGCACCGCATATTTGCCCCGATATTCCATCGGGTTTCCCGCGCTTGCACCAGCTTGCAGCGGCGTCCGCGCCGGGCCAGAAGGGGGGCAAGAGCCCTTCGGAGACCGTCATGACCTATGTGATCCTTGCCTTCGCCGTGCTGGCCGAGACCATCGGCACCGCCGCCCTGCAGGCGAGCCAGCAATTCACCCGCCCGCTGCCCTCCGTGATCGTTGTGGTCGCCTATGCCGCGGCCTTCTACCTGCTGGCGATGGTGCTGCGCGCCATGCCCGTGGGCCTGGCCTATGCCATGTGGTCGGGGCTCGGGATCGTCTTCATCTCGATCATCGGGCTGGTCGCCTTCGGGCAGAAGCTGGACCTGGCGGCAATCGTCGGAATGGGGCTGATTGTTGCCGGGATCCTCGTGATTCACCTGTTTTCCGGCGCCTCGCCGCATTAGGGCTGGCTTTTTGTCGCCTGCGCGGATAACCCGCGCGCAAACCTCCCTTCAAAGGCATTCCTATGGACCTGCGCAATATCGCGATCATCGCACACGTTGACCATGGCAAGACCACGCTTGTGGACGAGCTGCTCAAACAGTCCGGCGCGTTCCGCGAGAACCAAGCCGTGGCCGAGCGCGCTATGGACAGCAACGATCTCGAACGCGAGCGCGGCATCACCATCTTCGCCAAACCGACCTCGGTGGAGTGGAAAGACACCCGCATCAACATCGTCGACACCCCCGGTCACGCCGATTTCGGCGGCGAGGTGGAGCGTATCCTGAGCATGGTCGACGGCGTTGTGCTGCTGGTGGACGCGGCCGAAGGCCCGATGCCGCAGACCAAATTCGTGACCTCCAAGGCGCTCGCCCTCGGCCTGCGCCCGATCGTCGTGCTGAACAAGGTCGACAAGCCCGACGCCGAGCCCGACCGCGCGCTCGACGAGTGCTTTGACCTCTTCGCCTCGCTGGGCGCGGACGAAGACCAGCTGGACTTCCCGCATATGTACGCCTCGGGCCGCAACGGCTGGGCCGACGCCGAGCTCGACGGGCCGCGCAAGGATCTCTCGGCGCTGTTCAACCTGGTTGTGAACCACGTCCCCGCCCCCAAGCAGATCAAGCATCAGGACGAAGATTTCCGCATGCTGGCGACCACGCTGGGCAGCGATCCCTTCGTTGGCCGTCTGCTGACCGGCCGCATCGAGAGCGGCCGCGTCAAGGTGGGCCAGACCGTGCAGGCGATCAGCCGCATCGGCCAGAAGATCGAACAGTTCCGCGTCACCCGCGTGCAGGCGTTCCGTGGCCTCGCGCAGGCGGACATCGACGAGGGTCTGGCCGGCGACATCGTCTCGCTCGCAGGGATGACCAAGGCGACCGTGGCCGACACGATCTGTGCCCTCGCCGTGGACGAGCCGATCGACGCGCAGCCGATCGATCCGCCCACCATCACCGTGACCTTCGGCATCAACGACAGCCCGCTGGCGGGCCGTGACGGCAAGAAAGTGCAGTCGCGCGTGATCCGCGAGCGCCTGATGAAAGAAGCCGAGGGCAACGTGGCGATCAAGATCGCCGACACCCCCGGCGGCGAGGCCTTCGAAGTGTCCGGCCGCGGCGAACTGCAGATGGGCGTTCTGATCGAGAACATGCGCCGCGAGGGCTTTGAGCTCAGCATCTCGCGTCCGCAGGTGATCATGAAGGAAGAAGACGGCCAGCGCATGGAGCCGGTCGAGGAAGTCACCATCGACGTGGATGACGAATACACCGGCGCGGTGATCGAAAAGCTCACCGGTCCGCGCAAGGGCGAGCTGGTCGAGATGAAACCCGCCGGTGCCGGCAAGACCCGTATCGTCGGCCATGTGCCCTCGCGCGGTCTGATCGGCTATCACGGCGAGTTCCTCACCGACACCCGCGGCACCGGCGTGCTGAACCGCGTGTTCCACGGCTGGACCGCACATAAGGGCCCGATCGAAGGCCGCCGCGCCGGCGTGCTGATCTCGATGGAAAACGGCGAGGCCGTGGCCTATGCGCTGTGGAACCTCGAGGACCGTGGCAAGATGTTCCTCGGCGCGCAGGCACCGGTCTATCAGGGCATGATCATCGGCGAGCACAGCCGCGAGAATGACCTGGAAGTGAACCCGCTGAAGGGCAAGAAACTGACCAACGTCCGCGCCTCGGGCACCGACGAAGCGGTCCGCCTGACCACCCCGGTCACCCTGTCGCTGGAAGAGGCCATCGCCTACATCAACGACGACGAACTGGTGGAAGTGACGCCGAACGCGATCCGTCTGCGCAAGCGCTACCTCGACCCGCACGAGCGCAAGCGCCAAGCGCGCAGCCAGTAAGCCGAAGCGCCGCAGGGGCCAGCCCCCGCACCCTGGATCAGGCGGGGGCCAGCCCCCGCACACAGGTACAAGCGGGGGCCAGCCCCCGCACCCCCGGCGTATTTTCAAAGAGAAGAAGATGCAGAGCGGTCCCTTCGGGGGCCGCTTTTTCTTTGCCGGTTGCACCTGAGCGGGCGTGCCGGGTCTGACAAAGGCGTGAGGAGGCGCAACTCTTTACGCAAGGTCCGCTTTAAGACGGAGACGGCCCAATTCTCCCTCCCGAAAGGATTTTTCATGACCCGCCCCACATTGCTCGCGCTCGGCGCCTCGCTGCCTGTGCTTCTCCCTGTCGACGCGCTTGCGCAGGACGCCGACCGCCACCTTCTGACGGGGGCCGAAGTGGTCACCATGCAGGGTGGATGGACCGAGCCGCAGGCGCTGGACATCCTCATCGAAGACGGCCGCATCGCCGAGATCGGCCCTGATCTCACCGCGGAGGGCGCCGAAGAGATCGACCTGTCGGGCCATGTCATCACCCCCGGCCTCGTCGATGGGCATTGGCATATGTGGAACACCATCGCCCGCGGCATGGCGCGCTCGGAGCGCGGCGGCTTCTCGCAGACCATGGGGCCGCTGGCCAAGGTCTGGACGCCAGAAGCCTCAGCGCTTTCGGTGAAACTGGGCATGGCGCTGGCGGTGAACTCGGGCATCACGTGGGTGAACAACTGGGCACATAACACCGTCTCGCCCGCGCATGCCGACGCCGAAGTGGCCGCCATGCGCGACAGCGGCGTGCGCGGACGGTTCAGCTACGGCTACCCGCAGGCGGCGGGCGAAGGCGAGATGATGGACCTTGCGGACCTGCGCGCCACCGCCGAGGATTGGGAGAGCGGAAGGATCGGCCTCGGCGTTTCGCTGCGCGGGCCGGACCGGTCGGAGCCCGAGGTCTGGCAGACCGAGATCACCACGGCGCGCGAATTGGGCCTGCCGGTGACCTTCCATATGGGCGGCAGTGAGGATGCCGCCGCGCAGCACAATGCGCAATCGCTGGATGAGGAAGGCATGCTGGGTGAGGACATCCATGTAGTGCATATGACCTCGGCCCCGCGCGCGGATTTGGAGACGCTGGCCGAGAGCGGCAGCCCGCTGATCATTTCGCCATGGACCGAGATGCAGGTGGGCTATGGTGTGCCGAACCCGGCGCTGATGCAGGCGGCTGGCCTCGATATGGCGGTCTCGGTCGACAACACGGTGCTGGCCGGGCAGATCAACATGTTCGAGGTGATGCGGCTGACCGCCGATCTTGGCGATGGCTTCTCGCAGGCGCAGCAGAGCCTGACCGATGCCACCGTCTTTGACTGGGCCAGCCGTCAGGGTGCGGCCTCGGTGCAGGCGCCCGAAGGCGTGGGCGTGCTGCAGATCGGCGGCCCGGCGGATCTGATCGCGGTGGATACCGAAAGCCTCAACACCCAACCCTCTGGCAGCATGGATTTCCTGCTGACCCATGCGGCGGATCCGGAGGATGTGTCTTTCGTGATGATCGGCGGCGAGGTGCACAAACAAGGCGGTGCGCTCACCCGCGTCGACATGCGCGCGCTGACCCGCGAGGCGGCGCAGATGCTGGATGAGATCAAGGCGGCGGCAGCCGACGGCTGAGGCTCAGGCTGGCGTCAGGCTGGCGTCAGGCGGTCACCGATGCGGATCGCGCCGGGGTGGATCACCTCGGCGCACCAGCCGCCATGGCCGCGCATGGCGTTGTAACCGCCCTGCCCCAGCGCCTTTTCCATCCGTGAACAAGGCGCGCACACGGTGGTGAAGCGCAGGCGCGCCTCGCCGAGCGTCACCTCCCGCCCACGTAGGGCCGAGAGGTTGATGCCAGAGATGACGAGGTTGCGGCGCAGCACCTCGGGGGCCAAAGCCTCATGCCCGCAGAGCGCGGCGATGACCGGCAGATGCTCGGCCTGAATGAGCGTGACCGCGCGTTTGCCGGGGCGGCTATGGTCACCCTCCAGCCCGGCCTCGGCGATCAGCGCCTCGGCCGCATAGCGCAGCGGCGCAAGGCGCTCGGCGCGCAGGCCGATCCAATCGAGCCGGCCCGGCGCGTGATGGGTTTCCAGAAGAGCCTTGAGGCTCACCGGATCATTCGGAGGTTTCGACGATCAGCAGCTCGCGCTCGGAAGCGCCGCGCGCGTGGCTCAGGGCCTCTTGGTACTCGGGCGAGTGATAGCAGGTCTCTGCCGCCTCGACCGAGGGGAATTTCGCCACGACATTGCGCGGGCGTTCCTTGCCCTCAAGCTGCACGAAGCGACCGCCGCGGGCGATGAACTGCCCGCCATGCGCGGCAATCGCCGGACCCGCCAGCTTGGCATATTTGCCATAGGCCTCTTCGTCCGTGACGGTGACATGGGCGATCCAGAGTGCGGGCATCAGTTCATTCCTTCGACGATGACGAGATCCCGTTTCGACGCGCTGAGCGCGATGGGCAGGATCCGCTGGTATTCGGGCGAGTTGTACCAGCGCTCGGCGGCGATGCGGCTGGGAAACTCGATGATCACGTGACGGCCCGGCCCATCGCCTTCGACAAAGCTTTGCGGGCCGCCCTTCACAATAAAGCGCCCGCCGAATTTCTCGGCGAGCGCAATGGTTTGGCCGGCATAGACGGCGTAATCCTCGTAATCGGTCACATCGATGCGCGCGATAACGTAGGCAGTCATGTAGGTCCTCCTCCCTCGGGGTTCGCTCAGCCCGCCAGCACGGCCTCGGCTGCGGCGATCGCCGCGTCGGCCTGCGCCGCGTCCTTGGCACCGCCTTGGGCGAGATCGGGACGGCCACCGCCGCCCTTGCCGCCAAGCGCCGCAACCGCCGCCTTGACCACATCGACCGCCGAAACCGAACCCGTCAGGTCCTCGGTCACGCCTGCTGCGACGGCCACCTTGCCGCCGGTGTCGGCGATCAGCAGCACCACGCCCGAGCCGAGCCGCGATTTATGCTCGTCGATGAGCGGCGGCAGGTCCTTGCCCGAGACGCCCGAGAGCACTTGGCCGACGAACTTCTTACCGTTCACCTCGCGGGCCTCGGCACCGCCGCCCTGCCCGGCCCCACCGGCCATGGCGAGATCACGGCGCAGCTGGGCCACTTCGTTTTCCAGCTTGCGGCGCTCGTCGAGCAGCGTGGCGACGCGGGTCACGGCGTCTTCGCCCGAGACCTTGAGCAGCGCTTCGATGCCCGAGAGCGCCTTGTCGCGGCCACGAAGCTCGGCCATGGCGGCCTCGCCGGTCAGCGCCTCGATGCGGCGCACGCCTGCGGAAGATGCCGTCTCGGAGGTCAGGGCGAACATGCCGATGTCGCCGGTCTGGGCGACATGGGTGCCGCCGCAAAGCTCCAGCGAGTAGGTCTGCCCGTCCGAGCCCTTGCCCGAGCCAGCCAGCGTGCCCATGGAGACCACGCGCACCTCGTCACCGTATTTCTCGCCAAAGAGCGCCTGTGCGCCGATGGCGCGGGCGTCGTCGGGGGTCATGATGCGGGTGCTCACCGCCGAGTTCTGGCGGATAAAGGTGTTCACCTCGGTCTCGACCTTCGCCACTTCCTCCGGCGTCAGTGCCTTGGTGTGCGAGAAGTCGAAGCGCAGGCGCTCGGGGGCGTTGAGCGAGCCACGCTGTGCGACGTGATCACCAAGCGCGCGGCGCAGCGCCTCGTGCAGCAGGTGGGTCGCCGAGTGGTTGGCGCGGATCTTGCCGCGGCGCTTGTGATCCACCTCAAGACCCAGCGCGTCCCCTTTCGAGAAGGTGCCGGATTTGACCGTGACCATATGGCCGGTGATCTTGCCGCCCGCCAGTTTCTGCGTCTCGGTGACCTCGGCCTGATCGTCCTCATTCTCGAGGCGGCGCAGCCAGCCGGTGTCGCCCACCTGACCGCCGCTTTCGCCGTAGAACGGGGTCTGGTTCAGCACCACCCAGCCGCTCTCGCCCGCCGCCAGCGTATCGACGGCCTTGCCGTCTTTGACCAGCGCGAGGATCTGGCCCTCGGCGGTTTCGGTGTCATAGCCGAGGAAATCGGTGGCGCCCTTATCTTCGGCGATGTCGAACCAGATCGCCAGATCGGCGGCCTCGCCCGAGCCGGACCATGCGGCGCGCGCCTTGGCCTTTTGCTCGGCCATGGACTTGTCAAAGCCCTCGGTGTCGACCTCGCGGCCACGCTCGCGCAGGGCGTCCTGCGTCAGATCGAGCGGGAAGCCATAAGTGTCATAGAGCTTGAACGCCGCCTCGCCGGGCAGCTTGGCACCGTCGCCAAGACCGACAAGCTCGTCGTCGAGCAGCTTGAGACCGCGGTCGAGCGTCTGCTTGAAGCGGGTTTCCTCGAGCTTCAGCGTCTCTTCAATCAGCGCCTGCGCGCGCACCAGTTCGGGATAGGCGGCGCCCATCTGGCGCACCAGCGCCGGCACCAGCCGGTGCATGACCGGATCCTTCGAGCCCAGCATATGCGCGTGGCGCATGGCGCGGCGCATGATCCGGCGCAGCACGTAGCCGCGGCCATCGTTGGAGGGCATCACGCCATCGGCGATCAGGAAGGAGGTCGAGCGCAGGTGGTCGGCGATCACCCGGTGGTGGGTCTTGCCCGGACCGTCGGGATCGCTCGACGTGGCATCGGCCGACGCCTCGATCAGCGAGCGGATGAGGTCGGTGGCGTAGTTGTCATTGGTGCCCTGAAGCAGCGCCGCAACCCGCTCGATGCCCATGCCGGTGTCGATCGACTGCATGTCGAGCGCGCGCATGGATCCGTCTTCGAACTGCTCGTTCTGCATGAAGACGAGGTTCCAGATCTCGACGAAACGGTCGCCGTCTTCCTCGGGCGATCCCGGAGGGCCACCCCAGTATTTCTCGCCGTGATCAAAGAAGATCTCGGTGCAGGGGCCGCAGGGACCGGTCGGGCCCATCATCCAGAAGTTGTCGTTCGTCGGGATGCGGATGATCCGGTCGTCGGGCAGGCCCGCCACTTTCTTCCAGATGTCGGCGGCCTCGTCATCGGTGTGATAGACGGTGACCAGAAGCCGTTCCTTGGGAATGTCGAGCTCTTTGGTGATCAGCTCCCAAGCGAAGGGGATCGCCTCGGACTTGAAGTAATCCCCAAAGGAGAAGTTCCCCATCATCTCGAAGAACGTGTGGTGGCGCGCGGTGTAGCCCACGTTGTCGAGGTCATTGTGCTTGCCACCGGCACGCACGCATTTCTGCGCGGTGGTGGCCCGCTTGTAGTCGCGATGTTCGACGCCGGTGAACAGGTTCTTGAACTGAACCATCCCGGAGTTGGTGAACATGAGCGTGGGGTCGTTGCGGGGAACAAGCGGGCTCGAGGGGACGATCTCGTGGCCCTGCTTGGCGAAGTAGTTTAGAAACGTCGAGCGAATGTCGTTCAGCGTGGGCATGGGTGTTCTCTTGCGCCTCGTCTGCGGGTTCCGGACGGGTGTATATCTCCAACCCCGCCCTGTCCATAAGCCGCCCGCGAAAAGCGTGGACTGGATGCTGGGGGGAGCGACAGCACCGCAAATGCAACGCGAGCCGGGCGCGCGCCTGCCCGTGGGGTGGCGCCGCAAGTGTCGAGGTCAGCACTTTATCCCAGCCAAATCCGTGCAAGACATGAGCGCCGTGCTTCATGCCCAAAGCGCCAGCCCGCCCCGCACGCCAAAGGCGTGCAACATTCAAGATGCGCACCTCTGGTGCGGCGGGCAGGCGCTCGCCCGGCGGCTTCGCCTTGGTTCCGGGCGCGCTGGTGCCCTTGGCTTACGCCCGCCGCACCGCCCGTGCGGGCATCGCCTCATCCGCCACCAGCCACAGGCCCGAGCCGACCACCAGCGCAGTGCCGAGCAGAGCGCCCAGCGTCGGCACCTCGCCGAAGCCAAAGAAGCCGATAACCACCATCCACACGAACTGCAGGTTCATCAGCGGTGTTGCGACGAAGGCGGGCAGCAGCCGCAGCGCCTCGACCGAGACGAAGCGCGCGCCAAAAAGGAACACCGCATAGCCCGCCACCCACAGCACATCGGCCAGCGGCATGGGGTGCCAGACGAAGGGCAGCACCGCGCCCATGCTCAGCGCCAAGGCGAGGTTCGGCCAGAACACCTGCGCCAGCGGCTTGCGCTCTTCCTTGGCGATGCGGCGCGCGGCCACCATCGAGGCCGTGCCGGTCAGCGAGGCCAGCAGCGCCCAGCCGTGGCCTGCATCCAATGCCACACTGCCCTCGGGCAGCAGAAAGAGGATGCCCCCGGCCCCGGCGCCAAGCGCCAGCCACGCCGCCGGACGCACCGGCTCGCCAAGCGCCGGACCCGACAGCGCGGCGGCAAAGAGCGGCATCAGCCCGATAAAGAGGAACACGTCGGCAAAGGGCAGCAGGCGGAAGGCCTGAAAGAAGCCGATCGCCGCGACCACGGTCAGCGCCGCGCGCAGCGCCATCACCCTGCGGCAGCGGATCGCCAGCGCCGCGCGCAGCCCGCCCTGCCGCCGCGCGCTCAGTCCCGTGATGATAAGCACCAGCCCAGAGGAGAGCGCGAAAAGCTGCGGTGCCTCATAGCCGCCCGCGATCAGCTTGGTGATCCCATCCGCAGCGGCGATGAGCGCGGTATATAGCGCGACGAGCGCCGCTCCGAGCAGAGCCGGACGCAGCCCGCTCATCGCTGGCCTGCCCGGGCGAAGCCCTCAAAGAACGCATCGAAATGCTCCGAGCCCTCGGCCATCGTGTCGAGCAGACCCAGCACCTGCGGCGACAGCGCCCCATTCATCCGGCGGCGCATCACCTGCCAGTCGGCGCAGCGCTGCGCGCCCAGCCCGTAAAGCGCCTGCGACAGCTCGCGCAGCGGTGCGCCCTGCTGCGTGCCGCGGAGGAATTGCCTGCGGCCTGCGCCGGCGGGGATCTCAAACGCCGCGCCCCCTGCCACAGCGGCCTGCCAGTTGCAGACCAGAAAATCATGGTAATCGTCCTGCAGCGAAAGCTGCGGGCCTTCCTCGAGTGCAAAGCCGCGCAATTGCCGGGCCAGCCAGAGCGTCCAGAGCGCAGGCGGCACCTGCCCGGCATAGCGCAGCGCGATGCAAATCTCGGACAGCAGGTCGGAGTTCTGCTCCAGATAGGCCAGATTGCCCGCAAATTGCAGGCTGGTCAGCGCCTCGACCGGAAGCTGTGGATCGCGGCGGCCATACTCACTGAGATAGAAGACCACATGCGTCAGCTCATAGGCGGCTTTCTTGTTGGGAAGCGCGAAGCCGCGCGAGCGGGCGCAGAAGTCGCGCAGCCGGTCTTCCAGCCCCGCATCAGCGCCAGCGCAGGTAATGTCGCGCCGCGCCAGCAGACGCCGGGCCTCCATCCGCTGCAGGTCCGACAGTTCGGCATCCGGAAGATCATGGTCAGCAATGCTCTGGGCCATGCGTGCGCCGCTCTCTCCCGGCATCCCGAGGTCTTCGAGATCGAGCACGATGGACAGAAGGAAGCGGTAATATTGCGGAAAGAAGGCCAAGCGCGCCTCGGCACCCGTGTAGAACGTCTCAAGCACCTCAAGCGCCTGCGGCGCCACCTCGGCCCCTGTGCATTCGAGGATGTTGAGCAACTCGGCATTCTCTTTGAGCCAGAACACATCTTCCTCGCGGCGCCGGTGCCGGGCGAAACACTGCAGCAGGGACGCGGCGCCCTCAGTCGCAGAGAGGGCGGCTTGGCGCGCGGGAAAGGCGATGACATTGCCGGAGGTGGAGAGAGGCGCGTGCACGGTCATAACGGCGACCCTTCTTGAAACGGGAAACGTCATGCGGGCGCCTTTTCAGGGCGCCCGCGCGAGCAGATCAGGGCCTTAGGCGCCCGAGGTGAAGAGCCCCGTCGCCTCGCCTGCTGCGGTTTCCGAACGCAGCGGTGCAGCGCCAGAGGTAAAAAGCGCGGTGGCTTCGCCGCGCAGCGCCTCGGCGCGCACCGGACCCGCACCCGAGGTGAACAGTTCCACCGCGTCGCCGGTGGCGGTCTCGGACATCTGCGGCGCTGCGCCGGAGGTGAAGAGCGCAACGCCCTCGCCCGCCGCAAGCTCGGCCCGCACCGGGCTGGCACCGGAGGTGAACATCTCGAGCCCTTCGCCGCTCAGGGCGTCGGCCTGCGCCATCGGCGCCGCGCCGGAGGTGAAGAGCGCGCAGCCCTCACCCGAGAAGAGGTCGGCCTCATTGGAAACATGGGTTTCGGGGGCAACAAAAGTCTTTTGCAGAGCGGTCATGGAAAACTCCCTGGTTGGATACGCACTGAAATCGTGCTTCAGGGTTTCCCGGGAAACTTGCTTCGGGCAATATAGTTTCTTGTCAGGGTTGAATTATACCGGAGTTGCTCACAGAAACAATCGACGCTAGTGACACTGCTTTTCGTAACAATACGACTTGCCCACAGAAATAATTTTTCTGGGGATGCTTTCCCTTGCGTAATGAAAACCCGGAAATTCGATTCGCTGCGAGGGCGAATCTGATGGAATCAGCCCCCTCGCCCTTGTCCCCGAGTCGGCTTTGAGCGATAGGTTGCGCAACTTCCGGAGGGCCCCAGATGAAGATCGCCACCTTCAACATCAACGGCATCAAGGCACGCATCGGCGCGCTGACCGACTGGCTCGACGAGGCTCAGCCCGATGTCGCGCTGCTGCAGGAGATCAAATCGGTCGACGAGGCCTTCCCGCGCGAGTTGATCGAAGAGCGCGGCTACAACGTCGAGACCCACGGTCAGAAGGGCTTCAACGGCGTCGCGATCCTCTCGAAGCACCCGCTCGAGGATGTGCGCCGCGGCCTGCCGGGCGATGACAGCGACGAACAGGCGCGCTGGATCGAGGCCACTGTGGTTGGCGAGAAAGAGGCCGTGCGGCTTTGCGGGCTCTACCTGCCCAACGGCAACCCGGTGGAGTTCGACGCCGAGGGCCAGCCGATCCGGGACGGCAAATACGGCTATAAGCTGGACTGGATGGACCGGCTCCACGCCCGCGCAGAGCAGCTTCTGGCCGATGAGACCCCCGCCCTGATGGCGGGCGATTACAACATCATCCCGCAGGCCGAGGATGCCGCCAAACCGCAGGCCTGGGAGAAGGACGCGCTTTATCTGCAGCAGAGCCGCGACGCCTTCCGCCGCATTCTCAACCTCGGCTTCACCGAGGCGTTCCGCGCCCGCGTGCAGGGGCCGGGGCATTACTCCTTCTGGGACTATCAGGCGGGCGCATGGCAACGGAACAACGGCATCCGCATCGACCATGTGCTGATGACCCCCGCCTGCGCCGACCTGATGCTTGACTGCGGCATCGACCGTGACATCCGTGGCCGCGACAAGCCCTCGGACCACGTGCCGGTCTGGGTCGAGCTGGCGCTCTGAGCAAAACGCAGTCCCTTTGAAACACGGCGCTTCCGGCGCCGTGCCAAGCGACGGGCCGTGCTTGCACCCGCGCGGCGCCCGTCTTACATCTGAGTAGAACAGTCAGACAGCGGAGTCCGCCCACATGGCAATCGAAGCGACGGAGATCGAGCAGCTCATCCGCGCCGCCTTTCCCGAGGCCAAAGTCACCATCACCGACCTTGCAGGCGACGGCAATCACTACGCCGCCGAGGTCATCGACGAAAGCTTCCGCGGCCAGAACCGCGTGCAGCAGCAACGCGCCGTCTATGCCGCGCTGAAGGGCAAGATGGACGGCAACCATGGCGAGTTGCACGCGCTGGCGCTCACCACCAAAGCCCCGGACTAAACCATTCCACGCCGCGTGCCCGTGCCGCAGCACCTTGGCGCGCGCAGACAGGAGACAGAGATGACGACCGAAGCGACCACCCAGATCGAAGAGACGGTGAAAGCCAACGCCGTGGTGCTCTACATGAAGGGCACCAAGACCATGCCCCAGTGCGGCTTTTCCAGCCGCGTGGCGGGTGTGCTCAACTACATGGGCGTCGAGTATCTCGACGTGAACGTGCTGGCCGATGACGCGATCCGTCAGGGCATCAAGGATTACTCGGACTGGCCGACGATCCCCCAGCTTTACGTGAAGGGCGAGTTCGTCGGCGGCTGCGACATCATCACCGAGATGACCCTCTCGGGCGAACTCGACAGCCTCTTCGAGCAAAGCGGTGTGACCTACGACAAGGACGCCGCCGACAAGATCCGCGAAGCCAACGGCTGAGCGCGGGCGCTCGCTTGAGCACGATCGACATTCGCGCGGCGGCGGATCCCGAGGATTTCGCCGCCGTGCGCAGCCTGTGTCTCGCCTATCGCGAAGACCTGCGCGCGCATCACCCCGCCGCCCCGGCGCTGGTGAGCCTCTTCTACCCCGACCCCGCCTATACCGACCTGCTGGACGCGCTGCCCGGCAAGCATGACGCCGTGCTGCTGGCCACACTCGGCGGCGCGCCGGTGGGCTGCGCCATGAGCCAGCCGCTGCCTGATGGCAGCCTCGAGATCAAGCGCGTCTATGTCGCCCCCGCCGCGCGCGGCTACGGGCTGGCACAGCGGCTGATGGAAGACTTGGCCGCCCGCGCCCGCGCCAAGGGCGTGCCCCTGCTTCGCCTCGACACGATGAAGACGCTGAGCGCGGCGCGGCGGCTCTACGCACGGCTCGGCTTTGCCGAACGCGGCCCCTACCAGCCGGTGCCCGAGGCGGCGCTGCCGCATTTGTGCTTCTACGAACGCCCGCCCTGAACTAGCGACCTTGAGCCAGCGCCCTGAGCGAGCGGCATCCGCAGATCCGCGACGCTTTGCGCAGGAACCGGGTCGGCCCCTCGCGCCGCTGCAGGCTATCCCTATGCCCATCCTGAAACGGAGGGCGACATGCGCTTGCACGGAAAAACCATCCTCATCACCGGCGCCAGCAGCGGCATCGGCGCCGAAACCGCACGGCTCTGCGCCGCGGCAGGCGCCAATGTGGTGCTGGGCGCACGGCGCGCCGAGCGGCTCGCGGCCCTCGCCGAAGAGATCGCCAACGCCGGAGGCGCTGCCGCCTACGCGCCGGGCGACGTGCGCAGCGCCGCCTATGCCGCCGAACTGGTGGCGCTGGCGCAAAGCCGTTTCGGCGGGCTCGACGGCGCGTTCAACAACGCCGGGATCACCGGCGCGCTCGGACCACTGGCCGAGATGACGGAAGACACCTGGCGCGAGGTGATCGAGACCAATCTCACCAGCGGCTTTCACGCGGCCAAAGCGCAGATCCCCGCGCTGCAGATGCGCGGCGGCGGCGCGCTGGTCTTCACCTCCTCTTTCGTCGGCCACACGATCGGCCTGCCCGGCATGGCCGCCTATGCTGCGTCAAAGGCGGGGCTTATCGGCATGACGCAGGCGCTCGCCACTGAGCTCGGGCCGCAAAACATCCGCGTCAACGCCCTGCTGCCCGGCGGCACGATGACCGAGATGGCGGGCGAGGACCGTGCCTTCCATGAGACCGTCGCCACCATGCATGCGCTCAAACGCATGGCCACCCCCGCCGAGATCGCCCGCGCGGCGCTGTTCCTGCTCTCAGACGACGCTTCCTTCGTAACCGGCAGCGCCATGCTGGCCGACGGCGGCAATTCGATTACCAAACTCTGAACAGCCCTTGCCTCGCCACGCCAGAACGCAAAAGGCGCCCCAAGGGGAGCGCCTTTTCGAAATCACCGAGCCTCGCGCCACGCTCAGCTTTCGGGCGTCGGTGCCTCATAGACGCCCTGCTCTTTCAGCGCGTCGATCACTTCCTTGGGCATATAGGTCTCGTCGTGCTTGGCGAGGATCTCGGTCGCCTGGAACACGCCATCCACATAGCGCCCGGTGCCGACCATGCCTTGGTTCTCGTCGAAGAGATCGGGCAGCACCCCGGCAAACACCACCGGCACCGAGGCACCGCCATCGGTCACCGAGAAGCTGATCTCATGGCCCTGACCGCGCACCAGCGAGCCCTCTTCGACCAGCCCGCCGATGCGGAAGGTCTCATTCGGCGAGGGCGGCGCTTCGACAATCTGGCTCGGCGAGCGGAAGAAGTTGATCCCGTCGCGCATGGCGTAGCCGATCAGCGCGGTCGAGACGACCAGCGCCACCGCTGCCAGTGCGACGATCTGGATGCGCCGCTGCTTCTTCAGCGATTTGAGACCCATCTTCTACTCCTCAGCACGTATGCCATTCTCCCTATATGGCATCTTAAAGCCGCAAGAGAACTGTTCCAAATCAAATTGCGTCACCGCGCCGCGCCCGCCCTTCCTCTTGGCGGAAATATCCCGGGGGCCCGGGGGCGGAGCCCCCGACTTATTCTGCGTGCGGGCAGAGCCCCCGACTTACCCTGCGTGCAGGACTTAGGACGGCTCAGACGCTCTCGAAGCTGAGCGGCCGCTTCAGGAACTGCGTGGCGTGCACCGACACCTTGCGCGGATCGCCCGTGGTCAGAAAGCGGCTCTCCTTGCCCGGCCCGTACATATCGGGATGACGCTGCAGGTAGTCGGCCAGCGAGGAGGCCACCAGATTGGCTTGCGAATAGACCGCGACCTCCGGCCCCAGCGCCTCCTGAAAGACCTCCTGCATCAGCGGGTAATGCGTGCAGCCAAGGATCGCCGCCTGCGGCTCGGGCATCTTGCGCTTCAGCGCCTCTACATGGCTGCGCACCAGCGCCTCGGCGAGGATCATGTCGCCGTCTTCGATGGCATCCACCAGCCCGCCGCAGGCCTGCGCTTCCACATCCACACCGATCGCCCGGAACGCCAGTTCGCGCTGGAAGGCGCGGCTGCGCACCGTGGCGGGCGTCGCAAAGAGCGCCACATGCTGCACCGCCACCTCGCGCGGCGGTGAGTTGTCGCCCCACTGCCGCTCGGTCAGCGCCTCGATCAGCGGCACGAAAACCCCCAGCACCCGCTTGCCCTTGGGTAGACCGCCCTCTTGCATGCGGCGCAGCGCGGCGGCGGAGGCGGTGTTGCAGGCGAGGATGACCAGATCGCAGCCCGCGTTCCAGAGGTTGTGCACCGCATCGACGGTCAGATTGTAGATGTCCTCGGCGTCGCGCACGCCATAGGGCGCATGGCTGCTGTCGGCGTAATAGACAAAGGGCACCTCGGGGAGCCGCTTGGCCACCGCGTCGAGAACCGTGAGCCCGCCCAGCCCGGAATCGAACACACCAACCGCCATATCCTGCCCTCCTTGCCGCGCATCGCGGGCCTGCACTCAGCCGGTCTTTGCCGGTCTGCCTCGGATGTCCGCCGCACGACTCGCGCAGCGGAAGCCTTGGGATCCGGTCTTACGGCGCTTTGGCTGGGAGATCCATTGCGGCATGCGGCGCGCTCACGACAACGTTCGCGGTAGGCTGGATGCGGCGGGGCAAGACGGGGGCTCGGCCCACAGGCATGATACGACGGGGGCTCCGGGATATTTTTGCCAAGAGGAAGAGGGACGCTCGGCGAAAGCGTCCCTCCCTTGGTTTACTCGGCGGCCCTGGCCAGCGGCGCGCCGCCGGCGCGAATGGCGGCGAGCAATTCCTCGCGGCGTTTGGCGGCCTCGCGCTCGTTCGCCTCTTTCACCGGGCCGTAGCCGCGGATTTTCAGCGGCAGTTCGGCCAGCGCCACCACAGCGTCGAGCGTCTCGGGCGTGACCTTTGGCAACACTTCGGCCATATCGGCCTCATATTGCGCGATGAGAGCACGCTCCATCCGGCGCTCTGCGGTGCGGCCAAAGGGATCGAGCGCCGTGCCGCGCAGCCACTTCAGCCTAGCCAGCAGGCCGAAGGTTTTCAGCATCGTCTCGCCATATGTCTTCTTGACCGGACGACCATCCGAACCCTCTTTCGAGAGCATCGGCGGTGCGAGGTGGAAGCTCATCTCAAAGCCCGGCTCAAAGGTCTCTTCAGCCTTTTTGCGGGTCTCCAGATGCAGGCGGGCCACCTCGTATTCATCCTTATAGGCGAGCAGCTTGTGATAGCCTTTGGCCAATGCCTCGCGCAGCCGCGGCTCGGTGACGGGCTCGAGCATGGCGCGGTATTTCTTCGCCAGCCGCTTGTTCTGATACTGCGTCAGGTGATCGGCGCGGAAGGCGATCTTCTCGTCGAGAGATTTGGGCTTTTCCACCACCGTCGCTTTCGGCGAGACCAGCCCGGCCGCCTCGGCCGGGTGGAGCACCGCCCAGCGTCCGATCTCGAAGGCGCGCAGGTTGCGCTCCACTGCGGCGCCATTGAGGCGGATGGCCTCTTCGATGGCCTCATGCGGCAGCGGCAAGAGCCCCTGCTGCCAGGCCGCGCCGAGGATCATCATGTTCGAGAAGATCGAGTCGCCCATGGTGACCCGCGCCAGTTCGGTGGCGTCGAAGATCGCCAGCCGGTCCTGCATCCGCGCCTCGAGCGCCACGCGCAGTTGATCGAAAGGCAGCGTGAACTCGGTATCGCGGGTGAACTCGCCGGTGATGATCTCATGCCCGTTGACCACCGCACCGGTGCGGCCACGCTTGGTGAGGCCGAGGGTCTTGGCCCCGGCGCTGACCACCAGATCGCCGCCGATGAGCGCATCGGCCTCGCCGGTCGCCACGCGCACCGCCGAGATGTCTTCGGGCCGGTTCGCCAGCCGCAGGTGGATGTGCACCGCGCCGCCCTTCTGAGCGAGGCCTGCCATCTCCATCATGCCCGCGCCCATACCGGCGATCTGCGCCGCCTGTGCCAGCACCGCGCCCACGGTCACCACCCCGGTGCCACCGACGCCGGTGATCACCACGTTGTGGGTCTTGTCGATGCTGGGCAGGTTCGGCTGCGGCAGATGCGGCAGGTCGAGGTCCGTCGTCTCGCCCTTGCGCATCTTCGCGCCCTTGAGCGTCACGAAGGACGGGCAGAAGCCGCGCAGACAGGAATAATCCTTGTTGCAGCTCGACTGGTCGATGGCGCGCTTGCGGCCAAGCTCGGTCTCGGCGGGGACGATGGAGACACAGTTCGACTGCACCCCGCAATCGCCACAGCCCTCGCAGACGTCCGTGTTGATGAACACCCGCTTGTCCGGGTCCGGGAAGGCGCCCTTCTTGCGGCGGCGGCGCTTTTCGGCGGCGCAGGTCTGGATGTAGAGGATAATCGATACGCCGCCGATCTGCTCGAAGCGCTTCTGCACGGCCATCATGTCGGCCCGCTCGAAGGTTTCGATGCCCGCCGGGAAGAGATCGAAATCGACGTCTTCCTTCTCGTCATAGACCACCGCCAGATGCTCGACGCCCATGGCTTTAAGCTCGCGCGCGATGCGGTCGGCGGTAAGCCCGCCTTCGTTGGGCTGGCCGCCGGTCATCGCCACCGCGTCATTGTAGAGCAGCTTGTAGGTGATGTTGGTGCCCGCGGCGAGGGCCGCGCGGATGGCCAGCGAGCCGGAGTGGTTGTAGGTGCCATCGCCGAGGTTCTGGAACACATGGCTGCGCTTCGAGAAGGGCGCCTCGCCGACCCAGTTCACGCCTTCTCCGCCCATATGGGTGAAGCCGGTGGTCTCGCGGTCCATCCACTGCACCATATAGTGGCAGCCGATGCCCGCGTAGGCGCGCGAACCTTCCGGCAGACGCGTCGAGGTGTTGTGCGGGCAGCCCGAGCAGAAATACGGCAGACGCGCCGCCAGATCGGGGGCATTGTCGGCCTTGCACGCCGCGTCGAGCGCGGAAAGACCGGCCTTGATGCCGTCGGTGCCGCGGCCTTCCTCGATGAAGATCTCGCCAAGCTTCTGCGCGATCCAAACCGGATCGAGCGCGCCGCGGGTCGGGAAGAGCTCTTCGCGGTGCATGCCGCCTGCCCCGCCCTTGTACCAGCCATAGACCCGGCGGCCGCGGCGGTCGTCAAAGATCGCCTCCTTGACCTGCACCTCGATCAGCTTGCGCTTCTCCTCGACGATGATGATCAGATCGAGCCCCTCGGCCCAATCGTGGAAGCCCTTCATGTCGAGCGGGAAGGTCTGGCCGATCTTATAGGTGGTGAGACCCAGCCGCTCGGCCTCTGCCTCGTCGATATTCAGCAGCGACATGGCGTGCTGCAGGTCGAGCCAGTTCTTGCCCGCCGCCACAAGGCCGATCTTGGCGCCGGGTTTGCCCCAGACGCGCTTGTCCATCTTGTTGGCGTGGGAAAACTCTTCGGCGGCGAAGCGCTTGAAGTCGATCATCCGCGTTTCTTGCAGATGCGGCGTGTCGCCGAGGCGGATGTTCAGCCCGCCGTCGGGCATGGCGAACTCGGGCACCACCAGCGACATGCGGTCCCAGCGGCCATCGACCACGGCGGTCGCCTCGACCGTGTCCTTCATGGTCTTGAGCCCGCACCAGACGCCGGCAAAGCGCGAGAGCGCAAAGCCGTAGACGCCGTAATCCAGCACTTCCTGCACACCGGCGGGCGAGACCACGGGCATATAGGCATCCACCAGCGCCCATTCCGACTGATGCAGCACCGTCGAGCTTTCGCCGGTGTGATCGTCGCCCATGGCCATCAGCACGCCGCCGTGTTGCGAGGTGCCCGCCATATTGGCGTGGCGCATCACGTCGCCCGAGCGGTCGACGCCGGGACCCTTGCCGTACCAGAGGCCGAAGACCCCGTCGTACTTGCCCTCGCCCCTCAGTTCCGCCTGTTGCGAGCCCCATAGCGCCGTGGCCGCGAGGTCTTCGTTCAGGCCTTCCTGAAAGACGATGTCATTCTCGGTCAGCAGTTTGCCAGCGCGCTTCATCTGGATGTCGACGGCGCCCAGCGGCGAGCCGCGGTAGCCCGTCACATAGCCGGCCGTGTTCAAACCGGCGGCGCGATCGCGCTCTTTTTGCATCAGCATCAGGCGAACCAACGCCTGCGTGCCATTCAAAAGGACCGGACTCTTGCTTAAATCGAACCTGTCCTGCAGGGAAATTGCTTGCTTGCTCATGCGCGCCTCCCTTCGCTCATTGTGCTTGCAGCTGTCGTTCTATGATAGGTCACACATGCTGACCCGGATAGGGAAATTTTCGTTATTTTCCCACAGTCGGCTAAGATGTGTTTCCGTTTATCGTTCCTGTCGTATACAGGGCGCCAAAGTTGAATAAGATGCCGCCATGGATTGGGATAAGCTCAGGATCTTTCACGCTGTCGCAGATGCGGGCAGCCTGACTCATGCGGGAGATGCGCTGCATCTGTCGCAATCCGCGGTCTCGCGGCAGATTCGTGCGCTGGAGGAGGCGCTCGATACCACCCTTTTCCACCGTCATGCCCGTGGCCTGATTCTCACCGAACAGGGTGAGCTGCTGTTTGATGCCACCGCCTCGATGGTGAAGCGGATCGACAGCGCCACCGCGCGCATTCGCGACAGCGAAGAGGAAGTGTTCGGCGAACTCAAGGTCACCACGACCCATGGCTTCGGTGTGCTCTGGCTGGCCCCGCGCCTGACCAAGCTCTACGAGAAGTACCCCGATCTGAAGATCGACCTGATGCTCGAAGAGCGGGTGCTTGACCTGCCCATGCGCGAAGCCGACGTGGCGATCCGCATGAAAGAGCCGAGTCAGGCCGACCTGATCCGCAAGCGCCTGATGTCGATCCGCATGCGCATGTATGCGTCCCCAGCTTATCTGGAGCAGAACGGTCTGCCCGAGTCGCTCGAGGATCTCTCGGCGCATCGGCTGATCTGCCAGAATCCGAACTCGGCGCAGGTGCTGTCGGGCAAGGCGCTGGTGCAGAAGCTGCTCACCTATGACATCCGCACGGGTCTCACGGTGAACAACTACTTCGGTGTGCTGCAGGCGGTGATCGCCAATCTCGGCATTGGCGTGCTGCCCGACTACATCATAGAGGATTTCCCGCATGTGGTGCGGGTTCTGCCTGATGTGGAGTCCAACGAGGTGCCGGTGTTCCTCGCCTACCCCGAAGAATTGCGTCATTCCAAGCGCGTAACCGCGTTCCGCGACTTCGTGCAGGATGAGATCTTCGCGCATCGGCGGCAGCTGAAAGCGATGGGCGCCGACTGAATTTGCTCAAAAATCAGGCGCCATGCAAACAATGCATGGCAGCAATGACGTTGAGCAGCGATTTCGGCCCTTGATCGACTCAATACTGATCACATATTCAGCACACGAAGCTTGAAGCGCCCTAGCGCGCGTCATCTTCAACCTCCCTGTTGGACTTCGGCCGAGCTTTGTGCTCGGCCTTTTTTTTGCGGAATCGCCAGAGGTTGCTTTGGCGGGGCCACGCGCTGCGGTACCCTTGGCCCTTGAACAGGGAGGGTGGCATGGCAGCAAATGAGGTCTCCGCCGGGAGCGTTTCACCGGGCAACGCGGCACAGCAGGCATTCTGGACCGAGGGGCCCGGCCTCACGTGGGTCGCCATGCGCGACGAGCTTGATACGCTGCATTCGCATATCTCGGAACTGGTGCTTTCGGCGGCGGCGGCCCAGCCCGGGGAGACGGCCCTTGATCTGGGCTGCGGCGCAGGGGCGACGACGCTGGCGCTGGCCGAGGCCGTGGCGCCCGAAGGACATGTCACCGGCATCGACGTCTCCACCTCTTTGCTCGAAGTCGCCCGCGCCCGCGCCGAGGCGCTGGGGGGCATCCGGCCCGACTTCATTCATGCGGATGCGCAGGTCTGGCGGCCCGAGACGCAGGCAGACCTCTGCCTCTCGCGCATGGGGGTGATGTTCTTTGACGATCCGGGCGCCGCCTTCGCCAATATCCTGCACTTTCTGCGCCCCGGCGGGCGGCTCGCCTTCATCTGCTGGCGCGCGAGCGACGAAAACCCGTGGTTCGATCTGCCGATGAAAGCCGCCGTTGCGCATCTTGGTCCGCCCGAGGCCGGCGATCCCGATGCCCCCGGCCCCATGGCCTTCCGCGATCCCGAGCGGGTGCGGCGCATCCTTTTGGGGGCCGGGTTCGAACGGATCACCATAGAGACGGTCGAGGCGGTGCTGCGCCTGCCTCAAGGTGCCAAAGCCTCTGATCTGGCCACGCGCATTGGCCCCGCCGTGCGCCATATGCGCGACAAGGGCGCCAGCGCGGCGCAGGCCGAAGCGATCCGCGCAGAGATAGAGATCGCCTTTGCCGCGCTGACAGCCAACGGCAGCGCCACAATCCCCGCAAGAATGAACCTTGTGACCGCTTCGAGGCCTTGACCCCTCTTCCCCCTTTGCCGCCCTTGCCTTAAAGAGCGCCTCAACCACGCTAAGGGGAGTCAGGATGCAGGAACCGTCCATCACCGAAGAGCTCATTGCCGCCCACGGGATCAGTCCCGACGAATACGAGCGGATCCTGCAGATCATCGGCCGCGAGCCGACGTTCACAGAGCTGGGGATCTTCTCGGCCATGTGGAACGAGCACTGCTCCTACAAGAGCTCGAAGATCCACCTGCGCAAGCTGCCGACCAAAGGCCCGCAGGTCATCTGCGGTCCGGGCGAGAACGCGGGCGTTGTCGACATTGGCGACGGTCAGGCGGTCATCTTCAAGATGGAAAGCCACAACCACCCCTCCTACATCGAGCCCTATCAGGGCGCGGCGACGGGCGTGGGCGGCATCCTGCGCGACGTCTTCACCATGGGCGCGCGCCCCGTCGCAGCGATGAACGCGCTGTCCTTCGGTGAAAAGGACCACCATAAGACCCGCCAGCTGGTGCACGGCGTGGTCGAAGGCGTGGGCGGCTACGGCAACTGCTTCGGCGTTCCGACGGTGGGCGGCGAAGTGCGCTTCCACCCGGCTTACAACGGCAACTGCCTTGTGAACGCTTTCGCGGCGGGCCTCGCCGACACCGACAAGATCTTCTACTCCGCCGCATCCGGCGTTGGCCGCCCGGTGGTCTACCTTGGCGCCAAGACCGGCCGTGACGGCGTTGGCGGCGCGACCATGGCCTCGGCGGAATTCGACGAGACCATCGAGGAAAAGCGCCCCACCGTTCAGGTTGGCGATCCGTTCACCGAAAAGCGCCTGATGGAAGCCACGCTGGAGCTGATGCAGACCGGCGCGGTGATCTCGATTCAGGACATGGGCGCGGCAGGCCTGACCTGCTCGGCTGTGGAAATGGGCGACAAGGGCAACCTTGGCGTGCGCCTCGACCTCGAAAAGGTGCCGGTGCGCGAGAAACACATGACCGCCTACGAGATGATGCTCTCGGAAAGCCAAGAGCGCATGCTCATGGTGCTCGACCCGACGAAAGAGGCCGAGGCCAAGGCCGTCTTCGACAAATGGGACCTCGACTTTGCCATCGTCGGCGAGACCATCGCCGAGGACCGCTTCCTCATCGTGCTCAACGGTGACGTGAAGGCCGACCTGCCGCTCAAGGCGCTCTCGGGCACCGCGCCCGAATACGACCGCCCGTGGGTTCCGACCCCCGCCGCCGAGCCGCTGGCCGATGTGCCGGGCGTCGATCCGATCGACGGGCTGAAGGCGCTGGTCTCTTCGCCGAACTACTGCTCGCGCGAATGGGTCTACGAGCAATACGACAGTCAGGTGATGGCCGACACCGTGCGTATCCCCGGCTTCGGCGCTGGCGTGATCCGCGTGCATGGCACCGACAAGAAGCTGGCCTTCACCTCGGACGTGACGCCGCGCTACGTGCGCGCCAACCCGGTCGAGGGTGGCAAGCAGGCAGTAGCCGAAGCGTACCGCAACCTTGTCGCCGTGGGCGCCCGCCCGCTCGCCACCACCGACAACATGAACTTCGGAAACCCCGAGAAGCCCGAGATCATGGGGCAGTTCGTGGGCGCCATCGACGGTATCGGCGCGGCCTGCCTTGCGCTCGACACGCCCATCGTTTCGGGCAACGTCTCGCTTTATAACGAGACCGACGGCGAGCCGATCCTGCCGACGCCCACCATTGGCGCTGTGGGCCTGATCGCCGCTGGCGAAGAGCCGATCCTCGGTTACGCCCGCGAAGGTCATGTGGCGCTGCTGGTCGGCGAGACCGCTGGCCATCTTGGCCAGTCGGCCCTGCTGGCCGAGGTGTTCAACCGCGAAGACGGCGACGCCCCGGCGGTCGACCTCGAGGCAGAGCGCCGCAACGGCGAGTTCATCCTCGCCAACCGCGACCTGATCCGCAGCTGCACCGACCTTGCAGACGGCGGTCTGGCGATGGCGGCCTTCGAGATGGCCGAAGCCTCGGGCGTGGGTGTGCAGCTTGATGCCGCCGACACGCCGACGCTCTTTGGCGAAGATCAGGGCCGCTACCTGATCGCCTGCAACTTCGACAGCGCCGAAGCCCTGATGACCGCCGCCTCGCAGGCAGGCGTGACCCTCAGCAGCGTTGGCAAGTTCACCGGCGACACGGTGCGCTTCGGCTCCAGCGAAGCGCCGCTTTCCGAGCTTGCCGCCGCCTACCGTGGCAGCTTTGGCGAGTATTTCGGCTGAGCCAACCGGCCCTGCTGCAGTAACGCCACCGCAGCAACGAACATCGGGCAGATGCCCTCAGAAATCGCCGTATCCTTCCGGGGTGCGGCGATTTTTTCTTCTTCCGTTACAGTATCCTGACACAAATCAGCGCCCCTGATCCCTAGAGCTGGCCTTGCTTGACCTAAGGTCGAGACCTAGATTGTCCCGAAGTTACCACCGGTGAGGGCGAAGACCTGATCGGTTGCAACTTAAGACATGTACCGCGCCGGCACGACACGACGCCCAAAAAATTCGAGTACACCCACGACCATGAATAATTGGGACGACCTTCGTTTCCTCGTCGCGCTTTCAAAGACCGGCACAATGACCGCCGCGGCGAAACTTCTGGGAACCAACACCGCCACCGTCTCGCGCAGGATCGAACGCCTGTCGGAAACGCTGGGTGTGCCCGCCTTCGTCAAAACCGCAGACGGCTGGCGTCCGTCAGAAGCGGTGCGCGAGCTTATCGACGTCGCTCTGAATTTCGATGGGCAATTGAAGGCGACGCTCAACAGTCAAGCCTCGGGCCTCGACGGAGAGATCGTCCCCCTCACATTGGGTGCCTCGCCGATCATCAGCACCCTGATGCTATTCCCGGGGCTGGATCCGGACACCAATCCCCTGCCCGGCGTGCAACTCAACATCACCGACCGGCTCGATCGTGAAGGTCTGGGGCAGAATGATCTGGTGGTGCAGTTCGGACGTCCCGATCAGGGCCGCATCGTTGCGCGCAAGGCGGGCGATCTCAGCTTCCGCCCCTACCGCTTTCGCGACGCCGATCCAAATGGCGATTGGATCAGCCTGAACCACGCGCCGAGCCGCTCTTGTATCCTGCGCAGCGCGCATGACCTTTTTGGCAAAGAGCCGAAGATCCGGGTCGATCACTTCATGGCGCTCTATACGCTGATGCAGGCCACCGGGCTGGCCGGTCCCCTGCCTGATCTGCTAGCCAAGCGCTCGCCGGACCTGGTGCCGGTCTGCGCCTCTGCCGCGCCGGTGACGCTGGATTGCTGGCTGTTCTACCATGAAAGCCGCCGCTCCGACCCCGGTATGCGCCGCGCCGTGGACTGGGTGATCCGCTGCTTCGAGAACTCTGGCGCGACGACGACACAGGCAGAAGACGCGTAGCGCTGCCGCTAAACGCGAACTGATAAAAACGCCGCAACCATCGGTTTACGCAAGGTCAAGTTTGATCATTTCTGTCTTGGATTTGACACAGCATGCTGTAACACTGCTTCTTGTGTAAAGTTCCGCGAGGTCACTCTCCGGACGTAACGAGCAAACGAATGGTCAGACTCATACCCACATTGCAATGCGCCCTGCGTGTCGCCCTCGCCCTTACCCTCGGCGATGCGGTGGCAAAGGAGATTTTTACGGCCGATCCTACCCTCATCGGCGCACTCTCCGTGCAGATACCGGGCCTTGCGACTTCTCTCTTGTGCGCACTTCTGGCGTCGATCGCCATCTGGCTGATCCTCGGCATTGGTGTGCGCGCCGTAGCTCTGATCGGGCTGGGCCTCTATTCCTTCCATGCATTTTTCGCACCGGGACTGGAGCCGTTCGATCTCACCACACTCTACAGCTGCGGCTTGGTCGCGCTGCTGGCGGTACCGCTTGTTCTCTTCGGCGGCGGACGGTTCAGCATAGCCCATCCCATTGCGTCTGACGCGAATTAGGCTCGAAGCACATCACTCACGAACACACACACACCTAAAGCGGCCCCTCGGGGCCGCTCTTTTCTTGTCCTGACGGAAAGCACAGGGCGACTTACAGAGCCGCTCCGCCGGACTCACAGCCCGTAAAGCGCGCCGAATTTCTCTTCGAGATACTCCAGCAGCGGCGCCTCGCTGGGGGCAAAGCCGCAGGCCTTCTCGATGACCTCGCGCGGGGCGTAGAGACCGCCGTGGCGCTGCACATTCTCGCGCAGCCAGCCGGTCGCCGCCGACAGATCACCCGCCTGCATCTGCGCGTCGAGATCGGGCACCGCCGTGCGCAGCGCCTTGTGCAGACAGCCCGCGTAGACATTGCCAAGGCTGTAGGTCGGGAAATAGCCGAAGAGGCCCGCCGACCAATGCACATCCTGCAGCACCCCGTCCGAGGCTTTGTCGACGGCAAAGCCGAAGTCCGCCTTGAAGCGCTCGTTCCACGCGTCTTCCAGATCGTCCACCGCCAGATCGCCAGAAATCAGCGCCCGCTCCAGATCGAAGCGCAGAAGCACATGCAGGTTGTACTGCACCTCGTCGCTTTCGGTGCGAATGTAGTTGTTCTGCACCCGGTTGGCGGCCTTGTAGAACTCTTCCGCGCTCAGCCCGATGTCGCCAAAGACCTCGGTGACCTGACCGTGCAGCCAGTGGGTGAAGGCCGCCGAACGGCCCATCTGGTTCTCGTAGATGCGGCTCTGGCTTTCGTGCACGCCCATCGAGACGCCCTCGCCCAGCGGGGTGAAGCGATAGTCCGGCGCGATCGCCTGCTCATAGGCCGCATGGCCGGTCTCGTGGATGATCGAGTAGATGCAGTTGAACGGGTCGAGCGCATTGGTGCGCGTGGTGATCCGCACGTCGTCGCCGCTGCCCGAGCTGAACGGATGCACCGCCTTGTCGACGCGGCCCCGGCTCATGTCATACCCGAAGGTCTCGGCCAGCTTGCGCGACAGTGCCATCTGCGCGGCATCGTCATAGGTGCCCGACAGCGCCTTCGGCGCGGGCCGCTCGAGGATCGCCTGCCGCAGCGCCACGAGGCGCGGACGCAGCGCGCCGAACATATCCGAAAGCTGCTGCGCCGTGGCGCCGGGCTCGTAATCATCAAGCAGCGCGTCATAGACATCGCCGCCATCCGCCAGCGCCGCGCCCTCTTCGCGCTTCAGCGCCACCACGTCGCGCAGCACAGGGGCGAAGGCGGCGAAATCATCATCCGCCCGCGCCTCGGCCCAGATGCGATGCGCCCGGCTGGTGAGCCGCGCCAGATCGGCGGCCAGCTTGCCCGGCACCCGCCCCGCGCGGGTGTAGCTGCGGGTGATGTGGCGCAGCTGCGCCTGCCCGACCTGATCAAGCTCTTCGGGGCGGATCACCGCCAGCCACTCGCCGACGCGCGGATCGGTGCGACGGGCGTGCAGCACGCCCTCCAGCGCCGCGATCTCTTCCGAGCGCTGGTCCGCCGCGCCATGCGGCATGGTCGTTTCCTGGTCCCAGCCGAGCCGGCCAGCGACCTGCGCCAGCGCCCCGGTGTCGCGCTGGAACGCCATCAGATCATCGAATGCGGACATTTCAGCGGGTCTCCCGGATGGATTGGGTCTTGGGGAATTGCGCGCCGAAGCGGGCGCGCAGGATCAGCACCCAGAGCACCACAGCGCCCAACTGGTGGGTGATCGCGATATGCCACGGTGCGACGTAGAGGACCGTGGTGATACCCAGCACCAGTTGCACACAGAGCATCGCCATCACCGCGTTGAAGCGGAAGCGCGTGTCGGCATTGGCGGACTTGCGGCCTTTCAGCCATGTGACGATGCCGAAGATGAACAGCAGATAGCCCGCCATCCGGTGCATGAACTGCACCAGCCCCGGATCCTCGAAAAAGTTGCGCCAGAGCGGCACCAGATCGAAGGGCTGCGGCGGGAAGAAGCCGCCCGCCATCAGCGGCCAGTCGGTGTAGGACCGCCCGGCGTCGATTCCCGCCACCAGCGCGCCCAGCAGGATCTGCAGGAAGGCGAAATGCAGCATCCCCGTCGACATCGAAAAGAGCTTGGGCTCACGCAGACGCCGCGCCTGCATCAGATCGCGCTCCTCGCGCCCCAGCAGGAAGATGTCCCAAGCGATGAAGCCAAGGATGATGAAGGCCAGCCCCAGATGCGTCGCCAGCCGGTAGGAGGCGACCGCGATCATCTCTCCGACAAGGCCCGACGAGACCATCCACCAGCCCACGGCCCCCTGCAGCCCGCCGAGCGCGCCCAAAAGCAGCAGACGCCCGGTCCAGCCGGTGGGGATTTTACGCGCGATCAGGAAGCCAAAGAAACCAAGCGCCCAGACAAGGCCGATCACCCGGCCAAGCTGGCGGTGGCCCCATTCCCACCAGTAGATGCCCTTGAACTCCGAAAGGGTCATACCCTTGTTGAGCAGCTCATATTGCGGGATCTGCTGGTAGAGGATGAATTCCTCCTGCCATTCAGCCTCGTTCAGCGGCGGGATGGCGCCATGCAGCGGCTTCCACTCGGTGATCGACAAGCCGCTGTCGGTGAGCCGGGTCAGCCCGCCGACGCAGATCATCGCCACCACCAACGCAAAGATCAGCATCAGCCAGATGCGGATCGCGCCCCGGGCGCCGCCGCGCCCTT
Organism: Salipiger sp. CCB-MM3; assembly: GCF_001687105.1. Lineage (NCBI taxonomy): Bacteria > Pseudomonadati > Pseudomonadota > Alphaproteobacteria > Rhodobacterales > Roseobacteraceae > Salipiger > Salipiger sp. CCB-MM3. The sequence goes on from NZ_CP014595.1 coordinate 515,933, forward strand.
TGTCGATCATGCCGCCCGCCGGGGCAGCTTTCTGGGTCTCCGCCCCAACCTCTTCAAAGAGCTTGCGGTTTCCGGCCATGATCTTCTCCTTCATCCGTCGCGGCGACGATAGGCGGCGCCTGCCGCCCCATCAAGTCAGCCGCGTTCCTTCCAGCGCACCATCTGGCGCATCACCCCATGCAGGGTCTTCACGTCTTCGCGGGTCAGCGGCATGCGGCTCCAGAGGTTGCGCAGCGTCAGCTTCATGCTCTCGGCCTTATGGTCCGGGAAGAAGAACCCAGCCTCGCTCAGCCGCTCCTCGTAATGCTCGGCCAGCTTCTCGACCTCAATACCGGTGGCCCATTCGGCGCCCGCCATCTCGACCCGCTGCGCCTCGATCTGCGTCGAGGCCCGCTGCCATTCGTAAGCGCAGAGCAGCACGCATTGCGCAAGGTTGAGCGAGGGAAACTCGGGGTTCACCGGCACGTTGATCAGCGCATTGGCCACGGCAACATCGGAATTTTCCAGACCGGCACGCTCGGGGCCGAACATCACCGCCACCTTGCCGCCCTGCGCGATGCGCTCGGCGGCTTCCTTCATCGCCTGCTCGGGCGAATAGACCGGCTTGGTGAGCCCACGCATCCGCGCCGTGGTGGCGAACACCAGATCGCAATCCTCGACCGCCTGCGCCGTGGTCTCGACCAGTTGCGCCTCGTCCAGCAGCCGCCCCGCGCCCGAGGCCATGGCCACCGCCGAAGGGTTCGGCCAGCCATCGCGCGGGCTGACCAGACGCATCCGGTCCAGACCAAAGTTCCACATGGCGCGCGACGCCGCGCCGATATTCTCGCCCATCTGCGGCCGCACCAGCACAAACGCCGGCTGCCTCGTCTCGCTTGGCATGACAAACTCCGTAAATTCCGCTCCCGCATAGTCCTGCCTGCCGCCAAGAGCAAGAAAGCCGCACATCACGGCTCCGATTTGTCGCGGGGCACGCCGCGCTTGCCCTGCGCCCTGCACCCTGCCACGCAGGCCCGGAAAGCCACAGACGAGACCCCATGCCGCTCAGAGACGCCACCCTCACCGATGCCTCCAGCCTTGCCGCCCTGTCGGTCGAAGTCTGGCTCGGCACCTACATCCGCCACGGGGTGAGCGCGCGCTTTGCCGATTACGCATTGGACACATTCACCCGCGCCAATTTCGAGCGCTGGCTGCAAAGCCCGACCGAGCGCTTCATCGTCTCGCAGAACCGCGACGGGATCGATGGCTTCCTGCGCCTTTCGACCTGCGCCCCCGGCCCGCTGCCCGGCTGCGGCAGCTGCGAGATCGCCACGCTCTACGTGCAGCCGCGCCACCATGGCCGCGGCATCGGCGGCGCGCTGCTGCAGGCGGGCCTGCGCATGGCGCACGATCAGGGCGCCGCATCGGTCTGGCTCACCACCAATTCCGAAAACGCCCCCGCCATCGCCTTTTACCACCGCATGGGCTTTCAGCACATCGGCGAGACCCACTTCCGCATCGACGGCGAAGCCTACCCCAACCACGTCTTCGTGCATCCCCCGAGCCAACCACCCGCCGCCTGACCCCCATCTTCCTCTTGGCAAAAATATCCCCGCCGGAGGCATCCCACGGCTCAGCCGGGCGCGCACCCCGGCAGAAGCGCCCGCACAATCGCCCCGCGGGCCGAAGTTTCGCTGGACTTTGTCCGCGCGCTGCCGCCGAAATGACGCTGCCCCCTTTTCTTGCCCCCTAAAGCCGCGATATAGGGGCGCAATTCGCAAGTCAGGAGCCGCGCCATGGCCGAAGCAGACCAGCCTCAGCTCTATCTCGTCACCCCGCCCGAGTTCGATCTCTCGAGCTTCCCCGACCAGCTCGCCTCGGTGCTCGAGGCCGAGGAGTTCGCCTGCATCCGCCTGTCGCTCGCCACGCGCGACGAGGACCGGCTGCAGCGCGCCGCCGATGCGGTGCGCGAGGTGGCGCATCGCTTCGACATCGCGCTGGTGATCGACACCCATGTGGTGCTCGCACAGCGGCTGGGGCTCGACGGGGTGCATCTCACCGACGGCTCGCGCTCGGTGCGCGCCGCGCGCAAGGAATTGGGCGCGGACGCCATCGTCGGCGCGTTCTGCGGCAGCTCGCGCCATGACGGCATGAACGCGGGCGAAGCCGGGGCCGATTACGTCTCCTTCGGCCCGCTCAGCGGCACAGCGCTCGGCGACGGCACGCTGGCCGATTTCGAGGTCTTCGAATGGTGGTCGCAGATGATCGAACTGCCGGTGGTGGCCGAGGGCGGGCTGACGCCCGAGCTGGTCGCCAAACTGGCACCGGTCACCGACTTCTTCTCGATCGGTGAAGAGATCTGGAACGCCGAAGACCCGGTTGCCGCGCTGCGTGAGCTGACCGCCGCAATACGCTGATATTACAGCGCATTCACGCCCTTCTTAACGTTACTCAGCAAAGGGATGCGCGGCCCGCAGCCGCGCTTCTGCCGCGCGCGCCAGCGGCTTTCGCCCGGCGAAATCAGACGCCTTGAGCGGCGCGTGATAGATCACCTCGACCCGGCCCTGACGGCGCGCGCCCAAGACCCGCAGAAGATGCGGCGCCAGCGCCATATCCCCCCACCATCCGTAGAACGCAGGCGCCATTTCCGGCGGCGCATGATAGACCACGGTCACCGGCTGCAGCTGCAGATCCGCCTTCACACCTTCCGACAGGAATGCCTCGAAAAGCGTTGTTTTAAATGGCAAAACACGCAGTCCGTCTGTCGAGGTTCCCTCGGGAAAGAATAGCAGCCGATCGCCCGCAGCAAGCCGCGTCTCGATCACGCCGCTCTGCGCCGCCGCCTCGCGCCGGTCACGCCGGATGAACACCGTGCCGGTGAGTTTGGCCAAAAGCCCGATGCCCGGCCAGCCCGCCACCTCGGCCTTCGAGACGAAAAGCACATTGCGCCGCGCGTTGAGCACGAAGATGTCGAGCCATGACGAATGATTGGCAACATAGGCCCCGCGCCCGCCCATCCGCGGCCCGCGCACCTCATGCCGCAGCCTGAGGATCAGCAGCACCAAGCGGCAGGTCAGCTGCGTGACAAACGGCGACCAGATGCGCCGCCCGCCGCACAGCAGCCGCTCGCCGACCAGAACCAAAAGCTTGGCCACGATCCCCACCAGCAGCGCCGCGCCGACCAGCACAGCGCGCAGCCCCGCGCGCAGATAGTCGGCCCAGCCCAGCGGGATCACCGGCGGCTCCGCTCCGCGCCAAGTCGGATCGCTCACCGGCGGGCCCGCGTGTAGCGCGAGGCCGCCTGCGCGTTGAGCCGCTCGGTATCCATCACCAGACAGACATCGGTGGTGTTGAAAGCATGATCGACAAAGGCCCCCTCGCCGACCGTCCCGCCAAGCCGCAGATAGCCTTTGATCAGCGCCGGCGTTTCGACCATAGCGCGGCGGCGGTCAATCTCGGCCTCGGGCAGCAGGTCCATCCGCTGAAACACCCGGCTGCGCACGCGCAGGTCTTCGGGCGCCAGATGCCGCTCGTGCAGCAGCGAAAGCGGATGCGCCAGCGCCTGCACATCGGTGCCATGGAACGACGCGGTGCCAAAGAGAATCTCGATCCCATGCTCGGCCACATAGCCCGCCAACGCCTGCCACATCAGCATCACGCCCGGCCCGCCCCGATACTCGGGATGCAGGCACGAGCGCCCCAACTCCAGCAGCCGCCGGCCAGAGGCGCGCAGCAGCGCCAGATCATATTCATCCTCGGAATAGAACTGCCCGGCCGCCTTGGCCTGATCGTCGCGCAGCAGACGGTAGACGCCCACCACCTCGCCCCCCCGCCGTGCGTCGCTGAGCAGAAGATGATCGAAGAAGGGATCGAACCGGTCGCGCTCCAGCCGCCGCGCGTGATCCACCATCTCGCCGCCGCCGCCAAGTTCCGAGACAAAGACCTCGTAGCGCAGGCGCTGCGCCGCCTCGATCTCGTCTTGCGTGCGCGCCAGCCGCACCGTCAAATTCCTGTCGTCCAGCGCCATGGCCGTCCTCTTTCGCTTGTCGCGGTTCTAATGCGACAAACCACAAAGGAAAACAGTTTTCCCGATGCGGAGGGCCTGCGGCAAAATTCGGAAATGTTGGTTAACCATTCGTAAACGACTGCGCTCTAAGCCTAGGCGTCAAACACCGGCAGGAGGGTCACCCGCTCACCATCGAGCACGACCTTGCCCTGCTCCCTGAAATTGACAGTGATACGGCCCCCGATATTGGATTGCACCTGCCCTATTCCCCAATCCGGTTGGTCGGGATGCTGGACCAGCATCCCCGGCTCGAGAAACGCGTTGAGGTCACTCATGTATGTCCCCTTTCGTCGAGGCTTGAATGGAAGATCGTAACGCCAAACTCGCGACGCTGGTAGCCTCGCGCCTCTGCCATGATCTGGTCAGCCCGGTCGGCGCCATCGCCAATGGGCTCGAGCTTCTGGCGCTGTCGGGCGATATGATGGACCGCCCCGAGCTTGCGCTGATAAACGACAGTTGCAACGCCGCCCGCGCGCGGATCAACCTGTTTCGCCTCGCCTTTGGCAATGCCGAGGGCGAGCAGATGATCGGCCCTTCCGAGGCGGCCCGGCTGCTGCGCGATTATTGCGCGGGCGGGCGGCTCACCCCCGACTGGCGGCGGATCAGCGATGCGCCGCGCCCCGAGGTGCAACTGGCGATGCTGGCGTTTCTGTGCTGCGAAAGCGCGCTGCCGCTCGGTGGTCAGATCGAGATCGCCGAACATGAGGGCGGATGGCGGATCACCGGCACCGGCCCGCGCATCGGCCATGACCCGGCGCTCTGGGCTTTGCTCGGGGCACCCGGCGCGCTGCCCGGCGTGTCCGGCGCGCAGGTGCATTTCCCGATGCTGGCCGCGCTCGCCGCACGCAGCGGCCGCCGGATAGAGGTGACCGCGGGCGATGCTGCGGTCACGCTCGATCTTGTCTGAGCGCAAAGCGCCCGGGGTCGCCCGGATCAGCTGCGCACCGCGCCCTCCGAGCGCACCACATATTTGAAGCTGGTCAGCTGCTCGGCCCCCACCGGACCGCGCGCGTGCATCTTGCCGGTGGCGATGCCGATCTCGGCGCCCATGCCAAACTCGCCGCCATCGGCGAACTGGGTCGAGGAATTGACCATGACGATGGCGCTGTCGACCCGCTGGATGAACGTCTCGATCGCCGCCTCGTCCTGCGACAGGATGCAATCGGTGTGCTGCGAGCCATAGCGGCGGATATGTGCGATGGCGTCCTCCTCGTCGGCCACGAGCTTGGCGGCGACGATCTTGTCGAGATACTCGCGCCCCCAGTCCTCTTCGGTGGCCGGGACCACGCCGTCGATCTGCTGCAGACCGCTGTCGCCGCGCACCTCGACCCCCGCATCGAGCAGCGCCCGAATGACGCCCTGCCCAACGGTGTCCATCGCCTCGCGGTGGATCAGCAGGCATTCGGCGGCGCCGCAGATTCCGGTGCGCCGGGTCTTGGCGTTGAGCACGACCTTCAGCGCAGTGACCGGATCGGCGGATTTGTCGATATAGATGTGCACGATGCCCTCGAGATGGGCAAAGACCGGCACCCGCGCCTCGCGCTGCACCAGCCCGACGAGCCCCTTGCCGCCGCGCGGCACGATGACATCGACGTAGTCGGTCATGGTCAGCAGTTGCTGCACCGCCGCGCGGTCGCGCGTCGGCACAAGCTGGATGGCATCCTCGGGCAGGCCCGCCTTGCGCAGCCCGTCCACGAGGCACTCATGGATCGCGCCGGAGCTGTGGAAGCTTTCGGAGCCGCCGCGCAGGATCACCGCATTGCCTGCCTTGAGGCAGAGCGCCCCGGCGTCGGCGGTTACATTGGGGCGGGATTCGTAGATCACGCCAATGACGCCGAGCGGCGTGCGCACGCGCTTGATGTGCAGCCCGCTGGGCTGATCCCACTCGGTGATCACCTTACCGACCGGATCCTCCTGCGCCGCAATCGCGCGCAGACCGGTGACGATGCCCTGAAGCCGCTCTTCGGTCAGCTTCAGACGGTCCATCATCGCGTCCGACAGACCCTTCTCGCGACCGAACGCCATGTCCTTGTCGTTGGCGGCGAGGATCTCGGCGCGGCGCGCCCAGACCGCATCCGCGGCGGCCTCGAGCGCCTCTGTCTTGCGCTCTGGCGGGGTAAAGGCGAGCTCCGCGGCGGCGGCCTTGGCACGTTTGCCGAGGTCAGTCATGATCGCTTGGATATCGCTGAGGTCTTTCATCGCTCTTTACCCTTGGTGTTGGGGTTTGGAGCCCTCTTATAGCGCCGTGACCTTGGGGGATACAGTGCCGATTGCGCGCCCTTCCGGCCTATTGCGGGGTTGGCCAGCGCCGGGCCGTGCGTACTTTCAAAGAGAAGAAGCCCGAAGGTTTCCGCGTCCTTCTTCTCTTTTCTAAATACGCATTCCGAAGCGCGCCACGCGCACGAAGCCGGGCAGAGGCGCTCAGAGCGCCATATCGTCGCGGTGGATCAGCACGGCGCGGCCGGGATAGCCCAGCACCTGTTCGATCTCGGAACTGTGGTGGCCGATGATCGCCTGCGCCTCATCGGCGGTGTAGCGCGTCAGCCCCTGCCCCAGCGTGCGCCCTGCGCTATCGCGGATCATCACCGGATCGCCGCGGCCAAAGGCGCCCTCAGCGCGGGTGACCCCAACCGGCAGCAGCGATTTGCCATGCGCCAGCGCCTCGGCGGCGCCCTCGTCGAGGGTCAGCACGCCGCAGGGTTTCATCGACAGGATCCACGCTTTGCGCGCCGCATGCGGGTCGGTCTGCGGCGTGAACCATGTGGCGTTGGCGCCGCCCTCCAGCGCGCTGAGCGGGTGCAGCACCGAGCCTTCGGTGATCGCCATGGCGCAGCCCGCCGCGGTGGCGGTCTTGGCGGCCATGAGCTTGGTCTTCATCCCGCCCTTCGACAGGCCCGAACCGGCGTCGCCGGCCATCGCCTCGATCTCGGGGGTGATGTCGTGGATCACCTCGTAGCGCCGCGCCTTGGGGTCCTGCGCCGGGTTGGCGGTGTAAAAGCCGTCCACATCCGACAGAAGGATCAGCTGATCCGCGCCCACGGTGACCGCCACCTGCGCCGCCAGACGGTCGTTGTCGCCGTAGCGAATCTCATCCGTGGCGACGGTGTCATTTTCATTGACGATCGGCACGGTGCCGAAACCAAGCAGCGTTTCCATCGTCGCGCGGGAGTTGAGATAGCGCCGACGCGAGGCGGAATCCTCAAGCGTGACAAGCACTTGCGCGGTGATGAGCCCATGCGGCTCCAACGCTTCTTCCCATGCGCGGGCAAGGCGGATCTGCCCCGCAGCCGCGGCGGCCTGACTCTGTTCCAGCGGCAGCGCCACGGGCGGCAGTTTCAGGATGCCGCGCCCCAGCGCAATCGAGCCTGAGGAGACCAGCACCACATCGGTGCCGCGCGCCTTCACCCGCGCCACATCGGCGGCCATGGAGGCGAGCCAGTCGCGGCGCAGATCGCCGCTATGTTTGTCGACCAAAAGGGCCGAGCCGATCTTTACAACGAGGCGGCGCGCCTCGCTCAGGGTTGCCATTGGGTGTCTTCCTCGGGCGCTTCGCGCAGGCGGTTGTCGTCGATATGGGCGCGCAGGGCACGCAGCACTTCGGTCACGCCCTCACCGGCGGCGCCCGACATGAGCATCACCTTCGTGCCGCATTTCTCTTCGAGTTCTTCGCGCAGGAAGACGCGTTCTTCGTCGTCCAGCGCGTCGATCTTGTTGAGCACGGTGACGCGGGGCTTGTCGGCAAGCCCTTCGCCATAGGCTTCGATCTCGTTGATGATCGTCTGCCAGTCCTCGAGCAGCGTTCCCGAGGTGCCATCCACCAGATGCAGCAGCACGGCGCAGCGCTCGACATGGCCGAGGAAGAGATCGCCAAGGCCGCGGCCTTCGTGTGCGCCTTCGATCAGGCCGGGAATGTCGGCGACGACGAATTCCTTGCCGTCGACACCCACCACCCCGAGGTTCGGGTGCAGCGTGGTGAACGGGTAGTCGGCAATCTTCGGGCGCGCGTTCGAGGTCGCGGCGAGGAAGGTCGATTTGCCCGCGTTGGGCAGACCCAGCAGGCCGACGTCGGCGATGAGTTTCAGGCGCAGCCAGATGGTGCGCTCGATCCCCGGCTGGCCGGGGTTGGCGCGGCGTGGCGCCTGATTGGTCGAGGTCTTGAAGTGCAGGTTGCCCCAGCCGCCGTTGCCGCCCTTGGCCAGCAGCACGCGCTGACCCAGTTCGGTGAGATCGGCGATCACCGTCTCTTCGTCCTCGTCGAGGATCTCTGTCCCCACGGGGACACGCAGCACGATGTCGTCGCCATCGGCGCCGGTGCGCTGGCGGCCCATGCCCGGCACGCCGTTGCCAGCGAAGAAATGCTGCTGGTAGCGGAAGTCGATGAGCGTGTTGAGCCCGTCTACCGCCTCGGCCCAGACATCGCCGCCGCGACCGCCATCGCCGCCGTCGGGCCCACCGTATTCGATGTATTTCTCGCGCCGGAACGAGGTGCAGCCTTTGCCGCCCTGACCGGATCGGATGTAGACCTTGCAAAGATCGAGGAATTTCATGGTCGGACTTTCCGGCTGGGTGACGTAAGGGCGCATCGCATAGGGTTGCGGCGCGGTTTAGCGCGCTTCGGCGCGCGGCTCAAGTTGCGGGCCGGGCGCCATTGGGGGCGCTGCCCCCGCCGCGCGCTGCGCGGCTCCCCCGGGATATTTTTGTCTAGACGAAAGGCACGAGGCCCTTCCTCCGGAAAACCTACCCCCGAAAAGCAGAAACGCCGCGCGGCCCGAGGGCTGCGAGGCGTCTGCGTTCCGAAGAAAGTGGCGCGGTTGACGGGGCTCGAACCCGCGACCCCCGGCGTGACAGGCCGGTACTCTAACCATCTGAGCTACAACCGCGCTTTTCTGTCAGTCATCAATCCAAGGTAGCGGTGGCGCGGTTGACGGGGCTCGAACCCGCGACCCCCGGCGTGACAGGCCGGTACTCTAACCATCTGAGCTACAACCGCTCGCTACCGTCTGGACTGTGTCCTGAACGTGAGGGGGCTTTTAGGCGGGGTGGCGAATACCGTCAAGCGCTTTCCTAGGGGCAAATGCGGATTTTTCTTAGAGCGGCCAAATTTCTCTGCCGGGAGGGCGCAACTTCCCTAGCGGAACACCAATTTTAACGTGTTATCAATGGCTTTGCGCCCGCGCCCGTTTGCACCGTGCGCCCGCGCTGCCGGGTCACTGGGCCTTGGCGTCGCGGGCCATGCGCTCAATTTCCGCTGAAATCAGGATGATCCGGGACACCTGCCCGCCCTGCTCGCTGCGCGCGAGTTCATAGGCGGCATGCTCCAGCAACGAGGCAGAGAGTTGCAGCAGATCCGCGACCTCGGCACGCCCTTGAATCCGGTCGACCAGCGCAATCGCCGCGTCTCGAAGCTGCGCCTCCGGGCTGAGGCCCGCATCATGGCGGGGCGCGTGGTGCGCGCCGAGTCCATCGACCCTGCGCTCATCACGCGCGTCTTCGAATAGTTTTGTATCAACGGTGTTAATCATAACCATACATCCCCAACTCTCCGCGACGGCATATCGCCACGCCGAGCGGCGCAGTTCCCTGCGTCCTTTCCCACAAGTCCCCCGTGGAACACCCACGCTGGCACGGCGACGACCCTCGCAAGTCCAAACGGCGGCCCGCGTCAAATCATGCAGCGTTCCCCTTGCTGCTTGCAGCGGACTCGCGATCTTTCCGTCTTGGTAAATGTCCCCGTCTTGGCAAATGCCCCATGCGAGCGCGGGAGCCGACGCGCTGAGTTCCCCCAGATTCCCCGTATTCGTGCCGACCTCTGGCTGCGCGCCCATGCGCCGTTCGGCGAGTGTCCCTCCGACGTGGCCGCGTGGCGATGACGCCAACTAGCGCCAATCGTACCACAAGTTTTGCCCACAAAAAGACATTTTTCAGAATTGCACCGCTGAAAGCGCGGCTTGCGCAGGATCTGCCACAGCGGCAGGCACATCAAGGCACCAGCGTGGAAGACATCGCCTGATCCTCTTGTGCACCCTCGGGAGATTGGGCAAGAAAAGGCAATGATTACGGATATCTACAATAGTCCACGCGGGGCCGGCGCAGTGCTTTTCGAGGAATTGGACCTGCGCGATATCGTGTGGCAACGGCAGAGCTACACGGTCGCGGGGCATCTGCTGCATTACAGCCAGAGGCGGACGTGGCGATATCTGTCAATTGTTCTGGTGGCCCTCGTCGCGTCCGATCCATTGGGGCTTGGCGGCGAATTGCCCTTTCCCGCCTACCTGCTGGCATGGGTGCTGGGCATGTGCTGCTACCTTGCGGCACAGGTCTCGCTGATGCTTGGGGCGGCGGCGCTGCGGCGTCTCCTCCCCCGCCTGCCGGTCTATGCGCCGCTGATCTCGCTGCTGGCGCTTGTGCCGGCGCTAGCGCTGCTCGACATTGGGCTCAACAGTTTCGCCGCGGTCTCGATCAGGCCGTTCCTTGCCGACCGTCTGGCGTATCTTTGGATCACTGTGGTGATGCTCGAGACGATCTTTCTGAGGTTCGTCGTCACGTGGGACGCAGGCCCCGAAGCCTCCCGCGCCACATGGCACGCCCTCCACGACGGTCTCGCCGCGACCGAGCAGGCCGCCGACAGCACGCCGCCGACCGCCGAGCAGACCCTGCCCCCTGCCACCCAGCCCGCCGTCACAGACCCAAACCAAGCGCCTGGCGCCAGCCGCATCCTGCTGATCGGATCACAGCCCGTCGCCATGGACGATCTGATCTGCCTTGAAGCGCGGCAACACCATGTGCTTGCACGCCATAGCGGCGGAACGCTTAGCCAGCGGGCACGGCTTTCGGACATCGTGGCGCAAACCCGCCCCGAGGAGGGGCTGCAGCCGCATCGCTCTTGGTGGGTGGCGGCGCATGCGCTATGCCATTTGGAGCGGCAGGACGGAAAACCTGTCCTGCGGCTGACGGATGGCACGCTGGTGCCGGTGGCGCGCGGACGCATGGGCGATGTGGAGCGCTGGCTGGAGGCCCGGCTGCGCAGGGCGGCATGAGGCCGCAACGCGGCGGCGCTCTTTACCCCGGCGCCCGCTTTTCCTATATCTTCGCTCAGGAACCCCGAGGAAGGACCCGCCATGACCGACGCACCGCTTGAAGGCGCCCCGCTGATCGCGCCCTCCAGCACTGACCATCCGCTTTACGATTCGGTCGTCGAGGCCTGTCGCACGGTGTTCGACCCCGAAATCCCGGTGAACATCTACGATCTGGGCCTGATCTACACGATCGACATCGCCGAGGGCGGCGAGGTGAAGGTCACCATGACGCTCACCGCGCCGGGCTGTCCGGTGGCGGGCGAGATGCCGGGCTGGGTTCAGGATGCCGTGGCCTCGGTGCCCGGCGTCAAGGATGTGGATGTGGACATGGTCTTCGATCCGCCGTGGGGCATGGACATGATGTCCGACGAAGCGCGGCTCGAACTGGGCTTCATGTAAGCGCGGCCCGTCGCCTAACCTGCACAATGTATGACGAGACCGGGCGCCCCTACGGCGCCCTTTTTCATGCCCTGCGCGCCGCTGACACAGGTTGAGGCGGAACCTCCCGCGGTCTGGGCGGTTAAGCGGTGATGCTTCGATTGATCCAGTTCTTCGCCTGCGCCCTGATCGCGCTGTCTGTCGCCCTGCCCGGATCGGGTCGGGCGCAGGAGTCTAATCCCGGGACGTGGTACGAGGTTGATCTGGTCAATCCCGGTCTCGGCAGCCCGCCGCAGAACATCGACCGCAGCACCCCGCGCTCCAGCCTCGAAAGCTTCCTCTTCCGCGCCGACGCCGAAGATTGGGAGGGCGCGGCCCATATGCTGGACCTCGGCTCGATCGAGCCGGGCAAGCAGGCGGAAGTGGGGCCCGAGCGCGCCGAGCAGTTCTCTACGCTCATGGATCGCAAGATCATGATCAACTGGTACGATCTGCGCGACCGGCCCGACGGCGTGGATGCAAGGACCAAGGATGCGCCGATGGCGGGCGAGCCGCGCCGCTCGCTGCTGCTGTGGTACGTCAAGCTTGGCGACCGCCCAGTACCGATCCGCATCAACCGGGTGAAGGGCGCGACCGGTGAGCCGGTCTGGCTCGTCTCGCGCCAGACCGTACAGGCGCTGCCCGCGCTGGCCGAGGCCTATGGCCCGACGGAGCTTGAGAAATCCCTGCCCGCCCCGCTGCGCGAACGCGCGGTCTGGGGCCTGCGCTGGTGGGAGGTGATCGGCCTGCCGCTGGTGCTGCTGCTGACCACCGCCATTGGTGTCGTGGCCAATCAGCTGATGTCGCGCGGGATGAACCGCACCCATCGCGACGCGCCCTATTCGATGCTGGTGGCCCTGCGCGGGCCGCTGACGCTGGCCCTGATGACGCTTTGCCTGTCGCTGATGACCAGCAAGGTTGTCGTCTTCTCGGGGCGAATCGACACGGTGCTGTCGCCGCTGATCATCCTCGGCTTTGTCGTCGCGGTGCTTTGGCTGGTGATCAATTTTGCCGATGTGGTGCTCAACCGGCTGGTGAAATTCGACGGTGACGAGCTGTCGCAGATGGGCGACGGGCAAGAGCAGCGCCGCAACATCGCCACAAGAATTTCCGCCGCGCGGCGCGCGCTGATCGTCATCGTCGTCTTGGTTGGCGCGGGCATCGTGATCAGCGAGGCCAGCGTGATGCGCTCGCTCGGCATCTCGCTGCTGGCCTCGGCGGGTACGGCGACGATCATCCTCGCCTACGCCGGGCGCAACGTGCTGACCAATATCATGGCCTCGCTGCAGATCGCGCTGAACCAATCGGCGCGGATCGGCGACAAGGTTCTGTTCCGCGGCTATCTCTGCTCGGTCGAGCGCATCCATTTCACCTATGTGCAGCTGCGCGTCTGGACCGGGCAGCGGCTGGTGGTGCCGGTGGTGGATTTCGTCGCAGAGCCGTTTGAGAACTGGACCATGCAAGAGCATTTCCTGATCCGCGAAGTGACGCTGCGGCTCTCGCACAAAGCCGATATCGAAGCGCTGCGCCAGCGCTACGAGGAGATCCTCGATGGTATGGAGATGATCGCCGACCGCCCCGAGTCGCGCGGGGTTTATGTGGCCAAACACGATGTCTTCGGACAGGAGGCGCTGTTCCTCGTGCCCTGCCCCGATCCCAATATCGCGTGGTCGCTGGAATGCGAGGTCCGCGAGAAACTGCTCGCCGCCGCGCGGGAACTCGACGCCGAGGCCGAGGCGATCTTCCCCGATGCCGCCGCGGCGCAGGCCGCCTGAGCCTCGCCCGCTTCGCTCAGTCGCTGATCTTTGCGGTCAGCACGTGATCGCGCCAGCGCCCGGCGATCCGCAGATAGTCCCGCGCGTGGCCCTCGACCTCGAAACCGAGCCGTGCCAGCAGCGCCGCGCTGCGGGTGTTCTCGGGCAGATGCGCCGCCATGATGCGGTGCAGACCAAGCTCGCCAAAGACGTGGGGAATCAATGCCTCCAGCATCTCGGTCATCACGCCCTGCCCCTCGTGCCGCGCATCCACCGAGTAGCCGAGAGTGCAGGCGTCGAAAGCGCCGCGGATCACATTCGAGAAATTTGCCCGCGCGATGATCTCTCCCTGTCCGTCCGCGCCCTGAAATCGCGCAACGAACTGATACTGCGTCCCATCCACCGCCTGCTCGAGAGCGGCGGCGGCGCGCGCCTCCCATTCCGTCGCCCCGTGATATCCCGCCTCGCGCAGCGGCTCCCAAGGCCCGAGGTGCGCGGCATTGCGCAGGTGATAGCCGCGCAGCGCCGCGGCATCGGCGGCGCAGGCCAGCGAAATGCGCAGACGGGCGGTTTCAATGACGGTTGGCTCGAAACTCATGGCCTCTCCTTCGCGGGCTCTGCGGCGCTGCGGCCGGGCGCCTGCCTTGCCGCGCGGGCGGCCGCCCCTCAAGCGCGCCTTAGAGCAGCGCAGATGCGCAGGCCCGGTTGCGCATGGATGCACCGAAGCGCGCGGCGCTGCGCGCGCCCTCCCCTTGTTTCCCCCGCTCAAGAGCCTTAGATTCAACGCTCAAAGCTCACAGGAGACGCGGATGTTCGGCATTCCCGGAAAACAGGCAGTCACCATCACCCCGGCCGCGGTGACGCAGGTGCGCAAGCTGATGGAACGCGACGGTCGCGCCGGTCTGCGCATCGGCGTGAAGAAAGGCGGCTGCGCGGGCATGGAATACACCATGGAGTTCGTCGACACCGCCGAGGCCAATGACGAAGTGGTCGAGCAGGACGGCGCGCGGGTGCTGATCGCCCCGATGGCGCAGATGTTCCTTTTCGGCACCGAGATCGATTACCAGACCTCGCTGCTCGAGGCGGGGTTCAAGTTCAACAACCCCAATGTCACCGATGCCTGTGGCTGCGGCGAATCGATCAAATTCAAAGACGTCGAAGAGCTCGAAGCCGAGCGCCGCGCCGCCGAGTAAGCGGCGCAGCGACCTGCGTCGCTACGGCTCCCCTTCGCGCGGGCGCGCCCTATGTAAGTCCCCTAGATCATTGATTGCGCAACCGAGCTTGACGCCACGGTCTGCGCCGCGATGATACCCGCGAATTGCGAAGATAGGAGCGACCATGCGCAGGAAACTTGCCGCCGGAAACTGGAAGATGAACGGGCTGGCCGCCGCCCTCGAGCAGATCGAGGCGATGGCCCCCGCCGCCAGTGGCGACGCCGAGGTGCTGATCTGCCCGCCCGCCACGCTGCTGGCGCAGGCCGCTGCGCTGAAGGGCGACATCGCGATCGGCGGGCAGGACTGCCACGCCAGCGAGTCGGGGGCCCATACCGGCGACATCTCCGCCCCGATGCTGAAGGATGCAGGCGCGAGCTATGTGATCCTCGGCCACTCCGAGCGCCGCACCGACCACGACGAACATGACGACGAGATCCGCGCCAAGACCCGCGCCGCATGGGACGCCGGGCTGACCGCCGTGGTCTGCGTCGGCGAGAGCCTCGCCGAGCGAGAGGCCTCCAACACACTCGACATCATCGGCGGGCAGTTGGCGGGCTCGATCCCCGACGGCGCCACCGGCCACAACCTCGTGGTCGCCTACGAGCCGATCTGGGCGATCGGCACCGGCAAAGTCCCGACCACCGACCAGATCGGCGAGGTGCATGACTTCATGCGCGCGCGTCTCGAAAAGCGCTTCGGCGAAGGTGTGGGCCGCTCGGTGCGCCTGCTCTACGGCGGCTCGGTGAAGCCCGGCAATGCCGCCGAGATCTTCGCCGTGTCCAATGTCGACGGCGCGCTGGTTGGCGGCGCCAGCCTCAAGGCGGATGATTTCGTGCCGATCATCGAGGCGCTAGGGCACGCCTAGAAGGCCGCATACCCTTCCGGGTGGAAATGAATAGGCAGGCGCATTCCCTGCCTATTCAATTTAAGAATCATATTTGACGAAATTTACTTCGGTCCAAGTAAAGCATTCCGACGACCCGCGCCTTGGCACAGAAGACATTGTTTCCCCCTCAAGCACAGAAACCGCAGATTTCAGGGATTATCCGGCAACGATATGGAAATTCTGCCACATAAGCACATCAGTCGTATGCACTACCAAAAATACATTGCGGCTCAAGGGAACTCACCCGCAGATAGAGCAACGTAACGAACGGATACGAGTATGAGCCTGACTACAGAAGACAAAATTCTTATCGAACAACGCGTTGCCAACGACAGTAAATCCACGGGCGTTACCTATGCGCTTTGGTTATTCCTTGGCCTCCTTGGCATTCACCGCTTCTATCTCGGCCGGACCGGCAGTGCAGTCGGCATGCTCTTGCTGAATATTGTCGGGGCATTCACCTGGATGATCGGCGTCGGCTTCGTCCTGTATTTCATTCTCGGGATTTGGTGGCTGGTCGATGCATTCCTGATTCCCGGAATGATCAGCGCCGACAAAGACGCAATTCGCGCACAATACACCCACTGAGGCTGAGCCCGCGCCAAAGCGGCGCCGGTAACCTGGCCTTGAAGCCGGACCTGACCCCAGAAAAGCAGACGGCGCCCAAATTCGGGCGCCGTTCGTGTTTTCAGATTCCGCAAGATCAGTTGGTGATGATCTCGGGGCCCATGAAGGTGGTCGGCAGCCAAGTGGACAGCCACGGGATGTAGGTCACCATGATCAGGAAGACGAAGAGCACCGCGAGGAAGGGCAGCGCCGCCTTCACCACCCGCATCATCGGCATGCCCGCAACGCCCGAGGTGACGAAGAGGTTGAGGCCGACCGGCGGGGTGATCATGCCGATCTCCATGTTGACCACCATGATGATGCCGAGGTGGATCGGATCGATGCCGAGCTCGATGGCGATCGGGAAGACCAGCGGCGCGACGATCACCAGCAGGCCCGAGGGCTCCATGAACTGGCCGCCGATCAGCAGGATCACGTTGACGATCACCAGGAAGATCACTGGCCCGAAGCCCGCGTCGAGCATCGCCGCGGCGATCTGCTGCGGGATCTGCTCGTCGGTCAGCACGTGCTTGAGGATCAGCGCGTTGGCGATGATGAACATCAGCGTGATCGTCAGCTTGCCCGCCTCGAAGAGCGTGTCGCGGGTGTCGCGGTGGAAGAAGACGGTGACCAGCGCGATCGGCTTCTTGATCAGCGGCAGGTTCGGCGCCCCGTCCTTGCCCGCCAGCGGCCCCATGTCACGATAGACGAAGTTGGCGATGAAGAAGGCGTAGACGGCGGCCACGGCAGCGGCCTCGGTCGGGGTGAAGATACCGCCATAGATGCCGCCGAGGATGATGACGATGAGGAAGAGACCCCATGCCGCCTCGCGGCCCGAGCGGATCGCCTCGCCCCAGCCCATCCATTCGCCCTTCGGCAGGCCGCGGATGCGGGCGATGGCGTAGATGGTGATCATCAGCATGGTGCCCGCCAGAAGGCCCGGGATCACGCCGGCAAGGAACATCCGCCCCACCGACACATCCGTGGCCGAGGCATAGACCACCATCACGATCGACGGCGGGATGAGGATGCCAAGGGTGCCCGCGTTGGCGATGACGCCCGCCGCGAAATCCTTGGTATAGCCCACCTGCCGCATGCCGGCGATGACGATCGAGCCGATGGCCACCACGGTCGCGGGCGACGAGCCCGAGAGCGCCGCGAAGAGCATGCAGGCGAAGACGCCGGCGATGGCGAGGCCGCCGTGGAAATGGCCGACCAGCGAGATCGAGAAGCGGATGATCCGCCGCGCCACACCGCCCGTCGACATGAACGACGAGGCGAGGATGAAGAAGGGAATGGCGAGCAGCGTATAGTGCCCCGCCATGGCCTGGAACATCGACTGCGCCACCGAGGCGAGCGAGGTGTCCGACAGCGCCAGCAGGAAGATGATCGACGACAGGCCCAGCGACACCGCGATGGGCAGGCCGATCAGCATCAGTCCGATGATGCAGATGAAAAGGAGAAGTACTTCCATCGGACTCAGTCCTCGCGGTTCATGTGGGCAACGTCATCGATGGCGTCTTCGGCCTCGTGACTGACGATCAGGCTGTCCTGCTTTCCGGTCCAGATACGGACCCCGGCCTGGACGAAGCGGAAGAGCAGCAGCGCCATGCCGAAGGGCAGCATGAAATAGGGGATGAAGCGGGGCAGCTTTTCGTAGTGCTCGCCCTCGTTGATCATCGGCTCGATGAAGCGCAGCCACTCGGGCATCGGGATGTCGACCACCTCGTACCACGAGCGGTAGGAGGTGCGTTTCATCTCTTCAAAGCCGGTGGGGAACCAGCGGCCGGTGGTCTGCGGCAGGTTGGCGAAATTGGCCCAATAGTCCCACGCGCCCTTGAACAGCAGGAAGGCGTAGAAGATGCAGAGCACAGCTGCGATGATCGCGAAAGTCCGGCGCAGCGGCGTGGGCAGCAGGCTGGTGACCGCATCGACGCCGAGATGCGCGGTGACCTTCACCGCGTAGCTCACGCCGAAGAGCACCAGCCAGGCAAACAGGAAGGTGACCGCTTCGAGGCCCCAGATCAGGCCGGTGTTGAACCCGTAGCGCAGGACCACGTTGATGAAGGTGATGATGGTCATCAGCCCGAGGATCAGCGCAATCGCCGATTCCTCCAGCTCGTTGACGAAGCGGCCGAGTGGCGAGCCGCCGTGGGTGATGTTGGACATCCTGTCCCCCGCTATGCCGGATGGGTTGCCCCAAGGTGAAGGTTCGGGTGTGAAAAGGCCCGGCCCCGCGCTGCGCAGGACCGGGCCGAACGCAACGGCGCCAGATCAGAACTGCGCGTTGAACTCCTGCGCGGCGTCGATGTTTTCTTGGCCGACGTCATCGGTGAACTGGTCCCAGACGGGCTTCATCACGTCGAGCCATGCGGCGCGCTCTTCGGGGCTCAGCTCGCGGATCTCGCCGCCCGCGTCCAGCACCGCCTGACGGTTGTCGGCGTCCACTTCGGCGATGGCCGCGTTACGCTCGGTGGTCACCTCGTCGAGGATGGTGCCCATCTGCTCGCGCACGTCCTCGGGCAGGCTGTCCCACCAGTCGGCGGAGGTCACGACCATATAGTCGAGCACGCCGTGGTTGGTTTCGGTGGTGCCGTCCTGCACTTCAAAGAACTTCTGGCCGTAGATGTTCGACCAGGTGTTTTCCTGACCGTCGACAACGCCGGTCTGCAGCGCGCCGTAAACCTCCGAGAAGGCCATGGGCTGCGGCGAGGCGTCGAGCGCGGCGAACTGCGCTTTCAGCACTTCCGACGGCTGCACGCGGAACTTCAGGCCCTTGGCGTCCGCCGGCTCGATCAGCGGCTTGTTGGCCGAAAGCTGCTTCATGCCATTGTGCCAGAACCCGAGGCCCAGCAGGCCGCGGCGCACCATAACCTCTTTCATTTCCTGACCGATTTCGCTGTTCTGGAAGGCGTCCACGGCTTCCATGTTCTTGAACATGAACGGCAGGTCGAAAATGCGGAACACTTTGGTGAACTGTTCGAACTTCGACAGCGAGGGCGCGGCCATCTGAACGTCGCCGTTCAGCATCGCCTCGAGCACCTGATCGTCGTTGTAGAGCGTGGAGTTCGGGAAGACCTCGACACAGGCCTTGCCGTCCATCTCTTCGTTCACGCGGTCGGCGAAGAGCTGCGCCGCGATGCCCTTGGGGTGTTTGTCGGTGTTGGTCACATGGCTGAACTTGACCACGATCTCGCCGTCGTCACAGGCCGCCGTTGCAGCCTGCGTGCCGGACACGAGTGCGCTCACCGCCGCTGCGGTCATCAGAAACTTTTTCATGTTATCCTCCCGGATGGTCCGTTCCTGGCGCCCGCCTGCTCCTCAGCGCGGGCCCTCCGAAGACGAGAAGACAGCCCGGCAGAAATCCGCGCAAGAAATTGTGCGGAGCGCGTCAAAAATTCTTCATATTCTATATTTTTCAACGCCTTACGTGACATTACGTCGCGTTTCACAAGCCAACACGCCTCTGCGATGTGTGAAATCCCGCACGCCGAATTTTGTACCTGTGCGGAAATCCGCACAGTTTTCCTAGCGCTCATTTTTGACGCAGATGCGCGACTCGTCGCCAAAGTGCTCCGCAGTCAGCGAAACTCCTCGGCGCGGATGCCGTATTTGGCGAGCTTGTCGTAGAAGGTCTTGCGCGGCAGCTTCAGCGCCTGAGCCGCGGCGCTGGCCTGCCCGCCGGTGCGCTTGAGCGCCTCGATCAGCAACGAACGCTCGACCTGCGCCATGCGCTCGGCCAGCCCCAGCCCCTCGCCTTCATCGCCGCTTTCGGCCAGCCCCAAGGCAAAGCGCATCGCCGCCGACATCAGCGCGCGGGTGTTGCCCGGCCAGTCGCGTGCGATCAGCCCATTGGTGATCTCGTCGGTGATCTCGGGCGGTTGCAGCCCGGCCTGCTCGGCGGCCTGCGCAACGTAGTGGCGGAACAGCACGGGGATATCGTCCGGACGCTCAGCCAGCGCCGGGATCTGGATCTGCATCACCTCAAGGCGGTAAAACAGTTCCGCCGAAAGCGCCCCCTCCGCGACCTTGGCCGCAAGATCATCCACCGAACCCGCGATCAGCCGCGCGCCGCCTTCGTCGAGCCGGTCGATCAGCGCCAACTGGCTGTCCTTGGGAAGCTGGCCAATCTCATCGAGGAACAGGCTGCCGCCCGCACAACTGGGCCAAAGCTCGTTCAGCGCGTCGCGGCTGAGCCCTGCCGCAGAGCGTTTCTCGAACGGCCCTTTGGCGCGGGGCGAGCAAAGATGCACCACCTCGGCCACCTTCGAGATGCCCGAGCCGGGCGCGCCGGTGACCAGCACATCGGTCCCGGCACGCGCCGCCACCCGGCAGCGTGCACGCAGCGCATCGGCCTTGCGCGAGGTGCCAAAGAGCAGCCGCGCCGCAGCGTCGCCGGTCTCCAGTTCCGCCTTCAGACGGCGGTTCTCCAGCACCAGTGCGCGGGTGCGCAGCGCGCGTTCGACCACAGCCGTCAGATCGGCGGGCGCGCAGGGTTTTTCAAGAAAATCAAAGGCCCCCGCCGCCATCGCGCGCACCGCCATCGGGATGTCGCCCTCGCCGGTCAGCAGGATCACCGGCAGCTCGGGATCCTGCCGGTGGGCATAGTCGAGCAAGTGAAACCCGTCGCGCCCCGGCATCCGGATGTCCGAGACGATCACCCCTTCGAACCCCGGCTCGATCAGTTCCTTGCACTCGACGAAACTGCCCGCCGTCACCGCATCAAGATCAGCCAGCTCCAGCGTCTGGCCGAGCGCCTCGCGCACCGCCGCATCATCATCCACAAGCAATACGCGCCGTGTCATGCCAGTTCCTCTGCCTGTCTAAGATCGAGCGTGAATTCCGCACCGCCGCCGGGCAGGTTGGTGCCCCGCAGTTTGCCGCCAAAACCTTCGACGATCCCATAGGAGATCGAAAGCCCCAGCCCCATGCCCTCTTCGGGGCCGACCTCCTTGGTCGAATAGAAGGGATCGAAGATGCGGTCCGGCTCGGCAATTCCCGGCCCGCTGTCGCGCACCGTCAGCCGCACCAGACCCGCCGCATCGTCATGGCTGATCCGCAGGTGCAGCCTGCGGTCCGGCCCGCCTTGCATGGCGTCGAGCGCATTGGAGATGAGGTTCACCACCACTTGGCTCAGCCGCACCTCGCCGCCCATGACGATGGCCGGGCACGCGGGGCGCTGCCAGTCCACTTTGGTGCCGGTGCTGTCAATGCGGCGCTGCATAAGCTCCAGCGCCTGCTCGACCACAGAGGCCAGCCCGACCCGATGCGCAGGTCCCGGCTCGGCCTTGGCGAAGGCGCGCAGGTTCTTGATGATCCGGCCCATCCTCCCGGCCATGTCGCTGATCCGCCCGAGGTTCTCGGCGGCGCGCTCGGGCTTGCCCCGGTCGAGGAACGCCGCGCCGTTCTCGGCGAACGAGCGGATCGCCATTAGCGGCTGGTTGAGCTCGTGGCTGATCCCCGCGCTCATCTTACCAAGCGCCGAAAGCTTGGACGCCTGCACCAGTTCGGCCTGCGTGCGCTTGAGCGCCGCCTCGGCTTCCTGCCGCTCGACCACCTCGCGGCGCAGCGCGAGGTTCGCCTCTTCAAGATCACGCGTCCGTTCCGAAACCCGCTGCTCGAGCGCAAGGTTGATCGCCGCCAGCGCCTGCCGCCGCTCCACCGCGAACCACAGCAGCGCAAGAAAGAACAGCGCCCCCGCCCCGACCGCCGCCGATTGCAGCAGCGCGTAGCGCCGCGCCGGGCGCACGTCGATCATCAGCACGCCGGTCATATTGATCACAGGCAGATCGGCGGTGCGGCGCAGGGCGCGGGCGGGAATATAGGACGACCAGTTCTGCGCCACGATCTCGTGGCTGCCGTGCTGGATCGTTTCGGTGACATAGTGACGCCCCGAGGGCGAGAGCATCCCGTCCCCTTCGCGCCGCCATCCCAAAAGCTCGGTGCGGTTGGTGACAAACACCGTGCCGCTTTCATCAAGGAAGAACACCGCCGGAAGCGAGCCGCGCCAATCGCGTTCGAGCACCGCCGCATCGACCACCACCACCAGCACCCCGCGCACTTCGCCTGCGGGAGCAAAACTGGGCGCGGCGTAGTAGAACACCCGCTCCGCCTCGCCCGGCCCCTCGCCATGGGCAACGCCAAGCGCGCCGGTGAGCGCGCGGCGGAAATAGCTGCTACGCGGCACATCACCCGGCAGCGGCCCGCCCGAAGAGGCCAGAAGCTCGCCCGAGGCATCCATGTAAAAGGCGCTGACCGCGCCGGTCCGGTCGGCAGCACCGAGCAGCATCGCTTCGGCAGTGCCGCGCGAGCCGCCTTCGTGCAGCGCCTCAAGCGCCGGGTGGCGCACGGTGAGCACGGCAAACTCGCGGAACCGCTGCAACTGGCTGACCAGACGATCCGAGGCCAGTTCCAGATCGCTCTGCCCGCGCGCCGCCAGCGGCCCCAGCGCCTGCAGGTAGCCATAATGCCAGACCGCGCCCGACAGCGCGGCCACGAAGGCGAGCGTCAGCACCAGCCATGCGGCGCGGCTCCGGGTCAGCAGGCTCCAGTTCATCGCTCCCTCATAGCAACAGCGCTCTTGCCAAGAAAGCGTGGCCGTGGCCTAGGCTTGCGCCATGAGACGCTTTTCCCGATCCCCGACCGATCCCGCCTTCGTGCAGGACCCCTACCCGTTCTACGACGAGATGCGCGCTGCAGGTGATCTCGCCTATTGGGACGACTATGCAATGCCCTGCGCGGTGTCGCATCGCGCGGTCTCGGCGCTGCTGAAGGACCGCCGCTTTGGCCGCGAGGTGCCGCCCGAGATGGCGCGCGACATTCCCGCGCATCAGGCGCCCTTCTACGCGGTCGAAGCGCATTCCATGCTGGAGCTTGAGCCGCCGCGCCACACCCGTCTGCGCGGGCTAGTGCTGCGCGCCTTCACCTCGCGCCGGATCAAGGCGCTGGGGCCCGAGATCGCCGAACTGGCGCACCGGCTGATCGACGAGATGCCCGAGGGTGAGATCGACCTGCTGCCCGCCTTCTGCCAGCCGATCCCGGTGATCGTCATCGCGCGGCTGCTGGGCGTGCCCGAGGAGATGGCGCCGCAACTGCTGCGCTGGTCGGCGGATATGGTCGGCATGTATCAGGCCCGGCGCGACATGGCGATGGAGCTTGCCGCCGCCAGCGCCGCCACCGAGTTCTCGGACTTCCTGCGCGGCTATGTGAACGAGCGGCGCAAGGTGCCGGGGGACGATCTGCTGTCGCATCTGATCGCCGCCGAAGAGGATGGCGAGAAGCTCTCGACCGACGAGCTGATCACCACCTGCATTCTGCTGCTCAACGCCGGGCATGAGGCGACGGTCCACACCATGGGCAACGGCATCAAGACGCTGCTCGAAGAGGGCGTGGCAATCACCGAAGAAAACGCCGCGCCAGTGGTCGAGGAAGTGCTGCGCTTCGACCCGCCGCTGCATATGTTCACCCGTTTCGCCTATGAGGAGGTCGAGGCCTATGGCCACAGCTTCAAGCGCGGCGATCAGGTGGCCTTGCTGCTGGGCGCGGCGAACCGCGATCCTGCGGTCTGGGCCGATCCTGCACGCTTCGATCCCTCGCGCGCGGTGGTGACGAGCACCAGCTTTGGCGGCGGTCTGCATTTCTGCGTCGGCGCGCCGCTGGCGCGGCTGGAACTGGTGACCGCTCTGCCGATCCTTTTTGACCGGCTGAAGGGAATGAAGCTGGCCGGAGTGCCGAAATACGCCGACCTCTACCATTTCCACGGGCTCGAGGCGCTGCGGGTCATGCGCTGATTGGGTCGGGGGCGATCAGCCCCCGGACCGCGCCCGACCCTCCCCCCGGGAGGGCGCATCGTCGCTGCCGCTTGCCATTCAATGCGCGTTCGGTGCGGCACGATAAAGTGCTGACCACATGCGCCGCAGGCGCCCACCCGAGGCTCGGGCGCGATCCTCCGTCCCACAAATGAAAGGCGCGCCGCTTTCGCGACGCGCCTTTTGTCCGTCCGGCCGAACGCCTTACGACAGGCGGCTGATCACCACCGTCACCTCGGGCTTTTTGCCGATCTCATTGACCGCCGAGTTGCGCACGATGCGGCGCATGCCTTCCTCGAGCTTGTCGTCATCGGTCAGTGTCTTCTCTCCGGCGCGGCCAAGGAACTGCGCCAGATCCTCTTCGAGGATGTCCACCAGCGGCGCGTTCGAACGGCCGATCTCGGGCAGGCCCTTCAACTCGCACCACGGCTCGCCCAGCGGCTCGTCTTCCTCGTCGAGGATCACCGTCACCACCACATGGCCATTGAGCGCCATGCGGATACGGTCGCGCACGATGCCGTCCATCGCGCCGATCTGCACCGAACCGTCGAGATAGGTGCGGCCCGTCTCCACATAGCCCGCCACGGTGGGCTGATTGCCCGACAGATCCACCATCGTGCCGTTGATCGCCAGAACCCCGGCGCGGCCCAGCCCTTCGGCCAGCTTCATGTGCTCGCGGAGGTGGCGGTGCTCGCCGTGCATCGGCACGACGATCTGCGGGTTCACGATGTCCTGCATCCGCTCCAGATCGGGGCGGTTGGCGTGGCCCGAGACGTGATACTTGCCGCCGTTGTCATCGACGATGTCGACGCCCTTCTCGGACAGCGAGTTCATGATGTGGATCACGCCCTTCTCGTTGCCCGGAATGGTCTTCGACGAGAAGAGGAACAGATCGCCCTCTTTCAGCTCGATGCCGTTGTATTTGCCGCGTGCCAGCTGCGCCGAGGCCGCCCGGCGCTCGCCCTGCGAGCCGGTGACGATCAGCATGACGTTCTCACGCGGGATCTGCGTCGCATCCTCGGGCGAGATCACCTTGGGGAAAGAGCTGACCACGCCGGTCTCGATCGCCGCCTCGATCATCCGCCGCATGGCGCGGCCCAGCAGGCAGATCGAGCGCCCGGCCCGCTCACCGGCCTCGGCCAGCGTCTTCACCCGCGCCACGTTCGACGCGAAGGTGGTGGCGACAACCATCTGCGGCGCGCTGGAGATCAGTGTCTCGATCTCGGGGCCGACGGTGATCTCGCTGCGCCCGGGGTTGGGCGAGAAGACGTTGGTCGAGTCGCAGATCAGCGCCTTCACCCCTTTCGAGGCGACCTCGCCCCAGAGCGTCGGGTCGAAGGCCTCGCCCACCACCGGATCGCTGTCGAGCTTGAAGTCGCCGGTGTGGATGAGCCGCCCGCCGGGCGTGTCGATCACCAGACCCGAGCTTTCCGGGATCGAGTGCGAGATCGGCAGGAAGCCGACGGTGAAGGGACCCGCCTTGGTGGTTTCGGGCCAGGGCGACACGGTGGTGACCGTCTCGGGCGAATGGCCGTATTCCGCCAGCTTGCCGCGGGCGATATTGGCGGTGAAGGCGCGGGCATAGACCGGCACGCCGAGGTCCTCGAAACAATGGCCGATGGCGCCCACGTGGTCCTCGTGGGCGTGGGTGATGAACACCGCTTCCAGCCGCTCGCGGTTCTCTTTTAGCCAGGTGATGTCGGCGAAGATGATGTCGACGCCGGGGGTCGTGTCCATGTCGGGAAAGGCGACACCGATGTCGACGAGGATCAGCCGTTCCTCGCCCGGTTTGCCGTATCCGTAGACATAGGCGTTCATGCCGATCTCGCCGGCGCCCCCCAGAGGGAGGTAGATGATGCGTTCACTGCTCATGTGCTTTGGCTCCTGCCAAGATTGTACGTATGGATGACGGTGAGACCATGCATGGTCAAATCTTCCCGCCAGTCGTCGAAGAGGTCTTCAGCCTGCTGGAAAAGCGGCGCCAGCCCGCCGGTCGATATGACGCGCATCGGGCGGTCTCGTTCCGCCTTGATGCGCGCGCAGATTTCTCTCACGAGGCCCACATAGCCCCAGAACACGCCTGACTGCATGCAGGCGACGGTATTGGTTCCCACCACCCGCTGCGGCTTGGTGATGTCCACATGCGGCAGCGCGGCGGCGGCCTGATGCAGCGCCTCAAGGCTGAGGTTCACGCCGGGCGCAATCACCCCGCCCTCATAGGCGCCGTCCTGCGCCACCACGTCGAAGGTGGTCGCGGTGCCGAAGTCGACGACGATGAGATCGCCGCCGTAAAGGTCAAAGCCCGCCACGGTGTTCACCAGACGGTCGGGGCCCACATTGGTGCCCAGATCCACGCGCACCTCGACGGGCAGTTCCACGTCGGGCTTGCCCACCACCAGCGCGCGGGTGTTGAAATAACGATCCGCCAGAACCCGCAGGTTGAACACCACGCGCGGGACAGTGGAGGAGACGATCACATCGGTGATCTCGGCCTCGATCTTCTGAAACGCCATCAGCGTCGAGAGCCAGACGTAATATTGGTCGGCGGTGCGCTGGTGCTCGGTCGAGGTGCGCCAGGTCGCAAGGAAGCGCGCCCCGTCCCAGATCGAGAACACGGTGTTGGTATTGCCGCAATCGATGGCCAGAAGCATCCGCCGCTCCTTCAGAAAAACACGTCTGCCGCGGCAATCGCCTGCCGGCCGCTGGCTGTCCTTAGGACAAGATTGCCGGCATCGTCCACCGTTTCGAACGTGCCCACGAATTCGTGCCTGCCGGTGCGCGCGGTGATCACCGATCCCAGCCGCGCCGCCCGCTGCAGCCAGGCCTCGCGCAGCCCGGCGAACCCATAGCCGCGGAACCGCGTCTCTTCGCGCGCATAGGCGGCGGCGAGCGCGGTCAGAAACTCCTCGGGCCCCACAGCCGCGCCGGTTTCGGACAGCAGCGAGACCGGGCGCAGCGCGCCAGGCTCGACCTCGCCCACATCCGGCGCGGCGGCGAGGTTGACGCCGATGCCAATCGCCAGCCAGTCGCAATTGCCGTGCCGCCCAAGGCTTTCCAGCAGGATGCCCGCCACTTTGCCGCCGTTCATCAGCACGTCGTTGGGCCATTTCAGCGCCAGCCCGTCCGAACGCCCGGTCACCGCCACGAAGGCCTCATAGAGCGCCAGCGAGGCGACGAAACTGCGCAGGGCCACCACCTGCGGCGGCTCGGCCACGGGCAGCACCAGCGTCGCGGCGAAATTGCCTTCGGGCATCGACCACGCGCGGCCCCGGCGCCCGCGCCCGGCGCTCTGCCGCAGCCCGAGGATCCACTCGGGCGCTTCGAGCGCGGGCACGATCCGCACCGCCTCGGCATTGGTGCTGTCCACCTCGTCCAGCACGCGCCGCCCATAGCCTTCAGGCCACATGCCCTGCCCTTTCATCTTTCCGAAAATACTCCCGCCGGAGGCAACGCCGCCAAGGGCGGAAAAAAAGCGACGCGCCAGAGGCGCGTCACTCGAAGGCTCGTACCTGAGTTGGGGCTCAGTTGACAAGGGTGGCTGCCGCCGCGGCCGCGGGCCCCTCGATGCCGAAGAGGTTCACCACCCCGGCCACCATGATCACCGCCGAGACCATCAAAAAGCCCCAGAGGATCGGCGAGCCGCCGGTGTCCAGCGCATCCTCGCGGTCTTCACCGAAGTACATGTAGAAGACGATGCGCAGGTAGTAGAACGCCCCGATGGCCGAGGCCACGGCGGAGGCGACCACCAGCCAGACCATGTCTTCGGCGATGGCGGCGCGCCAGACGCCCAGCTTGGCAAAGAAGCCCAGCAGCGGCGGCACACCGGCGAGGCTGAACAGCAGCACCAGCATGGCCAGAGCCTTGCCCGGCTCGCGCTTGGAGTACATCCCCAGTGCGGTGATATCGGCGACCGGCTGGCCGTCCTTGCTCATCGACATGATGAAGGCAAAGGTGCCGACGTTCATCGTCACATAGATCACCATGTAGATCAGCATCGCCTCGACGCCCGCCTCGGTGCCCGCGGCAAGGCCGATCAGCGCATAGCCCATATGGGCGATCGAGGAATAGGCCATCAGGCGCTTGATGTTGGTCTGGCCGATGGCGGCGATGGAACCGAGGAACATCGACAGCACGGCGATCAGCGCGACCACCTGGCTCCAGTCCGCCACGGCACCGCCGAAGGCGTCATGCATGACGCGGGCGAAAAGCGCCATGGCCGCCACCTTCGGCGCAGTGGCGAAGAAGGCGGTGACCGGCGTCGGCGCGCCTTGATAGACGTCGGGGGTCCACATGTGGAAGGGCACCGCCGAGACCTTGAAGGCAAAGCCCGAAATCATCAGCACGAGGCCGATCAGCAGCCCGATCGACAGATGCCCCTCGGAGGCGGCGTTGATGATGCCCGAATAAAGCGTGGTGCCGGCAAAGCCGTAGGTCAGCGAGGCACCGTAGAGCAGCATGCCCGACGACAGCGCGCCCAGCACGAAATACTTCAGGCCCGCCTCGGTGGACATCTCGCTGTCGCGGCGCAGCGAGGCGACCACGTAAAGCGAGAGCGACATCAGTTCGAGCCCCATGTAGAGCGTCATCAGATCGCCCGAGGAGACCATGACCATCATGCCCACGGTCGAGAGCGCCACCAGCACCGGGTATTCAAAGCGCAGCAGCTTTTGCTTTTGCATGAAGCCGAGGCCCATCACCAGCACGCAGGCCGCCGAGACGAGGATCACCACTTTGGCAAAGCGCGAGAAGGCGTCATCCACGAACATGCCGTGGAAGGCCGGGCGCGTGCCGCTCGCCGTGGTGCCGATCCACAGCGCGAGGATCACCATCACCGCTGCGGTGGCCCAGACCAGCGCCGGGGCCAGCTTGTCCTTGCCGGTGTAGACCGCCCCGACCAGCGCCAGCATGGCGTAAACCGCCAGCAGGATCTCCGGAAGGATTGTGTTCAGATCAGCCGAGATCATGCCCCGTCCCCTCAGTGGTTCGCTTCGGCCACGGTGGTGCCGCCGAGATCGGCGGCCGCCACGGCCGTATCATAATTGTTGACCAGCGCCTCGACCGACGGGCCGATGATGTCCAGCGCCGCGGCCGGGTAGACCCCCAGCCACAGGGTCATGACGACCAGCGGCGCGAAGGTCCAGCGCTCGCGCGGGGTCATGTCCTGAATGGTCTTGAGGCTTTCCTTGATAAGATCGCCGAACACCACGCGGCGGTAGAGCCACAGCGCGTAGGACGCCGACAGGATCACCCCCGAAGCGGCAAACAGCGCCACCCAGGTGTTGACCTGGAAGATCCCCATCATGGTCAGGAATTCCCCGATGAAGCCCGAGGTCCCCGGCAGGCCGACGTTGGCCATCGTGAAGAACATGAAGATCAGCGCATAGGCGGGCATGCGGTTCACCAGGCCGCCGTAGGCGTCGATCTCGCGGGTGTGCATGCGGTCGTAGATCACCCCGACGCAGAGGAAGAGCGCGCCCGACACGAAGCCATGGCTGATCATCTGGAAGATCGCGCCATCGATCCCCTGCTGGTTGGCGGCAAAGATGCCCAGCGTCACATAGCCCATGTGGGCGACCGACGAATAGGCGATCAGCTTCTTCATGTCCTCCTGCACTAGCGCGACCAGCGAGGTGTAGACGATGGCGATGGCCGACATCCAGAACACCAGCGGCGCCAGCACTTCCGAGCCCACCGGGAACATCGGCAGCGAAAAGCGCAGGAAGCCGTAGCCGCCCATCTTCAGCAGGATCGCCGCCAGCACCACAGAGCCCGCCGTGGGCGCCTGCACGTGCGCGTCGGGCAGCCATGTGTGCACCGGCCACATGGGCATCTTCACCGCGAAGGAGGCGAAGAAGGCCAGCCAGAGCATCGTCTGCAGACCGCCGACGATGTGGATGCCCAGCACCGAGAAGCCCGCGGTCGAGAACTCATGGGTCAGCAGCGTCGGGATATCCAGCGTGCCCGCATCGGCATACATCGCCACGATCGCCACCAGCATCAGCACCGAGCCGAGGAAGGTGTAGAGGAAGAACTTGAACGAAGCGTAGATGCGGTTCTTGCCGCCCCAGATGCCGATGATCAGGAACATCGGGATCAGGCCCGCCTCGAAGAACAGGTAGAAGAGCACCAGATCGAGCGCCATGAACACGCCGAGCATCAGCGTCTCGAGCAGCAGGAAGGCGATCATATACTCTTTGACCCGCACCTTCACGTCCCACGACGCGAGGATCACCAGCGGCATCATGAAGGTGGTGAGCATCACGAACAGCACCGAGATGCCGTCGACGCCCATCTTGTAGCTCATGCCCATGATCCAGCTGCCGGTCTCCACCATCTGGAAGCCGGGGTTCGACGCGTCGAACTGGAACAGGATGAACAGCGAGATCACGAAGGTCGCCGAGGTGGCGATCATCGCGAGCCATTTGGCATTCCGGTCCGCCGCGGCGTCACCGCCGCGCAGGAAGAGCGCGAGGATCAGCGCCGCCAGCGCGGGCAGGAAGGTGACGATGGAAAGAAGGTTGGCCATTAGTGAGCCCCTCCGAGGATCGACATCCAGGTGACCAGAACGGCGATGCCGATCACCATGGCGAAGGCGTAGGTGAAGATGTAGCCGGACTGCGCGCGGCCCGCGAGCTTGGTGAAGAAGGGGATGATCCCCATCGCCACGCCGTTGATCGAGCCGTCGATGACGTTGCCGTCAACCCGCTTCCACAGGAAGCGCCCGATCGCCTTGGCTGGCCGCACGAAGATGAAGTCGTAAATCTCGTCGAAATACCACTTGTTCAGCAAGAAGAGATACAGCGGGCGCTGGTTCTCTGCGAGCCGCTTCGGCAGCGCCGGGTTCACGATGTAGAAGAGATAGGCAACGCCAAAGCCGATCAGCATGGCGAAGAACGGCGAGACCTTGACCCAGACCGGCGCGTGGTGCGCCTCGTCCATGACGTGGTTGTCCGGCCCCATGAAGATCGCGCCCTCGGGCGCCATGCCAGTGGCCACATGGGTGGTCTCTTCGGCGGTGGTCTCTTCGGCGGTGGTCTCCTCGGCGGCAGCCTCGGCAGTCTCGGTGCCATGCTCTTCGGTGGCGACGGCGGTGTCTTCGCCGTGCGCCTCGGTGGCCGCGTGCTCTTCGCCCGCAGCTTCGCCTTCCGCCTCACCATGCCCCTCTTCCGAGGCTTCCGCATGATGCGCGGGGATGCCGAAGAAGCGGTTCACCCTCTCATGGTCGCCAAAGAACGGCCCGTAGAAGACCATCCCGGCAAAGACCGCGCCCACGGCAAGAACCGCCAGCGGAATGGTCATGACTTTCGGGCTTTCATGCGCGTGCTCATGCGTGTGCTTGTCGCCGCGCGGACGCCCGTAGAAGGTCAGGAAGATCAGGCGCCAAGAGTAGAACGAAGTGAACAGCGCCGCGATGACCAGCATCCAGAAGGCGTAGCCGCCCGCGGTTCCTGCCCATGCGCTCTCGATGATCGCGTCCTTCGACAGGAAACCAGCAAAGCCGATGTGCGTGAGCGGGATGCCGACGCCGGTGATCGCCAGCGTGCCTATCATCATCGCCCAGAAGGTGTAGGGGATCTTGCCGCGCAGACCGCCGTAGTTCCGCAT
Source organism: Salipiger sp. CCB-MM3 (assembly GCF_001687105.1). Classification (NCBI taxonomy): domain Bacteria; kingdom Pseudomonadati; phylum Pseudomonadota; class Alphaproteobacteria; order Rhodobacterales; family Roseobacteraceae; genus Salipiger; species Salipiger sp. CCB-MM3. The sequence goes on from NZ_CP014595.1 coordinate 547,341, forward strand.
GTCCTGCTCGTGGTGCATCGCGTGGATGACCGAGCCGGCGCCAAGGAACAGCATCGCCTTGAAGAAGGCGTGGGTCAGCAGGTGGAACATGGCCGCCGAGTAGACACCGACGCCCGCCGCCACGAACATGTAGCCGAGCTGCGAACAGGTCGAATAGGCGATCACCCGCTTGATGTCGTTCTGGACGAGGCCGACCGTCGCCGCGAAGAAGGCGGTGGTGGCGCCGAGGAAGGTGACGAAAGCCATCGCTTCCGGCGCGTATTCCATCAGCGGCGACATGCGGCAGACGAGGAAGACACCGGCGGTCACCATGGTCGCGGCGTGGATCAGCGCCGACACCGGGGTCGGGCCTTCCATCGCGTCGGGCAGCCATGTGTGCAGCAAGAGCTGCGCCGATTTGCCCATGGCGCCGACAAACAGCAGGAAGGCCAGCAGGTTCGCCGCGTTCCAGTCGGTCCAGAGGAAGGTCAGCTGCGTTTCCGCCAACTGCGGTGCCGCCGCGAAGATGTCGTCAAAGCGGATGGAGTCGGTGAGGAAGAAGAGGCCAAGGATGCCGAGCAGGAAGCCGAAGTCACCCACACGGTTGACGATGAAGGCCTTCATCGCCGCAGCCCCCGCCGAGGGTTTCTTGTAGTAGAACCCGATCAGCAAGTAGGACGCGACGCCCACGCCTTCCCAGCCAAAGAACATCTGCACGAGGTTGTCCGAAGTCACCAGCGCGAGCATCGCGAAGGTGAAGAACGACAGGTAGGCAAAGAAGCGCGGCTTGTAGCTCTCGCCTTCCTTGAACTGCGGGTCATGCGCCATGTAGCCGAAGCTGTAGAGGTGCACGAGCGCCGAGACCGTGGTGACCACGATCAGCATGATCGCCGTCAGACGGTCCGAGCGGATCGCCCATTCGGTGCTGAGCGTGCCGCTTTCGATGAAGCGGAACAGTGGGATGGTCTCTGCCTCGCCGAGGAAGAGGAACACGATCCACGACAGCAGACAGGCCAGAAACAGCAGGCCGGTGGTGACCCACATGGCCCCCTTCTCGCCGATGAAGCGCCAGCCGAACCCCGCCAGCACGGCCCCGAGCAGCGGGGCAAAGAGAATAATCGTCTCCATGGGCGGTCAGCCTTTCATCACGTTGACGTCTTCCACGGCGATCGAGCCGCGGTTGCGGAAGAAGCAGACGAGGATCGCAAGGCCGATGGCCGCTTCGGCCGCCGCCACGGTCAGCACGAAGAGCGTGAAGACCTGCCCCGCGAGATCGCCCAGAAAGGACGAGAAGGCGACGAAGTTGATGTTGACCGAGAGCAGAATGAGCTCGATCGACATCAGCAGGATGATCACGTTCTTCCGATTGAGGAAAATCCCGAAAATCCCGATGACGAACAGCACGGCCGCCACCGTCAGGTAATGTTCAAGTCCGATCATGCATCCCTCCGGGTCATTGCCCCGATCCTTCAAGTCCCTCGCGGCCCTTTGTCGGGTGGGTCCGCGTCATATCCCGTTGCCCGCAGCGCCCGCCCCTCCCGGGGGGCGCTGCAGGGTGTAATTCAGAGCCCCTGCCCGGGCTTCACGTCTTTCAGTTCCAGCGCCTTGGCCGGATCGCGCCACATCTGCGCCAGCACGTTCTGACGCTTGACGTCGGTGCGATGGCGCAGCGTGAGGACGATCGCGCCGATCATGGCGACCAGCAGGATCAGCCCCGCCAGCTGGAACAGCAGGAAGTAGCGGTCATAGAGCAGCACGCCGAGTGCGACGGTGTTTTGCATCTCTTCGGGCGCAGGCGTCGGCGCCGACAGCTGGCTGGCCGCCAGTTCCGAGGCTTCCCAGCCGCCAAAGGCCATGCCCAGCTGCATCAGAATGACCACGCCGATGAGCAGCGCCAACGGCATGTATTTCGCCATGCCCGCGCGCAGTTCGGCAAAGTCTACATCCAGCATCATCACCACGAAGAGGAACAGCACCGCCACCGCGCCGACGTAGACGATGATTAGCAGCATCGCCACGAACTCGGCGCCCAGCAGCACGAAGAGCCCCGCCGCGCTGAGGAAGGAGAGGATCAGCCAGAGCACCGAGTGCACCGGGTTCCGGGCGATCACCGTGAGCAGCCCGCCCACGATCACGCAGAGCGAAAAGAGGTAGAAGGCGAACACCATCATTTTGCGTTATCCTCGTTGTCTTCCATCACCTCGCGCGCAAGCTCCATGGCGCGGGTCATGGCGGGTATGCCAGCGAACATCGACATATGGGCGATGGTCTCGGCGATCTCGTCTTTGGTGGCGCCGGCCTCGATCAGGTGGCGCACGGTCATGCGCACCGGCGTGTCAGCCTGCGCGCCCTGCATGGTCAGCCCGGCCAGCGTCAGCAGCAGCCGGGTCTTGGCGTCGAGCCCGTCCTTGGACATGCCCTTGCCGAACCAGAACTCCATGATGTCCTTGGGCATGGTCGGCCAGAGTTTCTCGTATTCCTTGGGCGCGAAGCTCTCGAGCGCAGGGTTGAAGGCTTTCGCCATCTCCTGCGCCTGCGTCATCATCAGCTCGAAGGGGGTTTTGGGATCGCTCATGCCGGGTCTCCTGAATGGCCTCCTGCATGGCCAAGCCGCGCGCTGCCCCGCGCGCGGGTGCGGCGGGCCTCGGTCCGGGCTTGGTCAAAACTGGCGGTCATTTGCTCTCCTCCCCTGCGGCGTCAGCGATATGGAGCGTCAAGCTCGAGGTTGCGGGCGATCTCGGCTTCCCAGCGCTCACCGTTCGCCAGCAGCTTGTCCTTGTCGTAGAACAGCTCCTCGCGGGTCTCGGTCGAGAACTCGAAGTTCGGCCCCTCGACGATCGCGTCCACCGGGCAGGCCTCTTGGCAGAAGCCGCAGTAGATGCATTTCGTCATGTCGATGTCGTAACGCGTGGTGCGGCGGCTGCCGTCGTCCCGCGGCTCAGCGTCGATGGTGATGGCCTGCGCCGGGCAGATGGCCTCGCAGAGTTTGCAGGCGATGCAGCGCTCTTCGCCATTGGGATAGCGACGCAGCGCGTGCTCGCCGCGGAAGCGCGGGGACAGATAGCCCTTCTCATGCGGGTAGTTCAGCGTGGGCTTGGGCGCGAAGAAGTACTTCAGCCCCAGTTGGAAGCCCTTGATGAAGTCTGCCAGCAGGAAATACTTGGCTGCCCGGCCGTAATCGATCGATGCCATGGTTGCTTAACCTCCCGTGGTCCAGCGGGCGAAGATGCCCCAGAACCATCCGAATTTCGCCGCGAAGGACACGAAGACCACCCAGAACAGGCTGAACGGAAGGAAGACCTTCCAGCCAAGGCGCATCAGCTGGTCGTAGCGGTAGCGCGGGGTGATCGCCTTCACCATCGCGAAGATGAAGAAGAAGAACGCCATCTTCGCGACCATCCACAGCACGCCGTCGGGCAGGCCGGGGATCGGCGACAGCCAGCCGCCGAAGAACAGCAGCGAGGTCAGCGCGCACATCAAGAAGATCGCGATATATTCACCTGCCATGAACAGCAGGAAGGGCGTCGAGGAATATTCCACCTGATAACCGGCCACCAGTTCCGATTCCGCTTCGGGAAGGTCGAACGGCGGGCGGTTGGTCTCGGCCAGCGCCGAGATGAAGAACAGGAACACCATCGGGAAATGCGGCAGCCAGTACCAGTTGAACAGGCCAAAGCTGCCATCCTGCGCCCGCACGATGTCGCCAAAGCTCATCGAGCCGGTAGAGATGATCACGCCGATGATGATCAGGCCGATCGACACCTCATACGAGATCATCTGTGCCGCCGAGCGCAGCGAGCCGAGGAACGGGTATTTCGAGTTAGACGCCCAGCCCCCCATGATCACGCCGTAGACCTCGAGCGAGCTGATCGCCATCACGTAGAGGATCGCCACGTTGATATCAGCGAGCACCCAGCCGTCGTTGAACGGGATCGCCGCCCAGGCGATCATCGCCATCACGAAAGAAATGATCGGCGCCAGCAGGAAGACGGCCTTGTCAGAGCCCGCCGGGATCACCACTTCCTTCAGCACGTATTTGATCGCGTCCGCCACCGACTGGAGAATGCCGAACATCCCCACGACGTTGGGGCCGCGCCGCATCTGCACGGCGGCCCAGATCTTGCGGTCGCCATAGACCAGGAACAACAGCGAGATCATCACGAAGGCCACGACCGCAAGGGTTTGCGCGAGCACTAGGATGAAGATGCCGAAGGGCGTTGCGAAGAAGTCTGCCATCAAGTGTCCCTCACACCATCGGTATTCCGTTCTCGGCGCAGGCTGACGCGACGACTTCCGCGTCGATCGTCTTGAGCCCGCGAGGCAGCGCCGCAGAGATGGTGTAAACCGCATCTCCGCGCCAGAGGCCACCCTCTTCCGACACATTCGTCCGCAGATGACGCGCGAACCCGTAACCCCGGATCAGCGCATATTGCGCTGCGGCGCAATCTGCGTAGTTCTCTACATCCTCCGAGCCGCGCGCCCCGCGCATCGCCACGAAGAAATTCACCAGATCGCCATCCAGCAGCCGCGTCTCCACCCCCTCGTAGAGCGGCGCAAAGGGCGCTGTCTCCGGCGCGGGTTCCGCGCAGGCGCTCAGCGCGGCCAGCGCCGCAAGGGAAAGGGATATCCGCAGCGACATGGATCACTCGGCTGCCATCGGCGCGTCGCGCCGGGCCTTCGCGTTTGCCGAAAGCTCGGCCATCAGCACCGAGGCGCGGGCAATCGGGTTGGTCAGCCAGAAATCCTTCACCGCATTGCGGAACGACGCATCGCCCAGCTTGTCCGTCTCCAGCGGCACCCACGCGTTCTCGGGCACCGTGTCGATCTGCGCCAGATGCGGCACCTCGGCGACCAGCGCCTGACGCAGTTGCGCAAGGCTGTCCCACGGCTGCTTGGCCCCAAGCTCGGCGGACAGCGCCCGCAGGATCGCCCAGTTTTCCTTGGCCTCGCCCGGTGCGAACCCGGCGCGGAAGGCCAGCTGCGGGCGGCCTTCGGTGTTGACGAAAAGGCCGTTTTCTTCGGTGTAGGCGGCGCCCGGCAGGATCACGTCGGCTCGGTGCGCGCCCCGGTCACCATGGCTGCCCTGATAGATGACGAAGGCACCCGGCTCGATCTCGATCTCGTCGGCCCCGAGGTTGTAGATCACGTCGGCATCCTTGGTGGCGGCTTCGAGCCCGCCTTCGGTCACCGCGCCCACGTCCAGCGCGCCGACGCGCGCGGCGGCGGTGTGCAGCACCAGCAGCTTGCCGGTGAGCGCCTGCGCCGCGGCGAGAACCGCCAGACCGTCGGCCTCGCGCAGCGCGCCCTGCCCGACGATCACGATGGCATCTTCCGAGACCTTCGCGTCCGCCAGCGCCTTGCGGTCCGCGCCGAGCTGCGTGGCGTCATAGGTCAGATCGGCAGCCTCGCCGATCACCTTGACCTCGGCCCCGGCGATCCATGCCTTGCGGATACGCGCGTTCAGCACCGGCGCCTCGTCGCGCGGGTTGGTGCCGATGAGCACGATCTCTTTGGCGGTGTCGATCTCCTCAACCGCCACATTGCCCACATAGGCCGAACGGTTGCCCACCGGCAGCCGCGCGCTGTCGGTGCGGCATTCGACCGAACCGCCCAGCCCTTCGACCAGTTGCTTGAGCGAGAAGGCCGCCTCGACCGGGGCCAGATCGCCCACCAGACCGGCCACTTTCTTCGCGCCCTTCAGTGCCGCGCTCGCCGCGGCCAGAGCTTCAGGCCAGGTGGCGGGCTTCAGCTTGCCGTCTTTGCGGATATAGGGGCGGTCGAGCCGCTGGCGGCGCAGCCCGTCCCAGACGAAGCGGCTCTTGTCCGACAGCCATTCCTCGTTCACGCCATCATGGTTGCGCGGCAGGAAGCGCATCACTTCGCGGCCCTTGGTGTCGACCCGGATATTGGAGCCGAGCGCATCCATCACGTCGATGCTCTCGGTCTTGGTCAGCTCCCACGGGCGGGCGGTGAAGGCATAGGGTTTCGACACCAGCGCGCCCACCGGGCAGAGGTCGATGATGTTGCCCTGCAGGTTACTGTCCAGCGTCTGGTTCAGATACGAGGTGATCTCGGCATCTTCGCCGCGCCCGGTCTGGCCCATCTGCGTCAGCCCCGCCACCTCGGTGGTGAAGCGTACGCAGCGGGTGCAGGAAATGCAGCGGGTCATATGGGTCTCGACCAGCGGACCGAGGTCGAGATCGTCGACCGCGCGCTTGGCCTCGCGGAAGCGCGAGAAGTCGACGCCATAGGCCATCGCCTGATCCTGCAGGTCACACTCGCCGCCCTGATCGCAGATCGGGCAGTCGAGCGGGTGGTTGATGAGCAGGAACTCCATCACCCCCTCGCGGGCCTTCTTGACCATCGGCGAGTTGGTCTTCACGACCGGCGGCTGGCCCTCGGGGCCGGGCCGCAGGTCACGCACCTGCATGGCGCAGGAGGCCGCGGGCTTGGGCGGGCCGCCGACCACTTCGACAAGGCACATGCGGCAGTTGCCCGCGATGGACAGGCGCTCGTGGTAGCAGAAGCGCGGCACTTCGATGCCGGCCTCTTCACAGGCCTGGATCAGGGTCATCGCCCCATCCACCTCAAGCTCTTTGCCGTCGATGATGATCTTACGAAGGTTGGTCATTGGCATCTTCCCATGACTGGTGACACACGCGACGCTCCCGCCGCCTGCGGCAGGGCGCTGGGGGATATGTACGTCGCGTGTCGCATCATTTCTCCCTCAGGAGGCGCCCGATGGCGCTGCCCCTGGCAATTTCGTCGAGCCCGACGCGGCACAGACCGGCCGTATCCTTGGGCGATACGCCGCGGGCCGCCATATAGGCCTCGCCATCGGCGCGCATTTGCTTCTTCTCGGCCTTCGAGGTCACGTAATCCTCGATCTCCTCGTCGCTGTAGCCAAGCGCACGGGCCCGGTTCTTCAGCGCATTGAGCGTGGTCATCGCGGTGATCATCCGTGCACCGATATTGTCGCAGCGCTTGCGGATCTCATCCGCCAGAGCGACCGCCAGCAGACCGTCGTGAATCTCGCGCACCTCGCCCAGCGGGGGCTTGGTCTGGGCCGCAGCGGGAAGCGCCCCGAGGCCGATCAGCATCGCGGCGGCAGCGGCTTTGAACTTGCGCATATCTTCTCTCCATTGACGAAAGGTGGAGCCAGCCGACGGGCGGACTCCCTCGTCACGGAATGTGGGGACCCGAGGTGCGGCTATGCAATAACCGCCCGGAAATCCGCCAGATATGAGCGCGCTCTCTCTCATTCCACGCAGCGACCGCTCAGCACGAGGTCACTTCCCGCAAGCCGCGGCTGCGCGCGCAGCGCCGCCGGGTCCACCGCCCAGGCGATGTCGGAGGTGCCAAGAAAATGAATGCAGTATTTCGTGCCTTCATAGACCGCTGCGTCCACCGCCAGTTGCGGCGCACGAGCGGCGTTCTTGACCGTGGCGGCAAAGGCCGCGCGGTCTTGGCTGGACGCTTTGGCGTCGGCGCGGAACTTCAGGCCGCCGAATTCCGGGTCATCCTTGCTCGTGCCGCAGGCCGCCAGCGCCGCGATCAGCGCCAGAGCGGCCCCCGCGCGCAGTTTGCGACCAGCCAATTGGTTTGCCAGTGCCATCACTCGTTCATCCCTTCTGCAGCGTCTGGCCCAGATCGGACCCCGCCGCGATTTCCTTCTCGCCAAGCGCGCAGAGCGACGCGGGCTGCGCCTCATTGCCGCCACGCCGGGCGATCTCGCTGTCGATCTTCGTCGAGAGCGCACCAAAATCCTGATTTTGATAAGCCGCTTCCAGCGCCGCACGATCGGTGCCTTCGGCGACCATCTCTTCGGTGGCGCGGTGCACGGCGCCGCCGTAGCGCGAGGCGGCCAGATAGATGCCCTGATCGTGGCAGGCATCGGCAATACGCTGAGCCATCGAGATGGTCACAACCCGGTTCTCCCAACGGCTCGCCACCGAGCCGCCGCCAAAGCCACCGGTCGAGGGCGTGCCCGCGCAGGCCGCCAGCGTCAGCGCGGCGATCAAACCAAAAGCACCGTTCATATAAGTCACACGCATCAAATCACTCCGCCGCCATGGCGCCCATGCGCCCGGTCTTCTTGGCCTTGATGCGGTCTTCGATCTCTTCGCGGAAGTGCCGGATCAGGCCCTGGATCGGCCATGCCGCCGCGTCGCCAAGCGCGCAGATGGTGTGGCCCTCGACCTGTTTGGTCACGTTGAGCAGCATGTCGATCTCTTCGACCTCCGCATCGCCGGTCACCAGACGGTCCATCACCCGCATCATCCAGCCGGTGCCTTCGCGGCACGGTGTGCACTGGCCGCAGCTTTCGTGCTTGAAGAACTTCGACAGGCGCCAGACCGCCTTCACCACATCGGTGCTCTGATCCATGACGATCATGCAGCCGGTGCCAAAGGACGACTGGTTCTGACGCATCCAGTCGAAATCCATGATGGCGTCTTCAAGCTTGTCCTTGGGCAGGATCGGGCAAGACGCGCCGCCGGGGATGATCGCCTTGAGATTGTCCCAGCCGCCGCGAATGCCGCCGCCGTGCTTTTCGATCAGTTCGCGCACCGGCAGCGACATCTGCTCTTCGAAGACCGAAGGCGTGTTCACATGGCCGGTGATGGCAAAGAGCTTGGTGCCCGCGTTGTTCTGCCGTCCGAACGACGAGAACCACGTCGCGCCGCGGCGCAGGATGGTCGGGCAGACGGCGATGGATTCGACGTTGTTCACCGTGGTCGGGCAGCCGTAGAGGCCCGCCCCCGCCGGGAACGGCGGCTTCATGCGCGGCATGCCCTTCTTGCCCTCGAGGCTTTCCAGAAGCGCGGTTTCCTCACCGCAGATGTAAGCGCCCGCGCCGTGGTGCAGGTAGAGATCGAAGTCCCAGCCCGAGCCAGCGGCGTTCTTCCCCAGCAGGCCCGCGTCATAACATTCGTCGATCGCCGCCTGCAGCGCCTCGCGCTCGCGGATGTATTCGCCGCGGATGTAGATGTAGCTCGCATGGGCGTTCATCGCGAACGACGCAATCAGCGCGCCCTCGATCAGCGTGTGCGGATCGTGGCGCATGATCTCGCGGTCCTTGCAGGTCGCGGGCTCGGATTCATCGGCGTTGATCACCAGATAGGCCGGGCGACCGTCGCTTTCCTTGGGCATGAAGGACCATTTGAGGCCGGTCGGGAAGCCCGCCCCGCCGCGCCCGCGCAGGCCCGAGGCCTTCATCTCGTCGATGATCCAGTCGCGACCCTTGGCGATGATGCCAGCCGTGCCGTCCCAGTGGCCACGCTTCTTCGCCCCGGCGAGGGAGCGATCCTGCATGCCGTAGAGATTGGTAAAGATCCGATCTTCGTCCTTCAGCATCTCTCAGTCCTTGTCTTCCTGGCGGCCTTTCTGACGCGACCGCCAGAGCCCGTAAATCATCCAGATCGCCGTCCCGAACCCGGCCAGAGCGGCAAGGTCAAAGAAGGCCCTCATGCGCTGGGTCCAGCCCAGCATCTCGCCCGCCACCGTCGCGGCGATCCAAGCCAGCCCGGTTCCGGCGATCACCAGCGCGATAATGCGCCCCTGCCGGTTGTGCTGTGCTTCGTCGCTCATCTTCGGTCCGGTCCTCTTCCCGTTCGCACCGCCGGATCTGTCCGGCGGCACTCATCCTCTGGGCACGTCAGTAGACGTCGCCCTCTTCGACGCGCTTCGAGAACTCGGTCTCGCCGCCCGCCGCAAGTGTCTTGGCCTGCCCGATCCAATCATCGCGCGAGACCCGGCCGCGGAACCCTTTCAGGTTCTGATCCATCCACGCCACTTCACTGGCGCTCCAGCCAGCGATCTGGTCGAAATGGTAGATCCCAAGCTCGTGCAGAAGCGATTCAAGCTTGGGGCCCACGCCCTTGATTTCCTTGAGGTTGTCCGCCTCCCCTCCGCGCGGCGACGCCAGCGCTTCGGGTTGGGCTTCCTCCTCCTCAGTCGCCGCGGGGGCGACCGTCTCCGGCTTCGCCGGTATCTCTTCTTTCGGCGCCGGAGCAGGCTCCGGTGCGGCGGCCGCCGCAGGTGCCGGCTCCGGCAAATCCTCGACCGGAGGCACTTCTTGCGACGTCATCAGCGTGGCCGGCTCTGCGGTCACCGTGTCCGGCATCGTCGGCACTTCGCCCTCGACCGCCGGCGCAAGCGAGGACATCGGCGAGCGCTCGCTAAGCTGCGGCACCGCCGCGCAGGAGAGCCAGGTGAACAGGGAGCCGAGCAGACCGGCGGTGATCAGCGCGAGCACGATGGCTGCAAAGAAGCCCTTCCCGCCGCCAAGCGCAAACAGCGCAACGATGAGCCCAAAAACGGCTGCCGTTATCCAGCATTTGCGGGCGCATCCGTCCTGCATCGTCACGTCTGTCATCTCTCACTCCCTGTCTAACTCATCCTGCTTATTCGTCGTCGTAGACCTCGCCCTTCTTCACACGGGTCGAGAAATCCGTCTCGCCACCTTCGGCCAGTGTCTTGGCCTGAGCAACCCACTCGTCACGCGATGCCCGGCCCTTGAAGCCCTCGAGGTTGGCATCGACCCAAGCCAGTTCTTCCTCGGTCCACGAGGCGATCTGGCCGAAGTGGAAGAACCCAAGGCGGTGCAGCAGCTCTTCGAGCTTCGGCCCGACGCCCCTGATCATCTTGAGATCGTCAGCCCCGCCGTCTAGCGGCGCCGAAAGCGTCTCGGGCTTGCGGCCTTCGTCCAGCGGCTTCGGCTCGGCGGGTTCGGGATCGGATTTGACCTCGCCTGCCGGAGTGACCGGAGCCTCGCGCTTGTCGATCCCGGTGGCATCTGCGGGCTCGCCTTCCGACAGCTTAGGCGCATGGGTCTCGGGCTTTGCGTCGCCCTTCTCGTCCGAGCGGTCACGCCACGGCGCGCGCAGCGGCACCTCGGTGCCGTCGATGCGTTTCACCGTGTCGCCAATCGAAGTTGCCAGCGCGACCGAAGCGTTCTGCGCCTCGTCCTTGCCTTCGGTCAGCACCACCGGACCGCCCAGCGGCTCCGAGCCGAAACGACCATTCTGCGGGCCCGGCACTGGCACCTCGCCCGCCGCCATGGCATCAAGGATCTCGGCCAGCTTCTCGCCGGTCAGATCCTCGTAGTAATCCTTGCCGATCTGCGCCATCGGGGCGTTCGAGCAGGCACCGAGGCATTCCACCTCTTCCCACGAGAACTTGCCATCCGCCGAGACCTCATGCGGCTTGGCGGCGATCTTGGCCTTGCAGACCTCCATCAGCTCGCCCGCGCCGCAGATCATGCACGACGTGGTGCCGCAGATCTGCACATGCGCCACCGAGCCCACCGGCTGCAGCTGGAACATGAAGTAGAAGGTCGCCACTTCCAGCGCGCGGATATAGGCCATGCCCAGCATGTCGGCGACATGCTCGATGGCCGGACGGCTCAGCCAGCCCTCCTGCTCCTGCGCGCGCCACAGCAGCGGAATGATGGCGCTGGCCTGACGGCCCTCAGGATACTTGCTGATCTGCGCCTCGGCCCACTCAAGGTTGGCGGGCGTGAAAGCGAAGCTCTCGGGCTGTTCGTGATGAAGACGGCGCAACATGGCAAACGGACCTTCGGTTCATATCATTGGCCGGGGGCGAGGCCGCCGCGGCGTTAGGACGGGGCACCTGCCCCGCCGCTCTTTACTCTCTCAGCCCGCTGCCGGAGCCTCGGCCATGACGTCAGCCTCGGGCGCCGGTGCGGCCGGAGTGCAGGTGCCGGTGATCAGACGGACACCGCCGGTGGCATTGGGCTCGGCCACGCCGGTTTTCACCTTGTAGGACGCGATCTCTTGCACCTGCGCACGGCTCAGGCCGGTCTGCAGTTCGACGGGCAGATAGTCGCTCTCGGTCGAAAGCTCGCAGCCGATCGAGGCCACGGCCTCGTCCCATGCGGCGAGTTGCAGGTCGTCCACGCCCTTCGGCGGCATGGTGCAGGCGGTGAGCAGAGCAAGCGCGGACAGCGCGGCAGTGATGCGGATCATCGGTCAACTTCTCCGAAAACAATGTCGAGCGAGCCGAGGATCGCCGCGACGTCGGCCAGCTGGTGGCCTTTGCAAATGTAGTCCATGGCCTGCAGGTGCAGGAAGCCCGGCGCGCGCAGCTTGGCGCGGTAGGGTTTGTTGCTGCCATCGGCCACGAGGTAGACACCGAACTCGCCCTTGGGCGCCTCGACGCAGGCGTAAACCTCGCCCGCGGGCACGTGGAACCCTTCGGTGTAGAGTTTGAAGTGGTGGATGAGCGCCTCCATCGAGGTTTTCATCTCGGACCGCTTCGGCGGGGTGATCTTGCCGCGCGCCAGAACGTCGCCCTGGTTCTCGGGCAGTTTCAGCTTTTCGCAGGCCTGAACCATGATCTTCACGCTCTCGCGCATCTCGGCCATGCGGACGAGGTAACGGTCATAGCAATCGCCGTTCTTGCCGACGGGGATCTGGAACTCGAACTCGTCGTAGCACTCATAGGGCTGCGCGCGGCGCAGGTCCCATGCAAGGCCCGACCCGCGCACCATGACACCCGAGAAGCCATGTTCTTGGATGTCTTGCTCGGTCACCACGCCGATGTCGGCGTTGCGCTGCTTGAAGATGCGGTTCTCAGTCAGCAGATCGTCGATGTCCTGCAGACGCGCGGGGAACTCTTCGCACCAGGTGGCGATGTCGTCGATCAGTTCGGGCGGCAGGTCCTGGTGAACGCCGCCGGGCCGGAAGTAGGCCGCGTGCAGACGCGCGCCGCAAGCCCGCTCGTAGAAGATCATCAGCTTCTCGCGCTCCTCGAAACCCCAGAGCGGCGGCGTCAGCGCGCCCACGTCCATGGCCTGCGTGGTCACGTTCAGCAGGTGGTTCAGGATGCGCCCGATCTCGCAGTAAAGCACGCGGATCAGCTGGGCACGGCGCGGCACCTCGACGTTGCAGAGCTTTTCGATCGCCAGCACCCAGGCGTGTTCCTGGTTCATCGTGCCGACGTAGTCGAGCCGGTCGAAATACGGCAGGTTCTGCAGGTAGGTGCGGCTTTCCATCAGCTTCTCGGTGCCGCGGTGCAGCAGGCCGATGTGCGGATCGCAGCGCTCGACGATCTCGCCGTCAAGCTCCAGCACGAGGCGCAGCACGCCGTGCGCCGCCGGGTGCTGCGGACCGAAGTTGATGTTGAAGTTGCGGATCTTCTGCTCGCCCGTCAGGGCGTCTTCGAAACCTTTGGAGCCGTCCATCACTTCGCCTCCTCCTCGGCCTTTTCATCGCCGGGCAGCACGTATTGCGCACCTTCCCACGGCGACATGAAATCGAACTGGCGGTATTCCTGCACCAGTTTCACCGGCTCATAGACCACACGCTTCAGCTCTTCGTCGTAGCGCACCTCGACATAGCCCGTGGTCGGGAAGTCCTTGCGCAGCGGGTGGCCGCGGAAGCCATAGTCGGTGAGGATGCGGCGCAGGTCCGGGTGGCCCGAGAAGAGGATGCCGAACATGTCGAACACCTCGCGCTCCAGCCAGTTGGCCGAGGGGTGCACCGAGGTGATCGAGGGCACGATCTCATCCTCGCGCACCGAGACGCGCAGGCGGATGCGGTGGTTCTGGTACATCGACAGCAGGTGATAGACCACGTCGAACCGCTTGGGCCGGTCCGGGTAGTCCACCGCGGTGATATCCACCAGCGACGAGAAGCGGCAGGTCGGGTCGCTGCGGAGAAACTCCACCAGCCCGCCGATGTTGGCAGGCGCGACGTCGACGTTGAGCTCGTCGTGAGTGACGTCCCAGGCCACCACGCAATCGGGGCGTTTCACCTCGATGTGGGCGCCAAGTTCGTTCAGTGCTTTGGTCATGATCCCCTCCCGCGAAGGCTCAGCGCACGATCGTGCCGGTGCGGCGGATTTTCTTCTGCAGCGCCATCAGCCCGTAGAGCAGCGCCTCTGCCGTCGGCGGGCAGCCGGGCACGTAGACGTCGACGGGCACGACCCGGTCGCAGCCGCGCACCACGGAATAGCTGTAGTGGTAATAGCCGCCGCCGTTGGCGCAGGACCCCATCGAGATCACATAGCGCGGCTCGGGCATCTGGTCGTAGACCTTGCGCAGCGCCGGAGCCATCTTGTTGGTCAGCGTGCCCGCAACGATCATCAGGTCCGACTGGCGCGGCGAGGCGCGCGGCGCGGTGCCGAAACGCTCGAGGTCGTAGCGCGGCATCGAGGTCTGCATCATCTCGACCGCGCAGCAGGCCAGACCGAAGGTCATCCAATGCAGAGAGCCGGTGCGGGCCCAGTTGATCACATCATCGACGGAGGTCAGCAGAAAGCCTTTGTCCTGCAGCTCGCGGTTCAGCGCCTGCGTGGCTACCTCGCGATCTCCCCCGGCGGTATTGAGGCCGGTCGTCACTCCCATTCGAGCGCCCCTTTCTTCCATTCGTAGGCAAAGCCCGCGGTCAGCACCGCAAGGAACACCATCATCGACCAGAAGCCGACCATGCTCACATCCTTGAACGCGGTGGCCCAGGGGAAGAGGAAGGCGATCTCGAGATCGAAGATGATGAACAGGATCGACACCAGATAGAACCGGACGTCGAATTTCATCCGCGCATCATCGAAAGCGTTGAACCCGCATTCATATGCCGAGACTTTTTCGGGGTCAGGGCTGCGCACCGCCAGCACGACGGCCGCAAGGATAAGCACGAGACCGAGGCCAACGGCGACGGCGAGGAACACGAGGATGGGAAGATATTCCCGCAGCATCTCGTCCAAGATGTGGCTCCTTTGCGAGGCGCACCGCAAGCGGCGCGGAGACCATGGCTTTGTTGCCTTGCTGTGAGTGACTTATCGCTGAGTGCGGTCCGGGTCAACAACGGCCCAAGTTATTCACGAATGATGAAAATCTCGTCATTTCATGGAGATACCCCTTCTTACGTTGGGTAATCACTGATGTTTCGACATTTTTTCCGTCGACCGTTGCATACATTCTGCGCGGACACGCAGATTCAGGCCCTCAGAAGCGCCAAAGAAAACGCCAAACGCGGGGAGCCGGCTGGCAGCCCGTTTTTTCGGTCGACTTAGGTGTTCGGCAGCCAGCGCGCGCAATGCGCTGTCAGCCGGTCGCGCCGCCGTGATGGCCGCGCGCAACGCTTATTGTTCGGATTTGGTCGCCCATGGGGCCGGGCGCTTGTCGAAGAAAGCAGCGATGCCCTCCTGCGCCTCGGCGGTCTCCCAGCGCGCCGCCAGCGCGTCGATCGCCATATCCACCTGCGCCGCGCTCACCTGCCCCACAAGCGCGTTCAGCAGCGCCTTGCTCTCGCGCACCGCACCGGGCGCGCAGGCGAGATAGGGCGCCACCTCGGCCTCGACCGCCGCCTCCAAACCCTCCGGCGCCACAACGCGGTTCAGCAGGTTCAGGCGGCGCGCCTCCTCGGCGCCGAAAATCTTCGCGTTCATAAACACTTCGCGCGCCGCCGCGCCGCCCATACGGGCGATCACATAGGGGCCGATATTGGCCGGAAGCAGCCCCAGCCGCGTCTCGGTGAACCCGAATTTCGCGCCCTCGACGCCGACCACCATGTCGCAGACCGAGATCAGCCCCATGCCGCCGCCAAAGGCGTTGCCCTGCACCCGCCCGATCAGGGGCTGCGGCAGCGCCGCCAGCGCGCCAAGCGCCTCGGCGATGCGCTGCGATTCCGTGCGCCGCGTGGCGCTGTCCATCGCGAACTGCGCCCGCATCCACGCCAGATCGCCGCCCGCGCAGAAGGTCGGCCCCTCGGCACACAGCACCACCAAGCGCACGCTCTCCTCCGCCGCGAGAAGCGCCGCTGCAGCCACAAGCTCGCGCATCATCTCAGCCGACAGCGCATTGTGCTTTTCGGGCCGATTCAGCCGCAGTTCGGCGACGCCGCGCGCGTCGATCTCGGTCTCGATCAGGGCCATCTCAGGCATCCTCCATCTTCGCGGCGATCCGCGCCGCCGCCACTTCGGGATTGGCAAGGGCGGTGTCGATCCGCTGATCTGTGCCCTGCCAAACTGTATCGTCAATGGCCCCGACATCGCTCCAGTGCGACCGCCGCAAGCCCCGCAAGCCCCGTCATACTCAGCCCGTGCGCATGGCGCGCGCCAGCGCCGCCGCCTCTGCCAGCACGGCAGGATCAAGGCCCGTCTCATATCCCAGTGCCGCCAGCCGCTCCGCCACCGCCTCGGTCGCCACATTGCCCGCTGCCCCCGGCGCATAGGGGCAGCCGCCGAGCCCGCCCACCGCCGCGTCAAAGACCCGCAGCCCCATGGCCAGCGACGCCTCGATATTGTCGAGCGCCCGCCCCCCGGTATCGTGGAAATGCCCGGCAAGCTGGGCTGGCGGCACCACATCCGACACCGCCGCGAGCATGGCGCGCACCGCCTCGGGCGTGCCGCGCCCGATGGTGTCGCCGAGCGAGATCTCATAGCAGCCCATGTGATGCAGCGCCCGCGCCACATGCGCCACCGCCTCGGGCGCCACCGCGCCATCGTAGGGGCATTCCACCACGCAAGAGACATAGCCGCGCAGCGGCAGCCCCGCCGCCCGCGCCGCCTCGGCGACAGGGCGGAAGCGCTCGAGGCTCTCGGCGATCGAGGCATTAATATTGGCGCGGCTGAACCCCTCGGAGGCCGAGCCGAAGATCGCCACCTCGTCCACCTGCGCCGCCAGCGCCGCCTCCAGCCCCTTCATGTTGGGTGTCAGCGCCGCATAGGACACGCCCGGCGCGCGGGTGATCCCGGCCATCACTTCGGCCGAGGTCGCCATCTGCGGCACCCATTTGGGGCTGACGAAACTGGCGCATTCGATGCGCCGGAAGCCCGCCCGGCTGAGACAATCGACCAGCGCAATCTTCTCCTCCGCCGGGATCATCCGCGCCTCATTCTGCAGCCCGTCCCGCGGCCCGACCTCGAAGATCTCGACGAATTCACCCATCCTGCGCCCCTTCTTCTCTTTGCCAAATACGCATGGCCCCGCGCCCGCCCAAGGGCGCTGCGCCGCTCAGACCTCCGGCAGATCCCACGCCGGATAGAAATCGCGCCGATACAACCGCGCCCCTTCGTCGGGCAACGAGCGTTGAAACGCCTCGCGCGCGGTGATCCGCCCGTACCAGGCCTGCAGGTGAGCCAGCCCCTCGGTGCTGCGGAAATGCCGCCCGATATAGACCGCCTGCCCCACCGCGATATCCGCCGCCGAAAAGCCCTGCAGCAGATAGTCCCCGCTCTGCGCCAGCCGCGCCTCGATCGCCTCGAAACATTTGCCCAGACGCGCCGCCTCCAGCTGCATGATGATCGGCGAGCGCATGGCGTCCTCGCGCAGCATCAGATGCTGCTGGGTGAGCGCCGCGCCGTGGTGGCTCATGGTTTCGGCAAAATGCAGCCAGACGAGATAGTCGCGCCGCTCAGCATCGCCGCGCAGCCGCCCGAGCCCGCTACCCGGGTAAAGCTCGCACAGATACTCGAGGATGGCGCCGGACTCGAACATGGTCTCGCCGCCGATCTCCAGCGCCGGCACCCGCCCGGCGGGCGAGCGTGTCAGATACGCCTCGCGCCGCAACGACTTGTCGAACCGCTCGGTCACCAGCTCATAGGGCAGACCCAGCTCTTCGAGCAGCCACAGCACCCGCATCGAGCGTGACTGCGGCACATGATGCAGACGGATCATGCGTCTTCCTCTTCGAGCCGGATCAGCGCGGCCCCGGCCTCGACCTGCGCGCCCGCTTCGACCAGCACCTCTGCCACGGTGCCATCGCGCGAAGCGCGCAGCGTGTGCTCCATCTTCATCGCTTCGAGCAGCGCCAGCCGGTCGCCAGCGGTGACCTGCGCCCCCGCCTCGGCAAAGACCGCGACCACCTTGCCCGGCATCGGCGCCTCCACCAGATTGCCCCCCGCACCGGCGTCCGCCGCCCGCGCCAGCGGGTCGATCAGCTCAAAGCGCAGGCCATAGTGGGCAAAGACGGTCACATGGCCATCCTCGCGGAAATGCCCCGCCGCCGGGCGCCCGCCAAAGCGCCAGCGCCCGCCGAAACGCTCGGCCAGCACGGTCGCCCCCGGCACGTCGATCTCCACCAGATCCGGGCCTTTCGCGCGCAGCACACAGGCCAGATCCTCGCCCTCGTGCCGCAACAGCAGCGTGCGCGCCAGCGGCGCCCAGAGCGTGAAGCCGCTCTCCCAGCCCGACGCACCATCCAGCCCCGCCAGCACCAGCGCCGCCTCGGCGACCACCTGAGCCGCCAGCTCCGGCTCGGCCACCAGCGCCTCGAGATCGCGCCCGATGAGCCCGGTGTCGACCTCTCCGGCGGCAAAGCCCGGATGCTCGGCCAGCGCGCCGAGAAAACTAAGGTTGGTCACCGTCCCGGCCACCCGCGTCTGCCGCAGCCCCTGCGCCAGCTTGCGCAGCGCCGCCGCGCGGCTTGGCCCGTGCACGATCAGCTTGGCGATCATCGGGTCGTAATGCGGCGAGATCACATCGCCCGACCGCACGCCGCTGTCAGACCGCAGGCTCGGCGGAAACTCCAGATGCGACAGCCGCCCCGTCGCGGGCAGGAAGCCCGCGGGCACATCCTCGGCATAAAGCCGCGCCTCGAAGGCATGACCGGTGATCGACAGCTCCTCCTGCGCCAGCGGCAACGGCTCGCCGCCCGCCACGCGCAGTTGCCATTCCACGAGGTCGACGCCGGTGATCGCCTCGGTCACCGGGTGTTCGACCTGCAGCCGGGTGTTCATCTCCATGAACCAGAAGCCATCGGGCCGCAGCCCCTCCGAGCCGTCGACGATGAACTCCACCGTGCCCGCGCCCTTGTAGCCGATCGCCTCGGCGGCCCGCACAGCGGCGGCCCCCATGGCGGCGCGCATCTGCTCGCCCATACCCGGCGCGGGGGCTTCCTCGATCACCTTCTGATGGCGCCGCTGCAGTGAGCAGTCGCGCTCGAAAAGATGCACCGCTTTGTCGCCATCGCCAAAGACCTGCACCTCGATATGGCGCGGCGCGGTGATGAACTTCTCGATCAGCACCGCCTCATTGCCGAAGGCGCCACGCGCCTCGGCCTTGGCCCCTTCCAGCGCAGTTGCGAAGTCTGCCGCGCTCTCGACCAGCCGCATGCCCTTGCCACCGCCGCCCGCGACGGCCTTAATCAGCACCGGATAGCCGATGGCCTCGGCCTCGCGCGCCAGCCGCGCCGGGTCCTGATCCTCGCCAAGATAGCCCGGCACCACCGGCACACCGGCCTCATCCATCAGCCGCTTGGCCGCATCCTTCAGCCCCATCGCCCGGATCGCCCGCGCCGAGGGTCCGACAAAGATCAGCCCCGCCGCCTCCACCGCCTCGACGAACTCGGGGTTCTCCGAGAGAAAC
Source organism: Salipiger sp. CCB-MM3 (assembly GCF_001687105.1). Lineage (NCBI taxonomy): Bacteria > Pseudomonadati > Pseudomonadota > Alphaproteobacteria > Rhodobacterales > Roseobacteraceae > Salipiger > Salipiger sp. CCB-MM3. Next base: position 566,647 of record NZ_CP014595.1, read on the forward strand.
CCATAACCCGGATGGATCGCGCCCGCCCCTGTGGCCAGCGCCGCCTCGATGATCCGCTCGCCTTTCAGGTAGCTCTCCGAAGGCGCCGCACCGCCGATAGAGACCGCCATATCGGCCTCGGCCACATGCTGCGCGCCGGCATCCGCCTCGGAATAGACGGCCACAGTCCGCAGCCCGAGCGCCCGCGCGCTGCGCATGACCCGGCAGGCAATCTCGCCCCTATTGGCAATCAGCAGAGTGTCAAACATCACGCCCTCCAAGCCCGTCACGGCTTCGTCTAGACAAAAATATCCCGGGGGAGTCGCCGCAGGCGACGGGGGCGGAGCCCCCAACCTGCCTGGATGCGCGCCCGCGGCCCGCGCGAGCAGAGCCCCCTCTCACCTCAGCCCGCCCCATCACATCCGGAACACGCCAAAGCGTGTCTCCTCGACCGGCGCGTTCAGCGCTGCGCTCAGCGACAGCGCCAGCACGGCGCGCGATTTGCGCGGGTCAACGCAGCCGTCATCCCAGAGCCGGGCCGAGGCGTAGAGCGGGTGCGACTGCTCTTCGAACATATCGATGGTCGGCTGCTTGAAGGCCGCTTCTTCCTGTTCCGACCAGCTGCCGCCGCCGCGCTCGATGGCGTCGCGCTTGACCGTCGCCAGCACTCCCGCCGCCTGCGCGCCGCCCATCACCGAGATACGGCTGTTGGGCCAGCTCCACAGAAACCGCGGCTGATAGGCCCGCCCCGCCATGCCGTAGTTGCCCGCCCCGAAGGAGCCGCCGACCAGCATGGTGATCTTGGGCACATTGGTGGTCGCCACCGCGGTCACCATCTTGGCGCCGTGCCGGGCGATGCCCTCGTTCTCGTACTTCCGCCCGACCATGAAGCCGGTGATATTCTGCAAGAAGACCAGCGGGATGCCGCGCTGCGAGCAAAGCTCGACGAAATGCGCGCCTTTCTGCGCCGCCTCGGAAAAGAGCACGCCATTGTTGGCGATGATCCCGACGGGGCAGCCTTCCACATGGGCAAAGCCCGTCACCAGCGTTTCGCCGTAGCGCGGTTTGAACTCGTCAAAGCGCGAGCCGTCGACCAGCCGGGCAATGACCTCGCGGATGTCGTAGGGCGTGCGCAGATCGGCGGGCACCACGCCGAGGATTTCTTCGGGGTCATAGGCGGGCGCCTCGGGCGACTGCCACTCCACGCCAGAGGGTTTGACCCGGTTGAGCCCGCCCACAGCGCGACGAGCCAGCGCCAGCGCGTGGGCATCGTCCTCGGCCAGATAATCCGCCACGCCGGAAAGCCTTGTGTGCACGTCGCCGCCGCCGAGGTCTTCGGCAGTCACCACCTCGCCCGTCGCGGCTTTCACCAGCGGCGGACCGGCAAGGAAGATCGTGCCCTGCTCCTTCACGATGATGGTCACATCGGACATGGCGGGGACATAGGCCCCGCCCGCGGTGCAGGATCCCATGACCACGGCGATCTGCGGGATGTTCTTGGCGCTCATCCGCGCCTGATTGTAGAAGATGCGCCCGAAGTGGTCGCGGTCGGGGAAAACCTCGTCCTGATTGGGCAGGTTCGCCCCGCCGCTGTCGACGAGGTAGACGCAGGGCAGATGGTTCTCCTCGGCGATCTCCTGCGCGCGCAGGTGCTTCTTGACGGTCATCGGGTAGTAGGTGCCGCCCTTCACCGTGGCGTCGTTGCAGACCACCATGACCTCGCGGCCCATGACCCGGCCGATCCCGGCGATGACCCCGGCGCAGGGCGCGGCACCGCCGTACATGCCATGCGCCGCCGTCGCGCCGACCTCGAGGAAAGGCGAGCCCGGATCGAGCAGATTGGCGAGGCGCTCGCGGGGCAGCATCTTGCCGCGCGACACATGACGCTCGCGCGCCTTCTGGCCGCCGCCCGCCGCCGCCTGCGCGGCGGCCTCATCGATGACCCGCAGCGCCTCGAGATGACCCGCGCGGTTGGCGCGGAACGTCTCGGAGGACGGGATGGCCTGTGACTGCAGTTTCATGTGTCCTCCTGAACCTTCGCGTGTTCGGCCTTGGCTTCGGCGCTGGCACGGGCCTTAAGTTCCTTGCGGATCACCTTGCCGGTGACCGTCATGGGCAGATCCTCAAGAAACGAGATTTCTCTTGGGCAGGAATAGGTTGCCAGACGTTCCTTGACCCATGCCTTCAGATCCTCCGCGCTGGCCTCGGTGCCCGGTTTGAGCACGACATAGGCCTTCACGATCTCGGTGCGCAGCGGATCGGGCTTCCCCACCACGCCGACGGTCAGCACCGCAGGATGGGTGATCAGGCAGTCCTCGATCTCCGCCGGGCCGATGCGGTAGCCCGCCGAAGAGATCACGTCGTCCTCGCGCCCAAGAAAGCGCAGGTAATCGCCCTCCCAGATGCCGCGGTCGCCGGTGAGCAACCATTCGCCGCGAAACTTATCTGCCGTCGCCTGAGGGTTCTTCCAATATTCCAATAGCATAGAACCCGATCCCCGGCGGATTGCCACATCGCCTTCGCCCGTCACCGGCTTGCCCTCAAAGTTGATCACCGCGATCTCATGGCCCGGCACCGGCTTGCCGATGCAGCCCGGACGCGGCGCGAAAAGCGTGCCCGCCGAGCTGGCCACCATGTTGCATTCGGTCTGGCCATAGAACTCGTTGATCGTCAGCCCGAAGGCCTCGCGCCCCCATGCCAGCATCTCTGCCCCAAGTGGCTCGCCGCCGCTGGCGACCGAGCGAAGGCCGGGGATGCGCACGTCTACCGCCTTCAGCATGCGCAGAGCCGTAGGTGGGAAAAACACATTCCGAACAGCATGTTCCGCGCAGATATTCGCGCACTCCGTGACGTCGAATTTGGCCATGCGCGCGGCCACCACGGGCACGCCGAGCGCCAGCGCGGGCATGGCCACGTCGAAGAGCCCGCCGATCCAAGCCCAATCCGCCGGGGTCCAGAGCACGTCGCCCGGCTGTCCGAGCCGGTCATGGCTCATCTCGACGCCCGGCAAATGGCCCATCAGAACGCGGTGCCCATGCAGCGCGCCCTTGGGTTTGCCGGTGGTGCCGCTGGTGTAGATGATGATCGCCGGGTCCTCGGGGCCGGTGTCGGCGATGGCGCTTGCGGAAGGCTCCGCAGGCAGCTCGGTAATGACGCTGAGGTCAAAGGGCGCGAGCATCCCGGCCCCCTCTTCATCGGTCACCACCACCTGCGCGCCGCTGTCCCCAAGGCGCGAGCGCAGCGCATCTTCGCGGAAGAGCTTGAACAGCGGCACAGAGATCGCCCCCATGCGCCAGGCCGCGATATGGGCGGCAGCGCAGAGCGGCGATTGCGAGAGCAGCACGCCCACCCGGTCGCCCCGCGCCACGCCGTGCGCCTCGAGCGCCGCCTGCACCCGCCGCGACAGCTGCGCCAACGCGCCATAACTCACCGGCCCGCGTCCATGGTCGAGAATGGCGACGCGCTCGGGCTCCAGCGCCGCCCAATCGTCACAGACCTGCGCCGCCATGTTCAGCCGCTGCGGAAAGCGCCAGTCGAAGCGCGCCCGCATCTCGTCATATGTGCCATCCGGCAGCATCGGATTCATGTCTGCGGCCCCCTCCTGACCCGCGCGTGTAGGATGCGCCCCAGCCGGTCCATCTCGTAGACATGCGCCAGATCCTCCCGCGCGCATGTGACCACGATCCAGACCGGCGCCTCTGCGGGGCGCCCCGTGCAATCGCTTTTCTCGGCCCCCTCCGGGCCGGTCTCGACATAGAGCGTGGCGGCGGCCTCCATGGCCTCGGTCTCGGTGAGTTCCGCCGCCTGCATCCCGGCCCGGTAGGCCGCCAGCGCCACCAGCGCGAGAAGCGCCAGCGCGGGAGCATACCAGAGCGGCCGGGACATCATGCTCAGCTCATCGCGTTCATCAACTCGCGGCCCACAAGCATGCGGCGGATCTCGGAGGTGCCCGCGCCGATCTCCATCAGCTTGGCATCGCGGAAGAGCCGCGCCACCGGGGCGTCGGCCAAAAAGCCCGCGCCGCCCATCGCCTGCACCGCCTGATGCGCCTGCACCATCGCCTGCTCGGAGGCGTAGAGACAGCACGCCGCCGCATCCTGACGGGTGACGTCGCCACGATCGCAGGCCTTGGCGACCTCATAGACATAGGCGCGGGCCGAATTCATCGCGGTGTACATATCGGCGATCTTGCCCTGCATGAGCTGGAAGTTCCCGATGGGTTGGCCGAACTGCTTGCGCTCGACCATATAGGGCATGACCTCGTCGAGGCAGGCGGCCATGATGCCGGTGCCGATGCCCGCGAGCACCACACGCTCGTAGTCGAGGCCCGACATCAGCACGCGCACGCCCTTGCCCTCTTCGCCGAGGATGTTCTCGAAAGGCACCTCCACATCATCGAAGATCAACTCGGCGGTGTTCGAGCCGCGCATCCCAAGCTTGTCGAAATGTGGCGAGGTCGAAAAGCCGGTCATGCTCTTCTCGATCAGGAAGGCGGTGATGCCCTTGCTGCCCGCGTCGGGGTCGGTCTTGGCGTAGACCACCAGCGTGTCGGCGTCAGGCCCGTTGGTGATCCAGTATTTGTTGCCATTCAGCACGAAGCGGTCGTTCTTCTTTTCGGCGCGCAGCTTCATGCTGACCACGTCAGACCCAGCGTTCGGCTCGGACATGGCAAGCGCGCCGACATGCTCGCCCGAGATCAGTCCGGGCAAGTATTTCGCCTTTTGCTGCGGCGAGCCGTTCAGCTTGATCTGATTGACGCAGAGGTTGGAATGCGCGCCGTAGGACAGCGAGACCGAGGCCGAGGCGCGGGCGATCTCTTCGACAGCGACCACATGCGCCAGATAGCCCATGCCCGCCCCGCCGAACTCTTCGGGCACGGTGATGCCCAAGAGGCCCAGCTCGCCCATCTCGCGCCACAGCTCATTCGGGAACGCATTGTCCCGGTCGACCTGCGCCGCCATCGGCTTGACGCGTTCCTGCGCCCAGCGATGCACCATCTCGCGCAGAGCGTTCACGTCTTCACCCAGATCGTAGGTCATGACCGCGTTGAACATCAAACCGCCCCTCCCCTGGCAGTTATTGAACAGTTGTTCATATCTAAGCTCTCTGCCCGCCGGGCGTCAACAGCAAAGGCGCGTCACCCTGCCGTGATCATACGGAACGGCCCATAGGACCGCGCGTTGACGCGGTGACACAGCAGATAAGGAGAGACGATATGCCCAAGGATCATATCACCGACCTGAAAGCCGACTTCTGGAAAAACATGAAGAACGTGCGCGCGGGCCTGCTGGCCGCCGACGGCGAGCGCCCGGTGCCCATGTCGCCGAACGCCGATCCCGAGGAAAACGCCATCTGGTTCATCACCGCCAAAGGCTCGGCTGCGGATCGTGCCGCCAAGAGCGGCGGCGAGGCCTCCTTCCATGTGGCCGACCCCAAATCGCACCTCTACGCCAATATCTTCGGCACGCTCACCATCTCGGACGACGAAGAGAAGCTCGACGAAATCTGGAGCGTCGTCGCCGGTGCGTGGTTCAAAAACGGCCGCGAGGACGACTCGGTGCGTCTGGTCAAGATGACGCCGAAGGACGGCGAGGTCTGGGTCAGCAATGGCGGCGCGAGCTTCCTTTACGAGATCGCCAAGTCGCAAATGTCGGATGACACGCCCGACGTAGGCGAGCATGGCCGGGTGGTCTTCTCGTAAACCGCAGACCGGAGAATCCCCATGAAACGCGCCCTTCTCACCCTCTTGTGCCTGCTGCCCTCTATGGCGGCTGCTGAACAGGTCGGCGAGGTGGGCGTGGACTGGGTCGGCAACGACATCGAGATCGAAGCCGTTGCCGACCCGAAAGTGAAAGGCGTCACCTGCCACATCGCCTATTTCGACCGCGGCATGTTCGACCGTCTGTCGAAGGGCAATTGGTTCGAAGACCCGTCGAACGCCTCGATCGCCTGCCGCCAGACCGGCCCGATCGAGATCGGCGACATCGACCGCGACAAGGATGGCGAGGACGTGTTCCGCACCTCGCGCTCGATCATCCTCAAATCGCTGCGGGTGAAACGCATCTACGACGAGAAGAACCAGACACTGATCTACCTCGCCCATGCCGCCGAACTGACCGACGGGTCGGCCAAGCTGGCGATTTCCACCGTGCCGCTTTACGGCACCGAGGTCACATGGCTGGACGAGTGAGCCGCGCTCAGACCGCCTTGGTCACGTCGTAGCCGTAGATCCAATCGAACTGGCCCAGCATCTTTGCAGGCGCGAGCCGTCCCAGCATCCCCATCCCCATATGCGCAACGCCGCGGATCAGCGGGTTGCTCAGATGGTATTTCCATGCGTTGCCATTGGCCGCCTCGACGATCTTGACGCAGCGTTCGCGCCGCAGCTCCTGATAGCGGGACAGCGCCGCGTCCATATCGGTGCCGGAGGTTAGACAGGCGGCCAGCGCCCATGCATCCTCGAGCGCCATATTCGCCCCCTGCGCCATGAACGGCAGTGTCGGATGCGCCGCGTCGCCGAGGATCGCAACGCCCTGCCCATGCCAATGCCGCGCGACCGGATGGCGGAAGAGACCCCAGAGCCCCGGACGCTCGACCGCGGCAAGAAGCTTTGCCACATCGCCCCCGAAGCCAGCAAAGGCGGCGCGCAGGTTCGCGGCATCGTCATGCTGCGACCACCCCTCTTCGGTCCACTTCCGGCGCTCTTCAACCGCTACCAGATTGACCTTCTCGCCGCCGCGCAGCGGATAGCTGACAACATGCCGCCCCGGCCCCATGTGCACCCGCGCCTCGGGCGGGTGGCCGCAAAGGTTCGGCACCACCGCGCGCCACGCCACCTGCCCGGTAAAGAAGGGCGCCACGACCCCGTTGAGCGCGCTGCGCACCACCGAATGCAAACCGTCGGCACCGATCACCAGATCAGCCGAACAGGAATCTCCATTGGCCATCTCGATGCGCACCGGCGCGCCGGGCCGCACGGCGGCCACCTTCTGCAACAGACGGACCTGCACCCCAGCCTCGCGCGCCGCCTGCGACAACAGCGCGATAAGATCGGCACGATGCACGAAGTGATAGCTCTGCCCCTCGGGCAGCCGGGTCAGATCGAGCCGCAGCACCTCGCGCCCGGCGCGGTGATCGCGCAGCGACACGGCGGTGCCCCGGCAGGCGCCGGCGCGCAGCGCCTCGCCCACACCCAGCGCCTCGAGCACGCGCAGCCCGTTGGGGCTGATCTGCAGCCCCGCGCCCACTTCGGAAATCGCCTCGGCCTGCTCCAGCACCCGCACATCGCAGCCGCGCTGGCGCAGCGCCAGCGCCGCAGCGAACCCGCCGATCCCTCCACCGATGATCGTCACTGACTTAGCTGGCACCACGTGCCTCCGAATTGGGCAAAAATCAAAACGCCGGAGCCATTGGCCCCGGCGTCTTGTCTTGTCAAGCCTTTGGCCCCGCCGACGTGGTGCCGGCGGCGATGGCTTAGTCGTCGCGGTGGACCTTCTCGCGGCGCTCGTGACGCTCTTGCGCCTCGAGGCTCATGGTCGCGATCGGGCGTGCGTCCAGCCGCTTCAGGCTGATCGGCTCGCCGGTCACATCGCAATAGCCATACTCGCCCTCGTCGAGGCGGCGCAGCGCCGCATCGATCTTGGCCACCAGCTTGCGCTGACGGTCCCGCGTACGCAGTTCCAGCGCGCGATCGGTCTCTTCGCTGGCGCGATCGGTCACGTCGGGAATGTTCCGCGTGGCTTCCTGCAGCGCTTCGATCGTATCGCGGCTTTCGGCGAGAATGTCATTTTTCCATGCGAGCAGCTTACGGCGGAAATACTCCGTCTGACGCTCGTTCATGAAAGGTTCGTCTTCAGCCGGACGGTAATCGTCGGGCAGAAAAGTCTCGGGCTTCATTTCTGCTCCCTCTTCAAAACCGGCGTCCGGTCGAGGAATTCCTGACCGGCTCCGGCACCCCTTGCGAGGCTGCTGTTATCCCAAGCCCCCCCCGATGTCACTACACAATAGGATAGGTCGCGAACGAAACTTCGGCAGGTGCCTAATTTGTAACCATCACGTAACAGCGCCCTCTCTGGCCCCCTCGAAACCCCGCTTGAACCGTGCAATCGCGCCCTCTATCCCTTCCCCTAGAGCAGCGGAGGAATGCGTGATGAGCCTGAATTTCCAAGGCACCGAGGCCTATGTGGCCACCGAGGATCTGACCATGGCGGTCAATGCGGCGATCACGCTCGAACGGCCGCTGCTGGTGAAAGGCGAGCCCGGCACCGGCAAGACCGAACTGGCCCGGCAGGTGGCGAGCGCGCTGAACCTGCCGATGATCGAATGGAGCATCAAATCCACCACGCGCGCGCAGCAGGGGCTTTACGAGTACGATGCGGTCAGCCGCCTGCGCGACAGCCAGCTTGGCGACGAAAGGGTGCATGACGTCGGCAATTACATTCGGCGCGGCAAGCTCTGGCAGGCCTTCGAGGCCGCGGGAAAGGTGGTGCTGTTGATCGACGAGATCGACAAGGCCGACATCGAGTTCCCGAACGATCTGCTGCAGGAACTCGACCGCATGGAGTTCCACGTCTACGAGACCGGCGAGACCGTGCAGGCGCGTCAGCGCCCGATCGTCATCATCACCTCGAACAACGAGAAGGAACTGCCCGACGCCTTCCTGCGCCGCTGTTTCTTTCACTACATCCGCTTTCCCGATGACGACACGCTGCGCCGCATCGTCGAGGTCCACCACCCCGGCATCAAGCCGGCGCTGCTGACCGAGGCGCTGAGCCAGTTCTACCAGTTGCGCGAGCAGCCGGGCCTGAAGAAGAAGCCCTCCACCTCCGAGGTGCTGGACTGGCTGAAGCTGCTGCTGGCCGAGGATCTGGACGACGCCGATCTGCGCGCGGGCAGCACCGATGCGCTGCCCAAACTGCACGGCGCGCTGCTGAAGAACGAGCAAGACGTGCATCTCTTCGAGCGGCTCGCCTTCATGGCGAGAGGCCGCCGCTAAGTCCCTGCCCGTGAGTCTTTGCCCTTGAGCCTCTCTCTTCGCGGCAATCCGCCCGTTTGAGCAGCAACTGCCTTCACGATTCCGTGGCGTAGCTGCCTCAAATCCCCGCGAAACCGCCGTTTCGGGCGCGAAAATCCCAGCGAGATTGACCTTTCCCGCCTGATTCCGGTACAAGCCCGCATCATGACCGCATCAAGGCGGTTTTCTCGGGCCATCCGGGCCCTTCTCCTGACGCGCGGGCCAAGTTCAGTGTCCGCATGACATTCGGACATACATGACCAAGTTTACTGATCTTAACCTGAACCCCAAGGTGCTGAAGGCCATTGAAGAGGCGGGCTACGAGACGCCCACCCCGATTCAGGCTGGCGCCATTCCTCCCGCGCTTGCGGGCCGCGACGTGCTGGGCATCGCCCAGACCGGCACCGGCAAGACTGCGTCCTTCACGCTGCCTATGATCACGCTGCTGGCGCGTGGCCGGGCCCGTGCCCGCATGCCGCGCAGCCTCGTGCTCTGCCCGACGCGGGAACTGGCCGCGCAGGTCGCCGAGAACTTCGACACCTACACCAAGCACCTGAAGCTGACCAAGGCGCTGCTGATCGGCGGCGTCTCGTTCAAGGAGCAGGAACAGCTGATCGACAAGGGCGTGGACGTGCTGATCGCCACCCCTGGCCGCCTGCTCGACCATTTCGAGCGCGGCAAGCTGCTGCTCACCGGCGTGCAGATCATGGTGGTCGACGAGGCCGATCGGATGCTCGACATGGGCTTCATCCCCGACATCGAGCGCATCTTCTCGCTGACGCCCTTCACCCGACAGACGCTGTTCTTCTCGGCCACCATGGCGCCCGAGATCGAGCGTATCACCAATACCTTCCTTTCGGGCCCCGAGCGCATCGAAGTGGCCCGTCAGGCCACCGCCTCGGAGACCATCGAACAGGGCGCGGTGTTCTTCAAAGCCTCCCGCAAGGATCGCGAAGGGTCGGAAAAGCGCGCCGTGCTGCGCGCGCTGATCGACAAGGAAGGCGACGCCTGCACCAATGCGATCATCTTTTGCAACCGCAAGGTCGACGTGGATATCGTCGCCAAGTCGCTGAAGAAATACGGCTATAACGCCGCGCCGATCCACGGCGATCTGGACCAGTCGCAGCGCATGCGCACGCTGGACGGCTTCCGCGACGGTTCGATCCGCCTGCTCATCGCCTCCGACGTCGCCGCCCGCGGCCTCGACGTCCCTTCGGTGAGCCATGTGTTCAACTTCGACGTTCCCGGCCACGCCGAGGACTATGTGCACCGCATCGGCCGCACCGGTCGCGCCGGTCGCGAGGGCAAGGCCTTCACCATCGTCGTGCCGAAGGACGAAAAGAACTTCGAGGATGTCGAGGCGCTGATCCAGAAGGAAATCCCGCGTATCGATCCGCCGCTGAAAGGCAAGCGCGCCGCCGATGCCCCCGAGGCGAGTGACGAGGCCGAAAAGCCTGCACGCCGCAGCCGCTCGCGCAGCCGCAAGTCCGACAATAAGCCTGAAAAACAGACCCCGGTCGAAGCGGTGGACACCGCCGCCGAAGCGCCGGTCGAGACGCAGGCCGAACAGCCCGCGGCAAAGCCCGAAAAGGCGCCGCGCAACGAGAAGCCCACTGAGCGCTCCGGAGACCGCTCCAGCGATCGCGGCAACGACAAGTCGCGCGGTCGCGGCCGTCGCGGCGAGCGTGAGAACACGGTGGTCGGCATGGGCGATCACATGCCCGAGTTCATCGCCCTCAGCTTCGAGCAGCGCCGCGCCAGCTGAGCCGCGCTCCTTTATGAGACAGATGGAGCCGCCCCTCGGGGCGGCTTTTTCGTGAGCGCCCTTGCCCATGATCCGCGCAGGCCCGACGCATCGGCCTGCCTCCGGCGGGGATATTTTTGCCAAGAGGAAGCCCCCTGCTCTTCCTCTTGGCGAAAATATCCCGGGGAGCGCGAGGGGCTGGCCCCTCGCTCCGGTGCGTGCCAGAGGCGCCACGCCGGATGTGAAAAGGGCGCCTCCCGCAGGACGCGCCCTTCAAGATTGCGCTCAGCGCTGCACCCGCTCAGGCCAGCGAAGCATCCATGGTGATCTCGGCATTGAGCAGCTTGGAGATCGGGCAGCCCGCCTTGGCCTTGTTCGCCGCCTCCATGAAGGTCTCTTCGCTCGCGCCGGGGATCACGGCGGTCAGCTTCAGGTGGCTCTTGGTCACGGTAAAGCCGCCGTCCCCCTGCTCCAGCGTCACCGTGGCGACGGTGCTGATGTCCTCGGCCTTGAGATCGTAGTCACCAAGGATGTTGCTCAGCGCCATGGAAAAACAGCTGGCGTGGGCGGCGGCGATCAGCTCCTCGGGGTTGGTGCCCGCCTCGTCGCCGAAACGCTTGTTGAACCCGTAGTTCTGCTTGTCCAGCACGCCGGACTCGGTCGAGACGGTGCCGGTGCCGTCTTTCAGGCCACCTTGCCAGTTCGCGGATCCGCTCTTGTTGATCATCTCTTGGGTCTCCTCTTTCTGCCCCTTCGGGCGTTCTGGAGCGAAACCTAGCACAGCGCGGCGCAAGGTCACGCCTGTCGGAAAAACTTCATGACCCACGGTCGGAATAGCCAAGATCGCGCTCGGGCGCGATCACGTCGCGCAGCCGCTGCTTGAGCACCTTGGGCTCGGGGAAGCCACCATCGCGCTTGCGCTCCCAGAGCAGCGTGCCGTCCACCGAGACCTCGTAGACCCCGCCGTACCCGGGCACCAGCGTCACACCGCCAAGATCCTCGCCGAAGGTCTGCAGCAGTTCCTGCGCCATCCAGCCCGCGCGCAGCAGCCAGTTGCAGCCGGTGCAATAGGTGATCGACACCTGCGGTTTCGATGGCTCGGGCATGTCGGTCATCTCGCCTCCTCAGAGCGGCAGCGCGTTGGTGTTCTTGATCTCTTCCATCGAGAGCAGCGCGGTCACGTTGTAGACCTTCACCTCCGAGATCAGCGCCTGATAGAAGACATCATAGGCGCGGGCGTTCTTCACCCGCACCTTGAGGATATAGTCGATCTCCCCCGCGAGGCGATGCGCCTCCATCACCTCGGGCCGCTCGCGCAGGGCTTTGAGGAATTTCGCCTGCCAGTCGGCCTCATGCTCCGAGGTGCGGATCAGCACGAAGAAACAGGCCTCGAACCCCAGCTTCTCGGGATCGGGGATCACCACCTGCGGGCCGATGATCCCGGCCTCGCGCATTTTGCGGATGCGATTCCACACCGGGGTCTTGGAAGAGCCCACGGCGCGGGCAATTTCGTCCAGCGAACGGCCCGCGTCCTCCTGCAGTTCCAGAAGAATTTTCCGGTCGGTCTCGTCGATCGCCATGGCTGTTCCGCCCTTTTGCCTGCTTTGGAACGTCGTCACTCTGCTTAACCACAGGATGGAACGGATGTCCTTATATTTCCGCCCCACTGGCCGCAATGGGGGACAAAATTCTATACTGGGTGGCAACAAACCCCTTCCCGGAGTGTACCCCGATGCCGAAGCCCTTCACGCCCAAGGTTATCACCGCCAACGCGCTGATCGAAGGCGACGTGATCTATCTCGCAGCCGATGACAGCTGGGTGCGCGATCTCGCCGAGGCCGAGGTGATCACCGATGAGGCCATCGCGCAGGTCCGCCTTCTGGACGCGCAGGCGCGCGCCTCGGAGACGGTTGGCGTCTACCTCGCCGACGTCAAGCCGGGCGCGGGTGGGCCCGAGCCGACGCACTTCCGCGAGGATTTCCGCCGCACCGGCCCCTCGAACTATTTCCACGGCAAGCAGGCCGAAGCCGACGCCTGATCCGGCGCCCCTCCCCCTTCGCAGCGACCAGGCCAGACGCAGGAGACCCAGATGTACCGCTATACCGAGTTCGACACCGCCTTCATCCAGGAACGCAACCGCCAGTTCCGGGGCCAGGTCGAGCGCCGCATCGCCGGCAACCTCACCGAAGACGAATTCAAGCCGCTGCGCCTGATGAACGGTCTCTACCTGCAGCTGCACGCCTACATGCTGCGCGTGGCGATCCCCTATGGCACCTTGAGCTCGGCGCAGATGCGCCAGCTCGCGCTGCTGGCCGAGAAGTGGGACAAGGGCTACGGCCATTTCACCACCCGTCAGAACATCCAGTACAACTGGCCGAAGCTTTCGGATGTGCCGGACATGCTCGACGCGCTCGCCGAGGTGAACCTGCACGCGATCCAGACCTCGGGCAACACCATCCGCAACGTGACCGCGGACCACTTCGCCGGTGCCGCCGCCGACGAGATCGCCGACCCGCGCCCGGTGGCCGAGCTGCTGCGCCAGTGGTCGACCGACCACCCCGAGTTCCAGTTCCTGCCGCGCAAGTTCAAGATCGCCGTCACCGGCGCGCCGAACGACCGCGCGGTGATCAAGGCGCATGACATCGGCATCGAGATCGTCGAGAAAGATGGCAAGCAGGGCTACCGCGTGCTCGTCGGTGGCGGCCTCGGCCGGACCCCGATGATCGGCAAGGTGCTGTCGGACTTCGTCGCGCAGGAAGACCTGCTGCCCTTCGTCGAGGCCACCGTCTCGGTCTGGAACCTGCTCGGCCGCCGCGACAACAAATATAAGGCGCGCATCAAGATCACCGTGCATGAGCATGGCATCGAGGAAATCCAGCGCCTCGTGACCGAGCGTTTCGCCGAGACCAAGGCAGCCTTCAACGGCGCCGACCTCGAGCTCTACGAAGAGATCACGCAAAGCTTCCAGCCGCCCGCCTTCCGCAATGCGCCCGAGGACGACTTCACGGCGACCTATGACGCCGATCCGGTGTTCCGCTCTTGGGCCGACACCAACCTCGCCGAGCATAAGGCGCCGGGCTATGCCATCGTGCAGGTCTCGCTGAAGGCCCATGGCCAGACCCCGGGCGACGCCTCTGCCGATCAGATGCGCGTGCTGGCCGACCTTGCCGAGCGTTTCGGCCATGACGAGCTGCGCATTTCCCACGAGCAGAACGTGATCCTGCCGCATGTGCACAAGTCGGACCTGCCGCAGCTGCACCAGATCCTGAAGGCGCATGGGCTTGCCACCGCCAATATCGGCAAGATCAGCGATATCATCGCCTGCCCCGGCATGGACTACTGCGCGCTGGCCACGGCGCGCTCGATCCCGATCGCAACGCAGATCGCCACCCGCTTCGACGAGCTGAAGACCGAGCATGAGATCGGCGATCTGAAGATCAAGATCTCGGGCTGCATCAACGCCTGCGGCCACCACCACGTGGGCCATATCGGCATCCTCGGGCTGGATCGCGGCGGCGTCGAAACCTATCAGATCACCCTCGGCGGCGACGGCACCGAGACCGCCGCGCTCGGCGAGCGCACCGGTCCGGGCTTCTCCTATGAGGAAATCGTGCCCGCAATCGAGCGGCTGGTGGACGCCTACGTCGAGAACCGCGAGAGCGCCGACGAGACCTTCCTGCAGGCCTATCGCCGCCTCGGCATGGCGCCCTTCAAGGAAGCGCTCTACGAGACCGACAAAAAGAACGCCGAAGCGGCCTAACGGAAGCGCGGAGCGGATGACCCTTCATCTTTCCCCAAATACTCCCGCCGGAGGCATCCCGGCGCTGCCGCCCGAGGAACTGGCGGCGCGTCAGGCCCGGGTGGACGCGCTGAACGCGCGCTACCGGCACCACGGTGCGACCGCGGTGCTGGAGGGCGCTCTGCGCGATCCCGAAGCGGGGCGTATCGCCATGGTCTCGTCCTTCGGGGCGGAATCGGTGGCGCTGCTGCACCTCGTGGCGGTGGTGGACCGGACAACCCCGGTGCTCTTCATCGACACGCGGCTGCTGTTTGCCGAGACTCTGGAGTATCAGCTCGAGGTGTCCGAGCGGCTGCGACTGTCGGACGTGCGGGTGATCCGCACCGACGAGGCGCTGCTGCAGTCGCGCGATCCCTATGGCGCCCTGCGCTTCTCCGATCAGGACGCCTGCTGCGCCCTGCGCAAGACCTTCCCGCTGGAGCAGGCCCTCGCGGGCTTCGACGGCTGGATCACCGGGCGCAAGCGCTATCAGTCCAAGACCCGCGCGGGCCTCGAGTTCTTCGAGCTCGAAGAAGAGACCGGGCGGATCAAGGTGAACCCCATGGCCCATTGGGCGCCCGAGGACATCGGTGCCTATATGGACGAGAACCGCCTGCCCCGGCACCCGCTGGTGGCGCAGGGCTACCCGTCCATCGGCTGCGCGCCCTGCACCAGCAAGGTCGCCCCCGGAGAGGACCCCCGCGCCGGACGCTGGCGCGGCGAAGACAAAGTTGAATGCGGCATCCATTTCGTGAATGGCGAAGCCGTGAGAGAAGGACAGAGCCAATGACCGTCATCGTCACCGACGCGGGCTTCGGCCCGGACAGCTGGGCAGATCAGGACACTCCCGTGGTTGACCTGCCCTCGGATACCGACCCTGCGACGCTGGAAGTGCCGCATAACGCCATCCATGTGCGTATCGCCTTCCCCAGCTTTGCCGATGGCCGCGGCTTCACGCTGGCCCGCCTGCTGCGGCTGCGCGGCTACACCGGCACGCTGCGCGCCGCAGGCCATGTGATCTCGGACCAATACGCCATGGCCCGCCGTTCGGGCTTTGACGAGGTCGAGATCTCGGACGAACTGGCCGCGCGCCAGCCCGAGGACGAGTGGAAATTCCGCGCCGATTGGCGGAAACACGACTACCAGTCCCGCGTGCGCGGCTAAACCGCCTTTCGCCTGATCTGCATCAACGATACACCCAAGGGGCCGGTCCTATAGGATCGGCGAGAGAGATCATGACAGAGATGACCCCCGTGACCGAAGCCTCCGCAGCGAAAGCCGACGCGCCCAAGAAGATGGTGCTCCCCGACGCCCAGACCGTGACCGAGGTCAAGCATTGGACCGACCGGCTCTTCTCGTTCCGTGTCAGCCGCCCCGCCAGCCTGCGCTTCCGCTCGGGCGAGTTCGTGATGATCGGCCTGATGGGCGATCCTGACCCGAAGACCGGCAAGCAAAAGCCGCTGCTGCGCGCCTATTCCATCGCCTCGCCCAGCTGGGACGAAGAGCTGGAGTTCTACTCGATCAAGGTGCAGGATGGCCCGCTCACCTCAAAGCTGCAGCACATCCAGCCCGGCGACGAGCTGATCCTGCGCCCCAAGCCCGTGGGCACGCTGGTGCATGACGCACTGCTGCCGGGCAAGCGCATCTGGTTCTTCGCCACCGGCACCGGCTTTGCGCCCTTCGCCTCGCTGCTGCGCGAGCCGCAGACCTACGAGGATTACGACGAGGTGATCATCACCCACACCTGCCGCGAGGCGGGCGAGCTGGAGTATGGTGCCGCGCTGATCGAGAGCCTGAAAACCGACGAGCTGCTCAATGAGCTGATCGGCGAAGGCTTCTGGAAGAAGATCAAATACTACCCGACGACCACCCGCGAAGAGAGCCCGAAGATGGGCCGCATCACCGACCTGATGCGCTCGGGCGAGGCCTTTGCCGACCTTGGCGTCGCGCCGCTGAACCCCGAGACCGACCGCGCAATGATCTGCGGCAACCTCGCCTTCAACCTCGAGCTGAAGGAGATGTTCGAGGAATACGGCCTCGAAGAGGGCGCCAACTCGGACCCCAAGCACTACGTGGTGGAAAAGGCCTTCCTCGACTGAAGCGCCCTGCCCGCGATACAAGAACGCCTTCCGAAGGAGACTTCGGAAGGCGTTTTCTTTTGTAGGGTTGCCGGGGCTGACCGGCGACGCCGGGGATAGGTGAAGACGTCGCCGGCCCCGGACCCGGGCAGACCCCGGGCCATGCCGAGGACCACCGCGCAAGGCTCTCGCGCGGCGGCCAGTTCAAACCCTCAGGCGGCGGCCTTCTGCGACAGCTCGGCGATGATGCCGCGCAGGAAGTCCACGCAGAGGTCAAGCTGCGCGAGGTCGACGAACTCGTTGGGCTTATGCGCCTGCTCGATCGAGCCGGGGCCGACGATGACCGACGGGATGCCGCCGACCTGCTCGAACACCCCGCCTTCGGAGCCGTAAGAGACCTTGCCACCCCACGCCTCGGGCATCAGCCGCGCGTAGCGGGCATAGCCGGCGCTGTTGCGCGCCTCGCCCATCGCCGGATAGGCGAAGATGCGTTCGAAGCGGATGCCGGTGCCCGGCGTTTTCTCGGCCATGGGCGCGCCCACCTCGGCCTCGATCTGCGCCAGCAGCTCGGCCATGTCGGCCTCGGGGTCCATATCGGCGATCGAGCGCAGCTCGAAGGTGAAGCTGCAGCTGTCGGGGGTGACATTGGTCGCCACGCCGCCCTCTACCATGGTCGCCAGCATGGTCGCATGCGGCACGGTGAAATCCGCGTCGAACGGGCCTTCGGTCTCGTAGCGCTTGCCGCGCTCGGAGATGCGCGCGATGGCCTGCGCGGCGTATTCGATGGCGTTCACATGCTCGGGCACAAAAGACGAGTGCCCCGACGTGCCGGTGACATGGGCGCGCATGGCGATCTTGCCCTTCTGGCCGGTCACCAGTTCCATCATCGAGGGCTCGCCGATGATGGCGAACTCTGGCGGCACCGGCAGCGACGCCAGATGCTTGGCGATCGCCGGAGCGCCGAGGCAGCCGACCTCTTCGTCATAGGAAAAGCAGAAATAGACCGGGCGCGTCAGCTGCGCCGCCGCAAGCTCGGGGGCGACCGCCATGGCGCAGGCGGCAAAGCCCTTCATGTCGCAGGCCCCGCGCCCGTAGAGCTTGCCGTCCCGCACTTCGGCGGTGAAGGGGTCGCTCTGCCACTCGGGCTCGTCGGCGGGAACCACATCGGTGTGGCCGGACCAGACCAGCCCCGCCACATCTTCGGGACCGAAGGCCGCGACGAGATTGGCCTTGGTGCCGGTCTCGTCGGGCAGGATGGTGATCCGCGCGCCGAGCGCGCGGAGGTAGTCTGCCATATGGTCGATCAGCGCGCGGTTCCCATTGCGGGAGACCGTATCGAAGCCGATCAGGTCCGAGAGGTGCTGCGCGGCGCTGGCCTGCCGGTCAGGGGCGGGCGTTGTCTCGCTCTGCAGGGTCATTGGGCAACTCGTCTTTCTGTTTTTGTTTTCTGGAACTCGCGGCGCACGGTGACGGACACGACGAACACGATGAGCGCGGCAAACAACCATGTGATCGGCGACGACAGTAGCACCGCCGGGTCACCGCGCGAGATGGCAAGCGCGCGGCGCAGGTTCTCTTCCAGCATCGGGCCGAGGATGAAGGCGATCAGGAATGGCGCTGCGGGAATGTTCAGCAGGAACATACCGAAGCCCACCAGCCCCATCACCAGCAGCACGGCCACGTCGAAGGTGCTCGAGGCGATCGAATAGATGCCGAAGATGCACAGCAGCAGCACCAGCGGCGTCAGCAGGGTCTGCGGGATGTGCGAGACCTTGGCGAACATGCGCATGGTCGCCTTGCCCGCGAAGAACAGCAGCACCGAGGACACCAGCATGCCGATCAGCAGCATGTAAACCTCGTGGATGTTGGTCTGGAACAGCAGCGGTCCGGGGGTGAGGCCCTGGATCATGAAGGCCCCGAGCATGACGCCGGTGATCACGTCGCCCGGCACGCCAAGCGCCAAGAGCGGGATCATCGTCGCGCCGCAGGCGCCGTTGTTGGCCGACTCCGAGGCGGCGATGCCTTCCAGCTCGCCCTTGCCGAAGTTCGCGCCCTTCTTGGAGCTGCGCTGCGCCTCGCCATAGGAGAAGAAGGCCGCCGAGGACGGGCCGATGCCGGGAATGGCGCCCAGCACAGAGCCGATCACCGAACCCTTGAGGATGGTCTTCAGCGAGCCCATGAACTCTTCGCGCGTCACATGCTGCGCGCCGAGCGTGGCCGCCTCTTCCTTCTTGGCCGCGCGCATCACGACCAGCTTGATCAGTTCGGGCAGCGCGAAGAGGCCGATCAGCACCGGCGCGATCGAAAGACCCGCCTGCATGTCGGGGGTGAAGGCAAAGCGGAACGAGCCGTACATATCCTCGCCCACGGTCGCCAGCAGCAGACCCAGCGCCGCCGAGACGAGGCCGAGCAGCAGCGAACTGCCCGAGACGCCCGCAACGGTGGTCAGCGCGAAAAGCATCAGCATGAAGAACTCGGGCGGGCCGATGCGCAGCGCCAGAACCGCCAGCGGCGCGGCAAAGAAGATCAGCGAGAGGTTCGACAGGAAGTCACCGATCACCGAGGAATAAAGCGCCATGTTCAGCGCCTTGCCCGCCTTGCCCTGCTGCGCCAGCGGGAAGCCGTCGAGCGCGGTGCAGGCCGCCGAGGCGGTGCCCGGCGTCTTGATCAGGATGGCCGAAACCGAACCGCCGTAGGTCGAGCCCTTGTAGAGGGCGACCAGCAGCAGGATCGAGGGCACCGGCTCCATGTAGAAGGTGAAGGGCAGCGCCAGCGTCACCGCCATGGTCCCGGTCATGCCGGGGATCGCGCCGACGATCACCCCGCCCCAGATGCCCGCGACCATGATCAGCAGGTTCTGGAAGGTGGCAACCGCTTGCAGCGCCGAAAGGATTTCATTGAGCATTGTGGTCTCCGATCAGAAGCCGAAGGGCTTCGTCAGCGCGCCCTTGGGGAACTGCGTGCCAAGCGCGGAATGGAAGAACAGCGTCAGGAGGATCGGGCCGCCGAAGCACAGGAGGACGATCCAGATCTTGTGGCCGCGCTCGCCGGTCATCAGCACGATGGCCAGCGTCAGCGCCATCGTGGCGACCAGAAAGCCGACGTAGGGCAGCAGCGCCAGAAACAGGCCGAAGGCGACCACGAGGCCGGCAAACCGCCCGATCATCCGGGCGCGACTGCTGCCGTCGGTCTCGATCGGCTCATCCTCGGGCTGCGGACGGCTAAAGGCCAGCACCAACGCCAGCAGGCCAAGCGCGAGACCGGCGATCGACACGGTGCGCGGCCACATATCCGGCGGCGGGGCAAAGCCGGGGATGAAGGCGGGGCGAGGCACGAAAACGGGAACCAGGGCGAAGGCGGTAAGCGCGAAGAAAGCAGCAATTACCAGCCCCCGCAGGACGGGCTTGGACATGGCGATGCTCCTGGGAATGGGGTCCTCCGGTGGAGGAGAGTGGCGCGGCCCTCAAAAAGGGGCCGCGCCTTAAGCGTCACTGGCGCGGGCGCGGGCCCGCCGCACGCTCAGTTCGACAGGTAGCCGAAGTCCTGAGCGAGACCGTGGAACAGCTCATACTGGCCCTTGGCGTAGTCGGTCATGTCGACGTCACCGATGGTCGAGATCGAGCCGCGGCGCGCCGCGAGGTCGAGCCACTTCTCGTCGGTGGCGACCTGGCTCAGCACTTCGTCCCACTTAGCGACGACGTCTTCCGGCAGGTCCTTGGGACCGTAAAGGGCGCTCCAGCCAGCGATCTGACCGGCTTTCTCGTAGCCCATCTCCTGCGCGGTGGCGACGTCGGGCAGGCTGTCCATGCGCTTGGGAGCGAAGACCATCAGCGCCTTCATGTCACCGCTTTCGATGTGCGGCATCAGCGAGGCTGCGGCCATGGCGACGAAATCCACGTGACCGCCGAGCAGAGCGGTCGCCAGTGCGCCGCCGCCTTTGTAGGGCACGAGGGTCGCGGCGGTCAGCGGGTCGAGGTCGTTGTCGGCCAGCAGCGCCTGCGTGGTGAAACCGTCGATGGCGGTCGCACCCGAGGCGGCATAGGTCATGCGGCCGTTGCTGTCCTTGATCGCGGCGATCAGGTCATCAACGCTGTCATAGGGCGCATCGCCGCGCACGGCGAGGATCATCGGCGTGGCTTCCAGCGCACCAAGGAAGGTGTAGGCGTCCCACGGAACGGCGTTGCCGGGGGTCACGGCGGGCGACAGCGCCATACCGACGCGAGCCAGCAGCAGCGTATAACCGTCGGCGTCGGCTTCCGACACCGAACGCGCACCGTTCATGCCGCCAGCGCCGGGCTTGTTCATCACGGTGACCGGCTGGCCGAGGAAGGGCTGCGCGGTCTCTGCCAGCGCGCGGCCAGCGAGGTCCGACGCGCCGCCGGGGCCGTAAGGCACCACCAGCGTCACGGCTTGGTCGGGGTAGGTCTGGGCCGCTGCGGGGCCGGTTGCTGCGATCACGGCAAGGGCGATCGATCCGAGTAGCTTTTTCATTATTCACCTCACATAGGGTCCGGGGAGGCCCCGGAACTGTTGGATCGGCGCCACCATCCACAGTATGCGATTGTTGACAATAGATGCTGAATAGTTGCACAAAATGCATACTGAGGGAGCGGTCATGTACAAGATACGGGAACTGGAGGCCTTCGACGCCTATATGCGCCTCGGCGGTGTGAAGCTGGCCGCCGAGCATATGGAGACCAGCCAGCCGATGATCAGCCGGCTGCTCTCGGGTCTCGAAGAGAAAGTCGGCTTCGCGCTTTTCCTACGCAAGCGCAACCGCTTGGCCCCCACCCCCGAGGCCTTTCGCTTTCACCAGACGGTGGTGCGCCACCTCGCCGGGCTGCGTGATCTCGAGCAGGAGGCGGTGGCCATCGCCAATGGTCAGGTCGGGCATCTGGTGATCGCCGCACAGCCGGTCTTTTGCGACACCTTCTTGCTCGATGCGCTGCGCAGATTTCGCGAGACGCACCCGCAGGCCACGGTTCAGATCGTCGATGTGGGCATGGCAGAGATGCTGCGGATGATTTCAGAGCAGCGCTGCGACCTCGCCTTCGGAATCACCCTCAACGCCGATGCCTTCGGCGGCGAGGCGCTGCCGCTGGGCCATTGCACGGCACGCTGCATCATGCCGAAGGGTCATCCTCTGGGCACGGTCGAAGAGATTCCCCTGCCCCGGCTGCGCAGGGAATGGTTCATCGACCTCTCGCCCGACAGCCCGCTGCGCCAGCGCGTCGATCACATGATGGATACGATTGACGTGCGCCGCACCATCGCCGCCGAATTGCGCACGCTGCACGGCGTGGTGCGGCTGGTGGAGCGCGGGGTTGGTGTGGCGATTGTCGATCCGGTGGCGCTGCGGCTGATCGACCCCGAGAAGGTCTCGGCGCATCGGCTGATCCCGGAAATCACCTGGGATATCGCGCAGTTCCTGCCCCGCGACAGGCCGCTGAGCGCGGTGGGTCAGGCCTTTGCAAAGGCCATCGCCGACGAGATCGACAGTCTCAAAAACGATGGGCTGGTGACCTGATGCACAACGCCGCCGGGCGCAGGTCAGTCCTGATTGAGCTGCGCGAGGGTCGCCGAGGATGACGGTGCCAGACCAAGCATCAGCAGCCCCCCGAACACGCCCAGCAGGCTGAGCGCCGTGTAAATGGACATGCCTTCAAAGAAGCTCAGCGCCATCACCGTGCCGGGCTGAAAGTTGTGAACCATAAAAACAGCGGTGATCCCGGTCAGCCCCGAGAGCGCGGCCAGAAGCGGCAGTTCCGCCCGGCGGAGCGACGGCAGCGCAAGCCCCGCAAGTCCCGCCGCACCGATGAGCAGGCCGGTGACCGTGCCCGGAGACATGCGATCGTGCATCGGCCGTTTCGCCAGCAGCGCGTCGAGCCCCTCGGCCCCGAAACTCACCACAAGCGTATTGGTCAGCGCCACCACTGCTGCGCCCGCAGCGCAGGCGAGAACCCGGCCAGAGGTCTCGCGCCCGCTTGCCGCAACGGCCAGACCGCAGAACAGCAGGGCGAGGGAAATGGCGGTGCTGGGCACCATGGCGGCCCTGTCGGGCCCGGAGCGCACCAGAACCTCGATATGCGACAGCCAGCCAAGCAGCACGCTGGTCACAAGCGCCAGCGCCACCAGCGACATCAAAAGGGCGAGGTTGCGCAGCAGCACAGGGGTCTTTTGGCTCGTCATCAAGGTCGATCCGGCTTGGCGCGCGCATGCGCGAAACGATCAGGAGTACGCAGCATTTAACCGGTCGGATCACCCCCGCGCCAGAATTTCTTGACGCGGGGATGTCGTTTTTTGTGCCACCCTCTCAGGTCAGCCTCAGCGGCCAGCATAGGGACCGCGCATCAAAGCGCTCAGAGGCCGAGCCGTTCGCGCGCTTCTTCGAGCACCGGGGCCAGTTGCTCGGGCGCGTCCCGCACCGCCGCCAGTGCCGATTTGGTCGCCTCTTTCGCCGCGAACCCAAGGTCGGACTGGTCGATGTAGGCCTCGGCCTTGTCGTAGTCGAAACCGTCCACGGTGAAGAGCTCGCGCAGGTCCTCATCGCTCATCGCGGCAACCTCTGCCGCGCTGTCGCCGGCCCCCTCGAGCGCGCGATCTGCATTCTCCATCGCGCCTTCGGCCGAGGCCATGGCGCTGTCGGCGGCGTCGCGCAGGCTGTCGGCGGCATTGCCCGCCGCCTCGGATGCGCTGTCCATCGCCTCGCGCGCGCCTTCGGCCACCGCCGCCGCGGCGCCCTCTGCGGTTTCCGCCGCCTTGCCCGCCGCATCCGACACCGCATCCATCGCGCTGTCCGCCGCCTCGCCCGCCTTGTCGAGCGCCTCGCGTCCCGAGGCTGCCGCCTCATCGGCCACATCGTTCAAGGTGTCGCTGGCCTCCGCCGCTTCTTGCTGCGCTTCATCCGCCAACTGATCGGCCTCATTCCCGGCGTCTTCCAGAGCCTCCTGCATCGTATCCGGCTCGGCGGTCTCGTCGCTCATCGGCACGTCGTCCTGCCCCATGCCGAAGACCACGATGATCAGGATCAGCACGGCCCCGACGATCAGAATCGCTTGTTTCATCTCAGATATCTCCAGTGTCGCGTGCGTGTGACATAGGTAGTCACCCTGCCATGACCAGCACCCAAGCGCCTTGGTCGCGGGCCAAAGCCCCCAAGATCGGCAAGTTGAGGCTCGTCAAGCGACGCATTCGGCCATTTGCCGCTTGAAACAAGCGGATCGCAGCACTACTTTGCGCGCCTACCAGATATGGCAACAAAGGACGAAAACCATAGCTCGCAGACCTCACAACGCGCCCCCGACGCGCGACACCGGCCCCCGCGTCAACGATCGCATCCGGGCTCCCGAAATCCGCCTGATCGGCGCCGAAGGCGAGAACCTCGGTGTGCAGACCCCTGCGCGCGCGATGGAAATGGCCGAAGAGGCCGGTCTCGATCTCGTCGAGATCTCGCCGAACGCCAAACCGCCCGTTTGCAAGATCATGGACTTCGGCAAGTTCAAATACGAACAGCAGAAGCGTGAGAGCGAGGCGCGGAAGAAGCAGAAGACCATCGAGGTCAAGGAAGTTAAATTCCGCCCCGGCACCGATACGCATGACTATGACGTCAAGATGCGCAACGTGCTGAAGTTCCTCGAAGGCGGCGACAAGGTGAAGATCACCCTGCGCTTCCGTGGCCGCGAGATGGCGCACCAGAACCTTGGCCGCGAACTGCTCGAGCGAGTGTCCGAGGACGTCAAGGAAGTGGGCAAGGTCGAGAACATGCCCAAGATGGAAGGCCGTCAGATGGTCATGATGATCGGTCCGATCACCAAATAAGGCCAACGGCCAAGCACGGTATTTCGCGTGCTTATTGTACAAACCCGCCGCGCTGCCGCCGGCGGGTTTTGCTTTTTTTGGGGCACGGCCCTATGCCGTGTTTGGCGGTGCTGCCCCATTGCGTTTCTTCGGGGCGCTGCCCCATTGCCGTGTGTGGGAGCGCTGCCTTTTGCCGCGTTTGAGGGCGCTGCCACTTTGCGTTTTTTGGGGGCGCTGCCCCCGTGCGCCTGCGGCGCCCTCCCCCGGGATATTTTCGCCAAGAGGAAGCAAGGGCGCGGAGGCATTAGCCCTCGCGGGGGCGCGGGCGGGAGGGCGGCTCTTTGAGCAGGCCACCGACGCCCATGGCGGCGATCTCGGAAGGGCTGACCGGCACGCCGCAGATCAACCGCTCAAGCACCCAGTCCGCACCGTTGAGCGCGGGCGAGCGGGCGCAGCCCGGCAGGCCGATCACCGGGCGCCCCATGTGCTGGCCGTAGAACAGCAGATTGCCCGGATCGACCGGCATGCCGAAATGCGTCACCTCGCCGCCCGCGCGGCGCAGCGCCTCGGGCGCCACGTCATGCAGATCAGAGGTGGCCGAGCCGGTAAGGATCAGCACCATGTCCCCCGATGCCGCGCTTATCGCCTCGGCCAAAGGCTCCGCCCGATGCGGCACCTGCACGCGCGGCCCAAGCTCGGTGCCGAAGCGGTCGAGCCGGGCGCGGGTGGCGCGGCGCCCCTTGTCGCCCGGATCGCTGCCGACGCTTGTTTCGATCAGCGTGGCGCTGCGGGCGACGGGCGCATGCAGGCGCAGCGCGCCGCCCTGCGCCGCCGCGCAGGCCTCTGCCAGCGCCGCCTCGGGCACGGCGTAGGAAATGATCTTCACCGTCGCCACCATGGCGCGCGCGGCGCAGCGCTGCCACGGTCGCAGGGTGGCCACGGTGATCATCGGGTGCACCGCGTTGACCGCGTCGATCCGCGCCGCATCCACCTCGATCACCCCCGGTCCGACCGCGTGAAGGTTGACCCGCCCGGTGGTCGCCGGACCCAGCTTGAGCCCCGCCGCCTCCGGCGCGGGCAGCAATGCCTCGGCCAGCCGCTGCGCAGCGATATCCTCGGGCACATCATCCGGCCCGAGCCTTGCGACGATCACCTCGTTTTGCCCCGCCGCGCGCAGCCGCGAGAGGTCGCCCTCCGTCAGAATATGCCCCTTCCTGAGCCGCCCCTGCGGCAGCGCCACTGCATGGGCGAGCACCGCGCCTGCGGCCTCGCCGAGGGGCACCGGGCCAAATTTCACGCGCCCTTCCTCAGCACGCGGGTCATTTCGGCAATGATCGAAACAGCGATTTCCGCCGGGCCGGAAGCGCCTATGTCGAGGCCGATAGGGCCGTGGATCAGCGCGATCTCCGCCTCGCTGAACCCGGCCTCGCCGAGCCTTGCCACGCGCTTGGCATGGGTGCGGGTGGAGCCGAGCGCGCCGATGTAGAAGACCTTGCTGCGCAGCGCCGCCTCGAGCGCGGGATCGTCGAGCTTGGGGTCATGGGTCAGCAGCACCAGCGCGGTGCGGCTGTCGAGGCCGAGCTTGCTGACTGCCTCATCGGGCCAGTCGTCGAGGATGGTCTCGCCGGGAAAGCGCGCTTCGGACCCGAAGGCGCCGCGCGGATCGATCAGCACCGGATCATAGGCCGCGATGCGCGCCATGGGCAGCAGCGCCTGCGCGATATGCACCGCGCCCACCACCAGCAGCCGCAGCGGCGGGTTGTGGATGGCGACGAAGGTTCGGCTCTCCTCGGCAAATCCCGAGCGGTCCATGCGGAAGGCCGTTTCATGCCCGTCATAGGCCAGCTGCCGGACCTGACTGTCCAAGTCCACCACATAGGCCACAGGAGTCCGCGCCGCGCGCGCGGTGCAAAGCTCTGCCAGCAGCGCCTCGGGCAGGACGTCGCCCACCGGCTCGACCAGCACGCGGATGGTGCCGCCGCAGGCGAGGCCGACGGCAAAGGCATCCTGATCCGACACGCCAAATTCCAGCTCGCGCGGCTTGCCTTCGTCCAGCGCCTCCAGCGCCTCGACGATCACCGCGCCTTCGACGCAGCCACCCGAGACCGAACCCTCTATTTCACCATCTCCCGAAATAGCCAGCTGCGCGCCGGTGCGGCGTGGTGCCGAGCCCCATGTCTCGATCACCGTCGCCAGCGCGGCGCGGCGCCCGGCGCGGTGCCATGCGAGCGCGGTTTCGGGGATGGCGTCGAACCGGGCGGTGTCGAGGCTGCCTTTGATATCGCTCATGGGATCTCCTCCGAAGGGCTGAACGGGCCGTCAGCCCGCCTGCTGATAGACCGCCGACACTTCGGCGCGGATGATCCGCGCGATCAGCGCGCAGTCCTCGAGGCTGAAAGTCAGCGGCAGGCGCATGTCGAGAATGCCGGTCAGGATGCGGTCGGTGGCGGGCATCGGGCTGGACGGCGCGTAACGCCAGCTGTCGTAGCGCGAGGTGAAGGCCACCGGCTCGGCACCGCCGAACCACTTCAGCTCGACCCCGCGCGCGGCGCAGCGCGCCAGCAGATCGGTGATCGCCTGCGGCGCCCAGTCGAGCACCAGCGCCTGAATCGATGAGCCGACGTAGCTTTCTTGCGCCGGCCGCTCGATCACCGTGAGCCCCGGCGTGCCGCGCAGCCCCTCTTCGACCACGCGGTAACGGTCATTCCAGCGCGCGATCTGTTCGGGCAGCGCCGCCAGTTGCGGGCGCAGCAGTGCCGCGCGCAGATTGTCCATCCGGCCCGAGACATTGGGGGTGACGTATTTCACCCGCTCGAACACCTCGGGGCCCGGCGCGGCAAGGTGCCGCTCGTAAAGCATGTAGCTGCCCGAGAGCATCACCGCGCGCGCCGCGATCTCTTCGTCGTCGGTGACCAGAAAGCCGCCCTCGCCCGAGTTCATATGCTTGTAGGTCTGCGTCGAATAGCAGCCCACCGCACCGTGGCGGCCCGAGGGCGTGCCGTTCCACGACGCGCCCATGGTGTGCGCGCAATCCTCGATCACCGGCACCCCGGCGGCGTCGCAGAGCACCATCAGCCGGTCCATGTCGCAGATGTGGCCGCGCATGTGTGAGAGCATCAGCGCCCGCGCGCCGGGCAGTTTCGCGGCAAGATCGTCAAGGTCGATGACCAGCGCTTCGGTTACCCCGACGAACTCTGGCACCGCGCCCACCGAGGCGATCGCCCCCGGCACCGGCGCCAACGTGAAGGCGTTGGTCAGCACCCGGTCGCCCGGCCCGACCTCCAGCGCGCGCAGGGCGCAGCCAAGCGCATAGCCGCCCGAGGCCACCGCGACGCAGAAGCGCGCGCCGGTGAAAACGGCGAACTCCTGTTCCAGCAGCGCGGTCTGCGCGGTCTCACCGGCGGCGGTGTTGTAGCGGTGCAGGCGGCCGTGGCGCAGCACTTCCAGCGCGGCCTCGATGCCCGCCTCCGGGATCGGCTCCTGCTGGGTGAAATTTCCGGTAAATTGTTCGGTAAATCGCTCGATCATGGGGCATTGATGCGCCCCCGCCGCGCGCGGGTCAATGCGGATTGCGTCACGCTGTCGTGCCGCGCCGTTCGGGCGCGGTGAGCAGCCCGTGCAGCGCGTCCAGCGCGGCGCGCACCGGCGGATCGTGGCGGGCGTCGTGATGGGCCACCAGCCATTCGTCATGGCTCAGCGCGTCAATCGGCTCGGACAGGCGCATCAGCCCCGGCTCGGCATCCCCGGCAAAGCAGGGCATGACGATGCGGGCCACGCCGCCAAGCGCGAGATCGAGCGCCAGCCGGGCGTCGGAGGCATGGGTGACGATCTCGTCGGGGTGGGTCACCCGCAACCAGCGTTCAGAAGGTGTGCTCGCGGCGCCGGGCGGAAGGGTGACATAGCCCTGCACCTGCGGGCCGCGCCCATAGGCGGCGTAGCTCAGCCGCACGGTGCGGCGCCCGGCGAGCCAAGGCTGCTCGGGGCGGCGGTTGCGGATGCCGATGTCTGCGGCGCGGCGGGCGATGTCGAGGTCGGCGTTGGAGGCCGCGAACTCGGGCAGCCAAGCATCCTGCGGCGACCAGACCCGCGCCAGCCCGCGCGCGATGTAGCGCGAGGTCCAGAGCCCGGCGGTGATGCGCACCCGCACCGGCCCCTCCTGCGCGGTCCAGCGCGCCAGCAGCGACGCCTGCGCGCGCAGCCCGCGCATCTCTTCGGCCAGTTGCCGCCCCTCGGCGGTGAGCGCATAGCGCTGCGCGCCGCGCTGGAACAGGCGCTGGCCAAGCTGACGCTCAAGCTCGGTCATGCGGCGGCTCAGGGTCGGCTGGCTGGCGCCGGTCAGCGCGGCAGCGCCGCCGAGCGTGCCGGCGTCGGTCACGGCAAGGAACAGCATCACATCGTCGAGGCTGGGTGCGTCTTTCATTATTGAAAATCCGCTTCGGCATTTCGCGACTGATCGCGCCTTCATCTGCCAGCTAAACTGGAGCCTACGAAGGCACATCTTTCATTATCAGAAGGAGAGCCGCGATGCAGGTTCTTTTGCAGCCGCTGCGCCAAGCGCAGCAGGCCCCGACCTCTTATGCGCTGGAGAAACAGGCGGCGCTGACCGAATTGGCAGCACAACGCCGCGCGAAACGGCGGTACCTCGCGACGGCGCCACTGCGGGGTGCGCGTGCCCTTTCAGGGCTGTTGGTGGAAAAGCTGTTTCGGAAATTCCCGAAATGGCGCCTCAGGCTCAGCCGATGAGGCGCGCCACCGCTTCGGAGAGCTCGTCGAAATGGCCGATCATCGCCTCGGGGGCCAGATCGCGCACCGCTTCGCCATCGGGACCGAAGCCCACGAGGATGCAGGGCACGCCCGCCGCCTTGGCGGTGTTGCGGTCGGTCGCCGTATCGCCGACCAGCAGGCTTTGCGCCACTGCGCCGCCCGCACGTTCCACCGCCGCCACATAGGGCGCCGGATCGGGCTTGCGGGTGGGCAGTGTGTCGGCCCCGATGAGCGCGTCGAAATGGCCCCGGGCACCCATCCGCTCCATCAGCGTCTGCGCCAGCCCCTCGGGCTTGTTGGTGCAGATGCTCACCTTGTACCCCGCCGCGCGCAGGCCAGACACAGCCTCCAGCGCACCGGGGTAAAAGCGGGTGTAGCGGTCGATCGCCTCGCCATAGACCGACAGAAGCTCGGGATACCAGCGCGCGATCAGTTCCTCGGAGAAGGCATTCTCACGCTCCAGCCCGGCGGTCAGCATGGCGCGCCCGCCTTTCACCGCGATACCTGCGTCGGCGTCAGGGTCGAGCCGGACCTCCAGCCCCATGCCTTCGAAACAGGCATTGGCGGCAGCGATCAGGTCGCCGCTGGTGTCGGCGAGCGTGCCGTCGAGATCAAAGACCACCGTGCGCATTCTGCTTGTCCCTTTTGCCCTGCCCTGTCACAGGCTGAAATCCAACGTGACATGGGGCACCTTGCCCCCCTGCCTCAAGCGGATAAAACGGGCGCAGGCAGAAGACAAACAGGAAACCGCATGAGCATCGCGCTGATCCTCCTTGCCGCGGGCAAGGGCACCCGGATGGAATCCGACCTCCCCAAGGTTTTGCACCGTCTCGGTCAGGCGCCGCTGCTGTGGCACGCGCTGCGCGCCGGACAGGCGCTGGAGCCCTCGCGCGCCGTGGTGGTCGCCGGACATGGCGCCGAGGAGGTCACCGCCTCCACCGCCGAGTTCGCCCCCGAAACGCAGGTGGTGATCCAGTCCGAGCAGCTTGGCACCGCCCATGCGGTGGCGCAGGCCAAGCCCGCGCTTGCGGGGTTCGAGGGCGACGCGCTGGTGCTTTACGGCGATACGCCCTTCATCACCGACGACACGCTCGAGGCCATGCGCGAGGCGCGCGCCAAGCATGACGTGGTGGTGCTGGGCTTTGAGGCCGCCGATCCGGGCCGTTACGGCCGCCTGATCACCCAAGGCGACGCGCTGGAGCGGATCGTCGAATTCAAAGACGCCTCCGAGGCCGAGCGCGCCATCACCCTATGCAATTCCGGCGTGGTCTGCGCGGCCAGCCAGACGCTCTTTGATCTCATCGACGCCGTGGGCAACGACAACGCGTCGGGCGAGTATTACCTCACCGATATCGTCGAGATCGCCCGCAGTCGCGGCCTTTCGGCGGGGGTCGTGCGCTGCGACGAGGCCGAGACGCTGGGCATCAACTCCCGCGCCGAGTTGCGCGCTGCCGAGGCCGCCTTCCAGTCCCGCAAGCGTGCCGAGCTGCTGGACGACGGGGTGATGATGCTCGCCCCCGAGACCGTCTTTTTGGCGTGGGACAGCTACATTGGCCGCGACGCCGAGATCGAACCCAATGTGGTCTTCGGCCCCGGCGTCACCGTCGAGAGCGGCGCGCGCATTCGCGCCTTTTCCCACCTCGAAGGCTGCCACGTCAGCCGTGGGGCCATCGTCGGCCCCTACGCCCGCCTGCGCCCCGGTGCCGAACTGGCCGAGGACGTGCATGTGGGCAATTTCGTCGAGGTGAAGAACGCCTATCTGGCCGAAGGCGTGAAAGCCAACCACCTGACCTATCTGGGCGATGCCGACGTGGGCGAGCGCACAAACATCGGCGCAGGCACCATCACCTGCAATTACGACGGCTTCTTCAAGCACCGCACCACCATTGGCAAAGAGGCCTTCATCGGCTCCGACACCATGCTGGTGGCGCCCGTGACGGTCGGCGACGGCGCGATGACTGGCTCGGGCTCGGTGGTGACCGAGGATGTGCCCGCCGGGGCGCTGGCGCTGGGGCGCACGAAACAGGTGACCAAACCGGGCTTTGCCACCAGACTGCGCGACATGCTGCGAGCAAAGAAAGCCGCCCAAAAGGCGGAGCAGACCGCCGGAAAGAAGGAATAAGACCATGTGTGGCATCGTAGGAGTTCTGGGCACACACGAGGTCGCCCCCATGCTGGTCGAGGCGCTGCGCCGGCTCGAATATCGCGGCTATGACAGCGCGGGCATCGCCACCGTCAACGCGGGCAAGCTCGACCGCCGCCGCGCGGTCGGCAAGCTGGTGAACCTGTCGGACCTGCTGGTGCATGAGCCGCTTCGCGGCAAGTCGGGCATCGGCCACACCCGCTGGGCCACCCATGGCGCACCCACCGCGCGCAACGCCCACCCGCATCAGGCGGGCAAGGTCTCGGTCGTGCACAATGGCATCATCGAGAACTTCCGCGAGCTGCGCAGCGAGCTGGCCGCCTGCGGGCTGACGCCGGAAACCGACACCGACACCGAGACCGTCGCGATGCTGGTGTCGCACTACCTCGATCTGGGCATGGCGCCGGTCGAGGCCGCCTCCAAGGCGCTCGGTCGGCTCGAGGGCGCCTTTGCCCTCGCCTTCCTCTTCGATGGCGAGGAAGACCTCATCGTCGCCGCGCGCAAGGGCTCGCCACTGGCCATCGGGCATGGGGACGGCGAGATGTTCGTGGGCTCGGACGCCATCGCGCTCGCCCCGATGACCGACCGGATCAGCTATCTCGAAGAGGGCGACTGGGCCGTGGTCACCCGCGCCGGGGCCGAGATCTTCGACGAGACCGGCGCGCCGGTGGAGCGCGAGATCAAGCAGGTCCGCCTCGATCAGACGCAGGTCGACAAGGCTGGCTACAAGCACTTCATGGCCAAGGAAATCGCCCAGCAGCCCACGGTGCTGGCCGAGGCGCTGGGGGCCTATCTCAAGGGCGATGAGATCGTACTGCCGCAGCCCGGGCTCGATTTTTCGCAGATCGACCGGCTGGTGCTGGTCGCCTGCGGCACCGCCTATTACGCCTGCCTCACCGCCAAATACTGGTTCGAAAAGCTCGCCCGCATCCCCGTCGAGGTGGATATCGCCTCGGAGTTCCGCTACCGCGAGCCGCCGGTGACCAAGGGCACGGTGGCGCTCTTCGTCAGCCAGTCGGGCGAGACCGCCGACACGCTGGCGGCGCTGCGCTACTGCGCGGGGCGGGCCGACAAGATCGTTTCGGTGGTCAATGTCGAGACCTCGACCATCGCCCGTGAGAGCGATCTGGCGCTGCCGATCCACGCTGGCGTGGAGGTCGGCGTCGCCTCGACCAAGGCTTTCACCTGCCAGCTCAACGTGCTGCTGCTGCTTGCTATCAAGGCCGCCGAGGTGCGCGAGCGCATGGATGCCGCCGAGAAGGCCGAGCTGCTGGCGCAGCTGCGCGCCCTGCCCGGGCTATTCAACGCCGCGCTTGATCGCGACGAGACCATCGCCGAGGCCGCCCGCAAGATCGCCGAGGCGCGCGACGTGCTCTTTCTGGGCCGCGGCATGATGTATCCGCTGGCGCTCGAAGGCGCGCTGAAGCTCAAGGAGATCAGCTACATCCACGCCGAAGCCTATGCGAGCGGAGAGCTGAAGCACGGGCCGATCGCGCTCATCGACAAGAGCGTGCCGGTGATCGTCATGGCCCCGCGCGACGGGCTTTTCGACAAGACCGTCTCGAACATGCAGGAGGTGATGGCGCGCGGCGGCAAGGTCTGCCTGATCTCCTGCGCGGGCGGCATCGAGGCGGCCGGCAGCGGCATCTGGTCAAGTATCACCCTGCCCGAGGTCGACGAGCGCCTCGCCCCGCTGCTCTACGCGCTGCCAGCGCAGCTGCTGGCCTATCACGCCGCCATCGCCAAAGGCACCGACGTGGACCAGCCGCGCAACCTCGCGAAGTCGGTGACGGTGGAGTAAACTTCCCTGCTGTGACGCGCCGATGCAGGATAGGGGCTCTGCCCCCGTCCGCTGCGCGGCCTCCCCCGGGATATTTGGGTCTAGACGAAGCTGCGAATGCAAAAAGCCCCGAGGGTCCGCGCACCCCCCCGGGCTTCTTCTCTTTTCAAATACGCAAATCCGGCAGCGCCACCCGGCACCCGGCCCGGCAAGGGCTCAAGTTAAACCTTCAGGGCAAAACTCAGGCGAAAAGCTCGTGCGCCAGTTCCAGCGCCTCGACCAGCGTGTCGACCTCAGCCTCGGTGTTGTAGAGACCAAAGGAGGCACGGCAGGTGGCCGAGACCCCGAGGTGATCCATCAGTGGCCCGGCGCAGTGATGGCCGGCGCGCACCGCGACGCCCTTCTTGTCGAGGATCGTCGAGATGTCATGCGCATGCGCAGCCCCATCCAGCGTGAAGGAGAAGATCGCCGCCTTGTCCGGCGTGGTGCCCTGCACGTTGAGCCAGTTCAGCCCCTGCAGCTTTGACGCGGCATATTTCGCAAGCTTCGCTTCATGGGCGGCGATATTGTCCATGCCGAGGCCCATCATATACTCCAGCGCCACACCAAGCCCGATCTGCTGCACGATGCCGGGGGTGCCGGCCTCGAATTTCATCGGCGGCTCGGCATAGGTGATGCAGTCCTTGTGAACCTCGCGGATCATGTCGCCGCCACCAAGGAAGGGGCGCATCTCGGCCTGACGCTCCTTGCGGATCCAGATCGCGCCGGACCCCGAGGGGCCGTAGAGCTTATGCCCGGTGATGGCGTAGAAGTCGCAGCCGAGATCTTCGACGTCGACCGGCATGTGCACCGCGCCCTGCGAACCGTCGACGAGCACCGGCACGCCCTTCTCGCGAGCGGCGGCGGCGATGGTCTTTACGTCGACCACCGTGCCCAGCACGTTCGACACCTGCGTGACGGCGATCAGCTTGGTCTTGGGGGTGATCGCGTCGATCACCGCCTGCGGGTCGAGCGCGCCCGTGGCGTCCACATCGACCCATTTGATCACCACACCCTGCCGCTCACGCAGGAAGTGCCAAGGCACGATATTGGCGTGGTGCTCCATTACCGACAGGATGATCTCGTCCCCCGCCTCAAGGCGCGGCATGGCCCAGCCGTAGGCGACGAGGTTGATGCCCATGGTCGAGCCATTGGAGAAGACCACCTCTTCCTCGTCCTTCGCGCCCAGAAAGCGCGCGATGGTGCCGCGCACGCCCTCGTATTTCTCGGTGGCGAGGTTCGACAGGTAGTGCAGACCGCGGTGGACGTTGGAATATTCCTCGGCATAGCCACGGGTCACGGCGTCGATCACCACCTGCGGTTTCTGCGCCGAGGCGCCATTGTCGAGATAGGTCAGCGGCTTGCCGTTCACCTTGCGCGACAGGATCGGAAAATCTTCGCGGATTTTTTGCACGTCATACATAGCCAGCCATCCCGTTCGGCCCAACTCCCAGCAGGGAGACGATCATCATCAGCGCCAGAACCAGCGCCACGCTTGCGAGTATCAGCACCAGCAGCGCCTTGAAAGGGCTGCCGAGACCATGCGCCTCGTCGAGAAAATTGACGAGGATCCAGATGCCCACGATGAGGCTGCCCAGCACGACAAGCAGCGCCAGCCCGCCCGAGACCGCGCCCAGAAGCGCCACACCGAGCTGCGCCAGCGCGCGCAGCGCCTGCAGCCAGATCAGCAGCACCGCCACATCCTCGATCCGGCCCGAGCCGCCCAAGGTGCGTCCGGCCCATGTCATCACGGCGATGGAGGCGGCCAGCATGGTCGCCAGCAGCAGCCCCATCGGCACGGGTGCGAGCAGCATGCCCGCGGGCACCTCACCGCCGAGCTGCATCAGCCCGACGATCAGCGCGTTCAGCACCACCACCAGCGCGAAACCGGTCAGCAGCACCTCGCGCGACAGCCGCAGCGAGATCAGCAGACGCGCCACCTCGCGCGGGGCGACGATGGTCTGCCACGCCAGCGAAAGCAGGGCCGCGGCGCTCATGTGGCAGGCCGTCCGGTCACCGGCTCGGCGGGGCGTTCGGCGACGATCAGGCAGCGCAGCCAGAACCAGAGGAACACCGCGAACCACAGCAGGCCGACCAGCGACAGCTGCGCGCCCTCGCCGACAAAGCCCGCGACGAGCCCGTTCAGCAGCACCAGCGGACTGGCCGCCAGCAGCGCCCAGAACAAGGCGAGCCGGGCGCCATAGCCGGTGCCCTGCCCGCGAAAGAGTTTCGCCACGAGGTGGCTCAGCGCCGCCAGCACGTAAAGCGCAAGCGGCAGGATCACCATGCAGGCCAGAAGCGAGGCGCCCATCAAAGGGTTGAGATCAACCTGCTCCAGATGTGCCTGCCGCGCGAGGCCCGGCAGCTGCGCAACGAAGAAGATTGCGCAGGCCACCATGGCAAACATCAGCGCCCGGTCCTCGCGGGGGCCCTGCGACAGCAGGCGGCGCATCACCGCGCCCGGCCCCCGATAGGTGGCGACAATCTCGCGCGAGAGCGACATCAGCCGCGGCGCCGGCCCAGCCAGGCAGCGACGAGACCGTTGATCTCTTCCTGGATGCTCTCGTCCTCGACCTCCTGCACCGCCTCGGCGATGAAGGCGATGGTCAGCAGGTCTTCGGCCTCGCCACGCGACACGCCGCGGGCGCGCAGGTAGAACAGGCCATCTTCGTCGATCGCCCCCGAGGTCGACCCGTGCGAACAGGCGACGTCATCGGCATAGATTTCCAGCTCGGGCTTGGCGAGGAACTGGCTGTCCTCGTCGAGCAGCAGCGACTGGCTGATCTGGTAACCATCGGTCTTCTGAGCGCCGGGCTGCACGAGGATCTTGCCCTGGAACACGCCGGTCGCGCCGTTGCGCAGCACCTTCTTGAACACCTGACGGCTTTCGCAGTTCACCGCGTCATGGGTGATGAACACCGTATCGTCGTGGTGGAAATCGCCATCGCCCATGCAGGCGCCCGCGATGTGGCACAGCGCATCGTCGCCGGTCAGCTCGACCACGCATTCGTTGCGGGTCAGCACGCCGTTGACGGTCAGGGTGAAGGTCTTGAAGGTGCTCTCGGTGCCGAGACGGGCGAAGACATGGGTCGCCGCGCGGCGCTCGTGGTCACGACCCTGCACGCGCACGTGGTGGAAGCCCGCGCCATCGGCCACGTCCACTTCCATCACCTTGTTGAAGCGCGCCGCAGCCGGGCCGGATTCCAGCACCGTCAGATCGCCGCCCTCTTCGACCTTCACCACGTGGTGCAGGATCGCATCCGAGGTGTCCTCGACGTGGCGGTAGATCAGGTGCAGCGGCTTGGTGGCCTTGCCGGTCACGCGGATCAGCAGACCGTCGGTGGCGAAGGCGGTGTTGAGCGCGGCGAGCGGGCGCTCGACCGGGGTCTGACCCGCCGTCTCCAGCTGGCCGTAGAGGTCCTTGGCCCAGTGGATGTCCGACGTTTCTGCAAGACGCTCGATGCTGACGCCGTCGAGGGCCAGATCGTCCGACTCCTCGGCGCTGAACACACCGTCGACGAAGACCACCTTGAGGGTGTCGCGTTCGCCGAACACCGGCGCCTCATCCGAGACGTCCATGACAGCAGCCGAGGGAGCCTCGGCGGCGGTCAGCGTCTCGGGGCGGGTGTATTTCCAATACTCGTCACGGGCGCCGGGCAGACCCATGGCCTGCACGCGCGTCAGCGCCGCCTCGCGGGCGGGGCGCGACCAGCCACCCTCGGGCAGGCTCAGCGCCGCCAGCCGCGTGTCGGTCGCGGTCTGTTTGACTTGGGGAAGTGCCATTTACGCTTCCTCCTCGATGATGTCCGCATAGCCGTTCTGCTCGACTTCGAGCGCCAGCTCGGGGCCGCCGGTCTTGATGATGCGGCCGTTCGACATGATGTGCACGACGTCGGGTTTGATGTGGTCCAGAAGACGCTGGTAGTGGGTGATCACGAGGAAACCACGGCCTTCGTCGCGCAGCGCATTCACACCGTCGGCGACCAGCTTCATGGCGTCGACGTCGAGCCCGGAGTCGGTCTCGTCGAGGATGCACATCTTCGGCTCGAGCATCGCCATCTGCAGGATTTCGTTGCGCTTCTTCTCACCGCCCGAGAAGCCGACGTTGACCGGACGCTTAAGCATCTCGGCGTCGATCTTCAGCGATTTCGCCTTCTCGCGCACGACCTTGAGGAACTCGGTCGAGGACATTTCTTCCTGACCACGGGCCTTGCGCTGCGAGTTCACCGCGGTGCGCAGGAAGGTCATGTTGCCGACGCCGGGGATTTCCACCGGGTATTGGAACGCGAGGAAGAGGCCGGCTGCGGCGCGCTCTTCGGGCTCCATGTCGAGGATGTCTTCACCGCCGAGCGTGGCTTCGCCGCCGGTCACCTCGTAGCCGTCCTTGCCCGACAGGACGTAGGACAGGGTCGACTTGCCCGAACCGTTCGGGCCCATGATCGCATGCACCTTGCCCGCTTCGACGGTCAGGTCCACACCTTTGAGGATCTGCTTGTCCTCTTCTTCCAGCTTCACCTGAAGGTTTTTAATTTCCAGCATAGGTTTCCCTCCTTGGGGGTGCGGTCAGGGCCGCACGGTCAGTTTC
Organism: Salipiger sp. CCB-MM3; assembly: GCF_001687105.1. Lineage (NCBI taxonomy): Bacteria > Pseudomonadati > Pseudomonadota > Alphaproteobacteria > Rhodobacterales > Roseobacteraceae > Salipiger > Salipiger sp. CCB-MM3. The sequence continues at coordinate 604,347 of NZ_CP014595.1, forward strand.
ATGATCCGCAGCAGATCCTTCACCGGGAAGGCCTGAGGGACGATCTCGAACCGGGCCATGCGCCCGGTCATTTGCGGTCGGCCGAGCCAGTGCTCGACCTTGTGATAGTGTTGCCGCGGCGCGTAATCGTCGAAGAGCAGCACCAGCGGTTTCTCGGTCATGAAGCCGGCGGCAAGCGCGCAGCCCTCGCGGAAACGCCCGTCGACCAGCACCACGTCGGGCTGGCGGAACTCGGGCAGGTCCCAAACTTTCAGCGGGTACTCGGGGAAGCTGCGCCATTCGGCGTCGCTCACCGGGTGCCCCCATTCCTTCGTCGGCCCGATGTCGGACCAGATCACATCCACCTCGGTGCCCCGCGCGGGCGGGTGAGCGGCGAGCCAGCGGCGCATCATCTGCGCCCAGTCCTTTCCCGACTCCACCGAGAACACCGATTTTCCCGGCATCTCGGACGCCAGCACCGTCGAGCCGCCCGACCCATACTCAAGGATCACCTCCGCCGCGGCGTATTCGGCGCGCAGTAGCGCCGCCTCCGCCTCGGGGAGCGTGAGCTCGGGTCGGGTCAGCACGTCGCTCATGGGGTGATCACCACCGCCGTGCCCGACACCGAGACCATGAGCATCGAGTTGCCCACCACCTCGTAATCGAGATCGACGCCGACCACCGCGTTCCCGCCGAGCGCGATGGCGCGCTCCTTGAGCTCACGCATGGCCACGTCGCGCGCGTCCTGCAGCTTGGCCTCATAGGCGCCGGAGCGCCCGCCGATCACATCGGTGATCGAGGCAAAGAGATCACGCACGACATTCGCGCCCATGATCGCCTCGCCCACCACGACCCCTTTGTAAGAGGTGATGCGGTGGCCTTCGATGCTGTTGGTGGTGGTGACGATCATCGCTCAGCCCTCAGCCCAGAAAGTAGCGGAACGCCATCATGACGATGAGCGCGAGGCCCGCCGCGGCGCTTGCGGTAAGCAGCACCGAGTTGGCCATCAGCCCCTCGGTGTTGCCCTTACGCTTGCGCACGCCAAGCCCGATCAACACGCCAAGAAAGACGCCGATCGCCGCCCCGGCGGACTCCAGAACCAGCTGTTGCAGCATCCGGTCTCTCCCTTCGGCGGGCCTTAGCCCACCGAGCCTTCGAGCGAGATGGCGACGAGCTGCTGGGCTTCCATGGCGAACTCCATGGGCAGCGCCTGCAGCACTTCCTTGCAGAAGCCATTGACCACCAGAGCCACGGCCTCTTCCTCGTCCATGCCGCGCTGGCGGCAATAGAAGAGCTGGTCGTCGTCCACTTTCGAGGTGGTCGCCTCATGCTCGCAGCGCGAAGAGTTGTTCTTCACCTCGATGTAAGGAACCGTGTGCGCCCCGCATTTGTCGCCGATCAGCAGGCTGTCGCACTGGGTGTAGTTGCGCGAGTTCTTCGCCTTCGGGTGCATCGACACCAGACCACGATAGGTGTTCTGCGCTACGCCCGCCGAGATGCCCTTCGAGACGATCCGGCTCTTGGTGTCCTTGCCAAGGTGGATCATCTTGGTGCCGGTGTCGGCCTGCTGGTGGTTGTTGGCGATGGCGATCGAATAGAACTCGCCCTGGCTTTCGTTGCCGCGCAGGATGCACGACGGGTATTTCCAGGTCACGGCCGAGCCGGTTTCCACCTGCGTCCACATCACCTTGGCACGGTCGCCGCGGCAGTCGGCACGCTTGGTGACGAAGTTGTAGATGCCGCCCTTGCCTTCCTCGTCGCCGGGGAACCAGTTCTGGACGGTCGAGTATTTCACCTCGGCGTCTTCTTCGACGATGATCTCGACCACGGCGGCGTGCAGCTGCGCGGTGTCACGCTTCGGCGCGGTGCAGCCCTCGAGGTAGCTGACGTAAGAGCCCTTGTCGGCGATGATCAGCGTCCGCTCGAACTGGCCGGTGTTTTCGGCGTTGATGCGGAAGTAGGTCGACAGCTCCATCGGGCAGCGCACGCCCGGCGGCACATAGACGAACGAGCCGTCCGAGAAGACCGCCGAGTTCAGCGTGGCATAGAAGTTGTCCGACACCGGAACCACCGAGCCGAGGTACTTCTTGACCAGCTCGGGGTGGTTCTTGATCGCTTCGGAGATCGAGCAGAAGATCACGCCCGCCTTCTCCAGCTCTTTCTGGAAGGTGGTGCCCACCGACACGGAGTCGAAGACCGCGTCCACAGCGACCTTGCGGCCTTCGGCGGGCGCATCCTCGGCACCTTCGATGCCCGCAAGGATCATCTGCTCCTTGAGCGGAATACCCAGCTTTTCATAGGTGGCCAGCAGCTTGGGGTCGACCTCGTCCAGCGACTTGGGCTTGGTCTCCATGCTTTTGGGGCGCGCATAGTAATACTGCTTCTGGAAGTCGATCTTGGGGTAATCGACCATCGCCCAGCTGGGCTCCTCTTTGGTCAGCCAGCGGCGGAACGCCTCGAGACGCCAATCGGTCATCCACTCGGGCTCTTCGTTCTTTTCCGAGATCAGACGCACGATGTCCTCATTGAGGCCCATCGGCGCGTATTCCATCTCGATGTCGGTTTCCCAGCCGTATTTGTAGGTCGAGACGGCCTCGACCGCGTCAACGGTCTCCTGCTCGACACCTTCTTTCACGGTAATATTGTCAAAAGCTGCCATCAGCCTTTTCTCCTGTCGTCCCGGGGCGCACCATGCGGGCTGCCCTGCGTTTCCGGTGACGCGCGTGACCTCAGGAGGCCGGCGCGTATTTCTTCCGATACTGACGTGCCCATGCTTCGGCGAAGCGCAGCACGTCCTCTTCCCGTGTCGTCGGGCCAAGGCTCACGCGGATCGCGCTGCCGGCCACGTCGTCGTCAAATCCCATTGCCCGCAGCACGCGGGAGGCGCGGACCTTGCCGCTGGAACAGGCCGAGCCCGCAGAGATCGCGAAGCCGGCCAGATCCATCTGCATCACCTGCGTCTCGCCCTTCCAGCCCGGCAAAGCGAAGCAGGAGGTGTTCGGCAGGCGCGGCGCACCATTCCCGACAAAAATAGTCTCTGGGGCGGCAGCCGCAATAGCGTTTTCTAGAATTGTTCTAAGTTTTTCGATTCCTGTCCAGACGTCATCGGCCAGATCGCGCGCAGCCACCTCCGCCGCTGCGCCAAATCCCGCGATACCGATCAGATTTTCGGTGCCGGCGCGGCGTCCCATCTCCTGCCCGCCGCCCTTCATCTGCGGTGGAAGGTCGGTGCCGCGCTTCATCACCAGCGCGCCGATTCCCTTCGGCCCGCCCAGCTTATGCGCCGAGACGATGGCCATCTGCGCGCCCGACCAGTTGAAGGCGAAGGGCAGCTTGCCAAAGACCTGCGTGGCATCCACCACCGCCAGCCCCTGCGGCAGGTCCTGAATGACGCCGGTCTCGGAGTTCGCCGCCTGCAGCGCGGTCTGCGCCGGGTCGGTCACGCTTACGCGCCCCTGCCCGTCCACCGGCAGATCGCAGGTGAGCCATGCCGCCATGGCATCATGTTCGATATCCGCGCCATGCAGCCCGCGCCCGGCACAGGCCAGCGCCGCCGCTTCGGTGGCGCCGGAGACGAAGACCACATCCGCCCCATCGGCCCCCAGCGCCGAGGCGACCTGCGCCCGCGCCTTTTCCATCAGCCCTTTGGCCGCGCGCCCCTCGGCGTGCACCGAAGACGGGTTGCCCACGACATCCATCGCCGCGATCATCGCATCCCGCGCCTCGGCCCGCAGCGGGGCCGTCGCATTCCAGTCGAGATAGGCCCGCGTCACGCCGCCCCTCTTTCATTGTTCCAAAAATACGCGCCCCGGGGTCACGGACCGACCGGGCCGCCGCCTGAGCCTCACGCCTCGCTGGCGGCCACTTCGTCCTGCTCGTCGACCACGGCGAAAAGCGACGGCACCGCCGGACAGGGCGCGAGCGCATTGCTCACCACATCCGACAGCCGCGCCTGATGCAGGTAGACATAGACATGCGCCGAAAGCGACTGCCACAGGCGGTTCGATAGCGATTGCGCCCGGCTGCCCGAAGCCCCGCCCGAGGCGCCAGCCCCCTTGTGCATCGCGTCCACGGTCTCGTCCACCGCGGCGAGGATGTCCACAACGCGGATCTCATCGGGGGTCTGGGCGAGCCGATATCCGCCGCCCGGCCCGCGCACAGAGGCCACCAACCCCGCCCGGCGCAGCTTGACGAAAAGCTGCTCGAGATAGGGCAGCGAGACGTCCTGACGCTTTGAGATGTCACCGAGGGTCACAAGCTCGCCCTCTGGCTGCAGGGCGATGTCCACCAGCGCCACCATCGCGTAGCGCCCTTTCGTACTCAGCTTCACGCTCGCCTCCCCGGGCACCATGCGCCCAACCGATTGACCTTGACCGGGCAATTGCCTATCTGCAATGAAGCCCTTTCCCGTGCGCACACGGGATTTAGAAACGTTCTAAAGTGCCGCAGGAATATCGTCAAGAATTTCGCGCACACCGATCAGGAGCAGTTCCGCCCGATGCCCGAGGTCATTTTTCCCGGACCCGAAGGCCGCCTTGAAGGCCGCTATCATCCGCAAAAAGACAATGACGCCCCCATTGCCATCGTCCTGCACCCGCACCCGCAGTTCGGCGGGACGATGAACAACAAGGTCGTCTATAACCTTCACTACGCCTTCTACAACATGGGTTTCACCGTGCTGCGGTTCAATTTCCGCGGCGTGGGCCGGAGCCAGGGCGAATACGACCAGGGCATCGGCGAGCTTTCCGACGCCGCCTCGGCGCTCGACTACCTGCAGTCGATGAATAACAATTCCAAGCACTGCTGGGTCGCGGGATTTTCTTTCGGTGCGTGGATCGGCATGCAACTGCTGATGCGCCGCCCCGAAATCACTGGCTTCGTCTCGGTCTCGCCGCCGGCGAACATGTATGATTTCTCGTTCCTCGCCCCCTGCCCCTCGTCGGGGCTGATCATCAACGGCACCAATGACCGCGTGGCGCCGCCCGCGGACACCACGACGCTGGTGAACAAGCTCAAGGAGCAGAAGGGCATCACCATCACCCACGAGCAGATCGAGGGGGCCGGCCACTTCTTTGAAGAGCCGCATATGGATACGATGATCGACAATGTCACCGGCTACGTGAAGCGCCGCCTGACCGAAACCACGCGCTGAGCCGCGGGCGCGGGCCCGGCCCGCGCTGCGGTCCGCAAGCCCCAAGCCCCGGAGAGCGTCATGCAACTGACCGAGGAACTGGCCGACAAACTGGCCGATGACACGTTCAAGGTGATGAAAGTGACCGGCGACGACCGGTTCTTCATGGAGGTCGCCAAAGTCATCGGCGCCTCCTCCACCACCCTTGAGGAAGCCTATCTCACCTCGATCCGCGTGCGCATGGCCGAGCGCCGGGCGCGCGCCTTCCTCGTCGAGCGGCTGAACGCCGCCAAAGCGAGCGGCCTCGATGCCGAAGGCGCCGCGGACACCGGGGACACGCCCACATGAGCACCGAACGCCTCGACGCGCAGATGGCCTTTCTCATCGAGGCGGGCCGTCTGTCCGCGGTGACCCGTGCCACCAAGACCTCGGATGGCGCGCGCTTCGAAAACTCCGCCGAGCACAGCTGGCACCTCGCGCTCTTTGCGCTGGTGCTGGGCGAGCACGCCCCCGAGGGCGTGACCATCGAGCGCGTCATCAAGATGCTGCTGCTGCATGATCTCGTCGAGATCGACGCGGGCGACAACCCGTTCTTCGGGGATGTGGACGAGGCCGCCAAGGAAGCCGAGGAAGCCGCCGCCGCCGACCGGCTCTTCGGCCTGCTACCCGCCGATCAGGGCGCCGAATTGCGCGCGCTCTGGGATGAGTTCGAAGCCAATGAGACCCCCGACGCACGCTTTGCGAAATCCGTCGACCGGTTCCAGCCACCGAATATGAACCTCGTCACGCAAGGCGGCTCATGGGTCGACTACAAGGTGACCTGGCCGGTGTTCGAGAAGAAAATGGCGCCGAAGATCCAAAGTGGCGCGCCGAAACTCTGGGATTGGCTGGCGCCGAAGGTGCAGAGCTTCCTCGCGCGGCTTTCGGCCTGACGTTGCAAGATGGGGGCGCTGCCCCCGTCCGCCTGCGGCGGCCTCCCCCGGGATATTTTGGCCAAGAGGAAGACTGGAGCCGCGCAGCTTCCTCTTGGTGTAAATATCCCGGGGGTGAGGCGCGAAGCGCCGAGGGGGCAGCGCCCCCTTTATCCTGACACACGAAAAAGGGCGCCCGGTCGGGCGCCCTTTTCTTTTCCGAGGTGCGCGGCCTCAGTAATGGATCGCACGGCCCCATGCGTCGAGCACGCTTTCGTGCATCATCTCCGACAGCGTCGGGTGCGGGAAGACGGTGTTCATCAGGTCTTCTTCGGTGGTCTCAAGCTGCCGGCCCACCACGTAGCCCTGGATCAGCTCGGTGACTTCCGCGCCGATCATATGCGCGCCCAGAAGCTCGCCGGTCTTCTCGTCGAAGACGGTTTTCACCAGCCCCTCGGGCTCGCCAAGCGCGATCGCCTTGCCGTTGCCGATGAAGGGGAAGCGGCCGACCTTGATCTTATAGCCCGCCTCTTTCGCCTGCGCTTCGGTCATGCCGACCGAGGCCACCTGCGGGTGGCAATAGGTGCAGCCCGCGATGGAGTTGGGATCGACCGCATGCGGATGACCGCCGGCGATCAGCTCGGCCACCATGACGCCCTCGTGGCTCGCCTTATGTGCCAGCCAGGGCGCGCCGGCGATGTCACCGATGGCGTAGACGCCTTCGATGCCGGTGCGGCAGTGCTTGTCCACCACCACATGCGTGCGCTCCACTTTCACGCCGAGCGCTTCGAGACCCAGCCCTTCGGTGTTGCCGACGATGCCGACCGCCGAGATCACCGTGTCGAACTCTTCCTTGGTGACCTTGCCGCCTTGCTCGATATGCGCGGTGACCTTGCCCTTGGCGCGGTCAAGCTGCTTGACCATGGTCTTCTCGCGGATCTTCAGGCCCTGCTTCTCGAACTGCTTCTTGGCGAATTTCGAGATTTCCTCATCCTCGACGGGCAGAATGCGGTCCATCACCTCGACCACCGTCGTATCGGCGCCGAGCGTGTTGTAGAAGCTGGCGAACTCGATGCCGATGGCACCCGAGCCGATGACCAGCAGCTTCTTGGGCATGCGGCCCGGCTGCAGCGCGTGCTTATAGGTCCATACCAGATCGCCATCCGCCTCGAGGCCCGGCAGTTCGCGCGCGCGCGCGCCGGTGGCGATGACGATGTTCTTCGCCGTCAGCTCTTCGGTGCCTTTGTCGGTCTTGACGGTGACCTTGCCCTTGGCGGGGATCGAGGCCTCGCCCATGATCGCCGTCACCTTGTTCTTCTTGAGAAGGTGGGTGACGCCGGAGTTCAGCTGCTTGGCCACGCCGCGCGAGCGTTTCACCACCGCATCGAGGTCGTAACCGATCTTCTCGGCGCTCAGACCGTAGTCTTTGGCGCGCTGCATGAAGTGGTAGATCTCCGAGGACCGCAGCAGCGCCTTGGTCGGGATGCAGCCCCAGTTGAGGCAGATGCCGCCCATGTGCTCGCGCTCCACCACGGCCACCTTGAGGCCGAGTTGGGCGCCGCGGATGGCGGCGACGTAGCCCCCCGGTCCGGCACCGATGACGATCATATCGAAGCTTTGCGAAGCCATGGCTCTCTCCCGCCGAGTCAAATTAGTTTGATATTAAACCATCTCCCCGGGGGCTTCAACGCCGCGCCGCGAAAGATCGCCTGCCCCGCAGGCAGCTAGGGCGATGCGGGACTTCAGGCAAGGTGACGGGCTGCGGCGGAATACGCAACCCGCCACGCGAAAGCTTGCCGCCGGACAGCTGCAAACCAAAAGAAAGGCCCGCGCGACTGGATCGCACGGGCCTTAATTCATTGGGCTAATCTGAGGTTCTGGCCGCTCAGGCCGCCTCGACCGCCTGCAGTTTGCGCAGCACCTCGCCATAGCCGCCACCCTGAAGGTAGCCGCTTTCGGGCGAGGTCGAATTGCGCGACAGTGCCTCGTTGCGGGTGGGGAAGCGCCCGAACTCGCGGATCACTTCGCGGTGTGCCCGAGCGTGCAGCAGGTTGCTGGCGCCGGTCTCGGTCAGCCGCTCTTTCATCAGGCGGATGCACCGCTCCTGATCGCAGAGGTTCTCGGAATGCATCAGCGGCAGGTAGAAGAACTGCCGCGCGGGCTCGTCGATCTTCAGATCCCAGCCGCGCCAGATCGCCTGTTTCGCTGCCGCCAGTGCGATCTCATCCGCCGAAAAGGCCTTGGCCTCGCCGCGGAACATGTTGCGTGAGAACTGATCGAGCAGGATCACATAGGCAAGCGCGCCGCTGGGATAGGTGAGCCATAGCCCGAACCGCCCCTCCATCGCGCCTTCCCAAGTCTCCTCGAACTGGGAGCGGATCTCGGCGTCGAGCGCCGGGTCCGCTTTGTACCATTTGTCGCTTTCGGTCTGGTCGAGCCAGAATGCCAGAATATCCTCGGGGGCCTTCATACCTTCCATCCTTGCGTGCCGCTCCGGTGTCATGAACAGGTTACATTCGCCTGCACCGGATGCTGAAGTCACAAATTCTGTCAATTGCGACAATCCCTGCTTTCGTCCGTGTCTGCCCGAAAATCAGGCACTCACCTAAGCCTGTCTTCGGCCTCGGCCTCGGCGCGCGCGGCCTCAATCATCTCGGCCTCCGCGGCTTCCTGCGCGTCGATCACCGCCTCCTGCGCGACCTCAACCGCCACCATGGAGCCGGTGGGCGCCACTGCGGCGAAGGCGCCGATATCGTCCGCCTGCGGTGCCGCGCGGCGGGTCATGCGCCAGCCCGCGTAGCCGGTGAGACCCAGCATCAGCGCCGAGATCAGCATGAAGAAGCCGCCCGGCCCCATCGTCTGCATCGCATAGCCCGAGATCAGTGGCCCGGCGATGGCCCCAAGGCCGTTGATGAACAGCAGGCCCGCAGAGGCCGCCGCCATGCGGTCCGTGCCGAGGAAGTCGTTGGTGTGGGCGATGAGGATCGAATAAAGCGGGTTCGAGGCACCGCCGATCAGGAAGGCCGCCGCCAGCAGCACGGTGAAATGCCCCGAAAGCGTCACCGCCAGCGCCGCCGCGACGCCGCCGACCAGCGCCACCACCATGACCAGCACGCGGCGGTCCATCCGGTCCGACAGCCAGCCCAGCGGATACTGAGTGACCAGCGCGCCCACATAGAAGGCCGCGACGAAGGTGGAGATCTGCGCAAGGCTCAGCCCCGCCTCCGAGCCATAGACCGCCGCCATACCAAACTGCGAGGCGAAGACGCCGCCCAGTAGAAACATCCCGACCATGCCCAGCGGCGAGACGTGGAACAGCTCCAGCAGGCTCATCGGGCGGGTGGTGTCAAAGGCGGGCGTCGGCGAGATCGACAGCAGAATGGGCGCGAAGGCGATGGAGACCAGCACCGAGGGGATCACGAAAAGCAGGAAGCCCGAGCTGTCGGGGATCAGCAGCATGCCCTGCGCGGCGATGATGCCGACCATCTGCACGATCATATAGGCCGAGAGCGCCTGCCCGCGGTTCTCGTTCGACGAGGCGTTGTTGAGCCAGCTTTCGGCGGTCACATAGACGCCGCAGTAGCAAAAGCCGATGATCATCCGCTCGATGGTCCACACGATGGGATGCGGGAACGCCGGGTAAAGGATCAGCACCGCCGAGATGAACGAGCCAAGCGCGGCGAAGACCCGCACGTGCCCAACGCGGCGGATCATCCCCGGTGTCAGCCGCGAGGCGAGCAGGAAGCCGGCGAAATACCCGGACATGACGATCGACATGGAGAAGGCCGAGAACCCCGCGTCGCCGCCGCGCACACCCAAGAGCGAGCCTTGCAGACCGTTGCCCACCATCAGCAGCATGACGCCCAAGAGCAGCGCCCAGGAATTTTTCAGAACCTCGGTCATGTCCGGCCCCTTTATCCACATCCGCCGCAACGCAGTTTGGTCACGATCTACTGCGGCGATTCTTACCTTCGCCCTGCCCTGCCCTCACGACGCTTTCGGCGCAAGAGCATTCTAATTTCGTCGCAAAATTGGGCACATTTCCCGCCAAAAACCCGCGTGGTTTGTTAACTACCTAGTATGGCACCGCAATGGTTGCATTTTTACGAACGCGAAAATGCGACAGGTAAACAAACCCTTACCGAGAGTCGCATGCGGCTTGGCGAATTCAAATGGCGAGCGGCCACATGAGCGCCGCAAAGAAGGCACAATTCAGGCGCTAAATATGGATGTGCGGGACATGTTTTTCCCCGTGCAGTGGAGGAACCAGTGAGGGGGCGCATCCGTCATGACGCGCACGAGGAGTACGACTGGAAGAACACATAGGCTCGGCAAGACATTCATGCTGAGAAGGTTTCGCGAGCAGGAGGACGGCTCGCTGACCGTGGAAATGGCGATCTGGGCACCGTTTTTGCTCTGCATGCTCGCGCTGATCATGGATTTCGCCTATCTCATGGTGGTCAACGCCAACATGTGGAGCGCCGCGCGCGACACCGCCCGCGCCGTCTCGATCCACCGGGTGCGCCCGGAGGAGGCCAATGACTACCTGCGCAGCAGGCTGTTTTTCGGCAACAACGATTATGTCGTCGATGTGCAGGTCGACCGCGACGAGGTTGACGCCCGCATCAGCCTGCCGGGGGCCAAAGCGTCTCTGACGCCGGTCATGGGCCGCTACGTGGTGGGCGAGTTGAAGGCATCGATCTCGATGCTGCGGGAGCCCAGCTGATGCAGGCATATCTCAAGTGCCCGCAGCGGCTGACCCGGCTTTGGAAAGGCGAAGACGGCGCGGGAACGGCCATCGCGCTCTTCATGCTGATCATCGGCACTTTGCTGGGCGGCGCGGCAATCGATGTCGCCAACGCTTGGCGCGTGAAGGAAATCCTGCAGTCCAACGCAGAGGCCGCAGCCCTCAGCGCTGCCACCCGCGCCTCCGAGCCGCTGATCGGTCAGAGCCCGCGCAAGGTCGCGCAGCGCATCGCGGGCAGCGGGCTGGAGGTCGCGAAGCTCGACAACGCATGGCACAAGCAAAGCTTCGAGATCGGGCGGCGCGACGCCCAAAGCGGCAACTTTCTGCCCGGCCAGCATCCCTATGACGCCGTGCGGGTCACGCTGAACCGCGACGAAGCCCATGACAGCGCCGAGCCGCTGCTGTTTCTCGGCCTTTTTGGCTACGACAAATGGGACCTGCAGGGTCAGGCCGTGGCGCAGTTCCGCACCCGTGGCGCGCTGCGCTGCCCCGCGCCGCTGCTGTCACTGCAGACGCGGGTGGATGTCTCGGCGCTGGATGTCTTTCTTGGCATTTGCCTGATGGCCAACGCCGGTGTCGACTATGGCGAGATGCCGCTCTGGCGGACCGAGGAAACCGATGCGCTGATCGACAAGCTGCTCACCCAAGGCGTTGCCCTGCCCCAGCTCGACCTCTTCGGGCTGCAAGAACTGAGCCTGTCGGACATCGAGGCGGTCGCCCGCACCGCCACGCAGAACCTGCACATCCGCGATCTCGACGACATCGAAGTGCTGAGCGATGGCAGCGTCTACATCGACTGCGAGGCGGGAGAGGTGCTGCGCTTGGGTGATGGGTTCGTGGTCGAGAACGCGGCGATCTTTTCCGAATGCCCGATCCGGTTCGAGGGCGAGGTGTCGCTGCGTGCCAGCCTCGTGGTGTCGAACCTGCTGTCGCTGGTGCGCGACCTCGACGAGGTGCGGCTGCGGCCCGACAAGCTGCTCACCGGATCGCCAGCCTGCGCGCCCGGCGATGGGGTGAAGGTGCTGCTCTTTGCCGATCTCGATGCGGTCGCGGGCATCCCTGCGCTGGTCTCGACCGACAGCCCCCTGGGCCTGTTCCTTGACCAGACGGTCGAGGAGACGGGGACGCTGCTCTCGGGCACGCTCGATCTACTGGGCGGGATCGTGAACCCGCTGGTGCGGGAGATTTCCGAGATCACCACCGATCTGCAACTGCTGCCGATCTGCCTCAACGCCGAGACCATGCTGAACGGCGATACGGTGGTGCTGCGCTGACCGCTGGCCCTCAGGGGATGAGCAGCGAGGCATCACCGTAAGAGAAGAACCGGTAGCGTTCGGCGATGGCATGAGCATAGACGCGGTCCATCCGCTCCTTGCCCATGAAGGCCGCCACCAGCATCATCAGCGTCGATTTCGGCAGGTGGAAATTGGTCATCAGCGCGTCGGCGACATGGAAGGTGAAGCCGGGGTAGATGAAGATGTCCGTCACTCCGCTCCACGGCGCGATGGCCCCCGTGTCGCGCGCGGCGGTCTCGATCAGGCGCAGCGCGGTGGTGCCCACCGGGATCACCCGCCCACCGGCTGCCTTGGTAGCGGCGATCTCGGAGGCGGCCGCTTCGGTCACCTCGCCCCATTCGCCGTGCATCTTATGGGTGGTCACATCGTCCACCTTCACCGGCAGGAAGGTGCCCGCGCCCACGTGCAGCGTCACATGGGTGAACTCCACGCCCCGCGCCTTCAGCGCCGCCAGCAGCGCATCGTCGAAATGCAGCGAGGCCGTCGGGGCGGCCACCGCGCCGGAGTTCTTGGCCCAGACGGTCTGATAGTCTTCCTTGTCTTGGGCATCGGCGGCGCGCTTTGCGGCGATATAGGGCGGCAGCGGCATCGCCCCGGCCTCGGCCAGCGCCGCGTCGAAATCCTCGCCGGTGAGGTTGAAGCGCAGCAGCCCCTGCCCGTCCTCCCGCGCCTCAAGCGTCGCCGAAAGCTGGTCCGAGAACACCACCGTCTCGCCCTCGCGCAGCTTCTTGAGCGGCTTGACCAAGGCCGACCAGAGCCCGCCCGCGCGCGGCTCGAGCAGCGTCACCTCGATCCGCGCCTCGGTCTCGCCCTGCGCGCTGGAGCGATGGCGCAGGCCTGAAAGTCGCGCCGGGATCACCTTGGTGTCGTTCAGCACCAGCCGGTCGCCGGGCTGCAGCCAGTCGGTCAAATCGCGCACGATGGCATCGGTGATACGCGTCCCCTCGGCCACCAGCAGCCGCGCCGAAGAGCGCGGGTGCGCCGGGCGCGTGGCAATGAGGTCCTCGGGGAGAGGGAAGTCGAAATCGGAAAGCTGCATGGATTTGGGTGCTCTTGGAAGTGGGCGCTGCGCTACTGACTCACCTGCGGCGGCGGGCGCCGGAAGATGTCACGGAACATGCCCGGGGTGAAGACCGAAAGCGGGTTCACGCTGACCGCCGGATCGGCGACCGGGCCGCGCAGGTTGAAGTTGAAGCCGATCAGCCCCTCGCCCTTGCGCGAGAACAGCTGACCGATGCCATTGATCACATAGATCGGCGACAGAACGCCCTGCATGTCCATCATGCCGCTGGCAAGGTTGGCATAGCCGTCCATGGAAATGCCCATCGACGGGCCGGTGGCGCTGGAGCGGGTGAGGATGATCTGCTGCGGGGTGAGGCGGAAGCGGGCGTCGACCTCGGAAAAGAAGATGCCCGGCCCGTTCAGCTGGTCGAGGATGCCAACCACGCTGATGCCGTCGAGCAGTTGCACCACCGCCGGGTTCTTTTGCATCCGCGTCCCCTCGATGGTGAGCGCGCCGTCGTATTCGCCGGTCTTGCCCTGCACCGGCACGAGGGTCAGATCGAAGGTGCCGTCCTCGATGTTCTGCATCACCCCCGCGCCCTTGAGCACGTCGCCAGCGTCCCGCGCCCGGATGCGGATGGCCGTGCCGCCGTTCTGCGGAACCACATCGCCGCGCACCGGCGCCCGCCCGCCCACACTGCCGGTGAACGTGCCGTTGATGCCACGCCGGGTGTCGAACTTGCCCTGCAGATTGGTGATGGCGATCTTGTCGGTCACCTGCAGGCGGTTCACGGCGATGTCGATCGGCCCGCCACCGCTGCCACCACCACCGCCAGAGCCGCCTACGGGTGCGCCGCGCATGTCGAGCATATTGCCGGTGAGGCGCATGGCCGGTGCCGCGTTGCGCCCGCGCCCGCTCAGCACCGCCGCCCCGTCGAACCAGCCGCCCGCGCGCAACACCGGCAGCGACAACTGGCGCAGCGTGCCGTTCGCGTTGAGCGAGACCGAGCCCTGCGCCGTCAGCCCCGGCGCGCGCAGCGCCAGCGTCTCGACCGAGACCGGCGTGCCCAGCGTGCCCGCCACTTCCAGCGACCCCGTGCCGCCCTGAGACAGCCGCCAGCCCAGTTGCGGCAGCGACACGCCAAGACCCGCAAGGTCCGAGGTCAGCACGAACTGCGGCGGCTGGCCGCGCGCCAGCGTGATGTCGATGCTGCCGCGTCCCTGCCCCGAGAAGGTGCCCGCAGGCAGGCCAATCCCCAGCGCCTGCGAGACAGTCTCGGAGAGCACCACCTCGCCTTCGACCTTGCCCGGCGTGTCCGGAGTGAAGGATTGGCTCCAAGCGCCGTCAAAGGGCGCACCTGACAGATCGCCCTTGCCGCTCACGCTGACGCCAGTGTCATCCACCGCGACGTAAAGCTCATCGGCGCTCAGCACCTTGCCCGGCACAAGCTCGGCGCTTTCGACGCCCGTCACCGTGGCGTCGGCGATCACCGCGATCTCCTCGCGCTGCACGCCCTTCTTCAGCGGCGTCACCACCCGCACCTGCGCAGAGACCTCCCCGGTCCCCAGCGCCACGGGTTTGTTGGCCTTCTTCATCACCTCGAGCGGCTTTTCATCGAGGTAAGAGAGCGCCGCCTCAAGCGAGCCGGTCGCCTTGACGTTCACCTCGCCGGTCATCGGGCGCTGCCTGAGATCGGGGATGACGAAACTCGAGCCCTTGCCCTGCAAAAGCCCGCCCTGCGTGGGCCTCACCTCGCCGCTGTCGAGCATCACGGACAGGCGGTTGCGCAAGAAGGACAGCTGCCCGACGCCTGCGTAGAGACGCGGCAACGTGCGCGAATAGGTCAGCTCCACCCCCTCGAAGCGGCTTTGCAGATAGGGCACCAAGCTGCCGCCCGGATCGAGCCGCAGGGCCAGCCCCACATCGTGGAAGGTGCCCGCGTAGATGTTCTTTTCGACCCAGTCGCGGGCCTTTTCCGCCGCTGCGCGCGGCCAATAGGCCAGCAGCGTCTCGGGGGTCAGCGTGTCAAGCTGCGCGTCCAGCGCCAAGCGCCAGCCCGCCTCCTCCGCCGCCAGCGTGCCACTGGCGCGCAGCGGCAGCTTCGGATCGGTCACCCGCAGGCGGCCAAGCTCGAAACGGAACGGATCGAAGTTCAGCCGCCAGTCGGTTTCGGCCCCCGCCAGTTGCAGCTTGTCGTCAAAGAACCCCTTGGGATCGGCCTCCAGCCGGGTAAAGCGGAACTGACCCACCATGGCGCCGGGCATGCCCTGCGACAGCCCTTCAAGCACCGCGCGCCCGTCCGAGACCATGGTGCCCAGACGGCTCTTCACCGAGATCTCGTCAAAGGTCAGCGTGGCGGTCTCGGGGTCGAACGAGAAATAAGTGCGGGCATTCTCGAAGGGGATCGGCTGCGTCTCGGGCCGCGGCTGCAGCACGCCCTCGCCGATCTGCAGCGTCGCCGACAGCGCGCCCAGTTTGTCGCCGCCGGTGACATTGCCACGCAGCGAGCCAGAGATGGGCGCGCGCAGACCGTTAAGCCAAGCCAAGGCCGGGCTTTGCGTTGCAATGTCCTGCGCCAAGAGGTTGCTGAGCGTGGTGCCGAAGCTGACACTGTCCTCGCCAATCCGGCTCTCGGCATTGAACGACAGGGTGGCGGGCACATCGCTGTTGCCCAGCAGCGCCACATCCCCCGCAATGCGCAGCGTGTCCCCCTCGCGCCGCAGCCCGACACGGCCGCCATCCGCCGTCCACGCCCGGCCCGCGCGGGCGTCCTCATAGCGCAGTGTCAGCGCATCCGCCTCGACCGAGCGCAGCCCGGTCAGCCGCGGCTCCTCGGCCAGCGTGTCGATCTGCGCAAGGATGGTCGCGAGATCGGGGGCCAGCCCGTCCGAGGCGAACATACCATCGACGCCCATTGTGAGGTCGCCATTGGGATCACGCCGCAGCTTCAGTTGCACGCCAGAGACACGCACCGCCCGCAGCTGGTATTCGCCGCGCAGCAGCTGCGTCGGGGCCAGCCCGACCTCGACCAGCGCCAGCGAGCCCAGCTGCCCGCCCTCAGCGCTTTGCAGTTGCACATCGGTCAGCGCGATGCGGGCCAGCCAGTCAGGCTGCAGCCGCAGCCGCAGGTCGCCGAAATCCACCTTCAGGCCCGGCACCGCCTCGGCCAGCCGCGTCTCGATCGCGCTGCGCATCCAGTCCGGCGCCGAGACCGAGCGCCCCATCGCGTACCAGATGCCGCCCGCCAGCAAAGCCGCCACCAGCACCAAAAAGCCAAGCCCGCAGCCGCAGCCCCAGAGCACGACGCGGCGGCGTCCGGAACGGGATTTTCTGGCTTTGCGGCGGTCGGTCACTGGCGGCGCGCTTTCAT
Source organism: Salipiger sp. CCB-MM3 (assembly GCF_001687105.1). Classification (NCBI taxonomy): domain Bacteria; kingdom Pseudomonadati; phylum Pseudomonadota; class Alphaproteobacteria; order Rhodobacterales; family Roseobacteraceae; genus Salipiger; species Salipiger sp. CCB-MM3. The sequence continues at coordinate 620,783 of NZ_CP014595.1, forward strand.
CTCGCTATTGTCCTTCTTCGGGTTCTAGCCCAAGAACCACGCAAAGCGAACTGCCCCAAAGGAGATGCGCGATGTCCGACATGGCCCACGATTTCACCCTTCCTGTCACCGGCGGCGGAGAGATCACCCTCTCGGACCTGCGGCCCTCGAAGGTGGTGCTGTTCTTCTACCCGCGCGACGACACCTCCGGCTGCACGGTCGAGAACCAGGATTTTTCGCGGCTGCTGCCCGAGTTCGAAGCTCTGGATACCAAAGTCTTTGGCATCTCGGCGGACTCCCTGGAAAGCCACGAAAAATTCATGCGCAAGAAGGCGCTGACCGTGCCGCTGCTGTCCGATGAGACGGCCCAGACCTGCACCGCTTTTGGCGTGTGGAAAGAAAAGAAGATGTACGGCAAGACCTTCATGGGCATCGAGCGGACGACGATCTTGATCGATGGCGAAGGCCGCATCGCGCGCGAATGGCGCAAGGTGAAGGTGCCCGGCCACGCCGAAGAAGTTCTCGAAGCCGTTAAGGCGCTTTAAGCGCTCCGGCAGCAAGCGGCGGCTCAACTCCCTTCGAAGGGAGTTGCAACGTCCTTGCAAGGACGTTGTCTTCCGCTCTTTGGCCCGCGTGCCGCTGCGTGCCAAGCGCGATGCCAAAAAACCGGGCATGCCCCGGCGTAACTCCTATACAAAAGAAGTGCCTGAGATCGGCGAGTTTTCGCCGTTTGCGCGCTGATCCGCTGCTCTCGGCGAATCGCAAGCCCAAAATTGTTGCGATTTCGGGGTGGTCTGTTACTTCCCTTGCAGGCGACGGAGTTAGGGGACCTTCGCCAGAACAGGGACGGAATAAGGGACTGACACGTGCGAACGCGTCTCGCGATCAAATGGCACGCGCTGCTAGAGCGCTACTTTCCGGAACGCCGACTTTTTCTGAGATCGGACAATGACACGCGGTTCATCCGGCTCCGATCCGGCACGCAGGCCGCCGCGACGCTTGGCATCGCCCTCACCGTGGGCTGGACCATCGTCGCCACCGCCATCCTGATGATGGACAGCATCAGCGCAGGCAATTTCCGCGAGCAGGCCCGCCGCGACCAGACCACCTATCAGCAGCGCCTCAACGAGCTTTCGCGCGAACGCGACGTGCGCGCCGCCGAGGCCAAGGCCGCGCAGGAGCGTTTCAACGTTGCGCTGACGCAGGTCTCCGAAATGCAGTCGCAACTGCTGGACAGCGAGACCCGCCGCCGCGAACTGGAGACCGGGATCGACGTGATCCAGTCGACCCTCGGCACCGCGATGAAAGAGCGCGAAGAGGCCACGGGACGGCTTGCGACGCTGCAGGACCAACTGGACGAGGGCGGTACCGCCATCGCCTCTGCCGAGGGTGACGGCACGCTCGATCTGCTGTCCGAGGCGCTGGCCCGCACCGCCGAAGAGCGCGATCAAGTGGTGGCAGACGCGCAAGACGCGCTGGTGCGCGCCGACGAGATGGCCACCGAACTGCGCCTGCGCGAAGAGCAGAACGACATCATCTTCCGCCAGCTTGAAGACGCGATGACCATTTCGGTCGAGCCGCTCGACAAGATGTTCAAGGCCGCGGGGATGAATCCCGACAGCCTGATCAAGCAGGTCCGCAAAGGCTATTCCGGGCAAGGTGGCCCGCTCACCCCGCTGACCTTCACCACCCGCGGTCAGGAGCCTTCGCTCGACACCGAGCGCGCCAACCGCATCCTTGGCGAGATGGACAAGCTGAACCTTTACCGCATCGCCGCCGAAAAGGCGCCCTTCGCGGTGCCGCTAAAGGATCCGTTCCGCTTCACCTCTGGCTTCGGACGCCGCTGGGGTCGCCTGCACGCGGGCACCGATTTCGCCGCGCCGCATGGCACGCCGATCTATGCCACCGCCGATGGCGTGGTGATCCACGCGGGCTGGATGTCGGGCTACGGACGTTTGGTGAAGATCCAGCACGAGTTCGGCATCGAGACGCGCTATGCACATATGTCCAGAATCAACGTGAAGGTCGGCCAAAGGGTCTCGCGCGGGCAGCAGGTTGGTGCTATGGGAAATACAGGACGCTCGACCGGCACGCATCTTCACTATGAAGTTCGCGTAGGTGGCGAGCCAGTCAATCCCATGATCTACATCAAGGCTGCAAACGATGTTTTCTAAGAGCAAGATCAATGAACCCGGTCCCAAGGCCGAGGACACCGCGGCAAAGCCCGCTGTTTCCGACGCGCCCCGTTCGACCGAGTTCAAACCCACGGCCCCGAAAGCCAAGCCTCCGGCTTCGGTGCTGTCGAGCGATCTGCACATCACGGGCAACATCAAGACCACCGGCGACATTCAGGTGGAAGGCACCATCGAGGGCGACATCCGCGCCCACCTGCTGACCGTGGGCGAGTCCGCCACCATCAAGGGCGAGATCATCGCCGATGACGTGGTGATCAATGGCCGCATCGTGGGCCGCGTGCGCGGCCTGAAGGTGCGTCTGACCGCCACTGCGCGCGTCGAAGGTGACATCATCCACAAGACCATCGCCATCGAATCCGGCGCCCATTTCGAGGGCTCGGTGCAGCGCGCCGACGATCCGCTCTCGACCGGCAAGAAAGCCGCGGCTCCCGCAGCCGCCACCGCGGACCAGCACACTGCTGGCTGAGCCTTTCACGGCAGCGACAGTTTACGAAACGCCGGGCCCCTGCCCGGCGTTTTTGCATGCGCGTCCCTGACAATGGATCCCGCGCCGGGCCAACACCCGCTGCGCCTTGGCAGCGCCCAGAAAACGCCCGGCCCGCTCTGGCGCCGCGCCCATGACGGCACGCACCTTAGCACGCAGGACCGGCGGCAGCGCGCGCATCGACTGCGGTCCGGGCCAAAAGCTCTCGCAGCCCACCCCCTCGGCCTGCAGAACCTCGTGCCGCGAGGTGACCAGATGCACATAATCGAGGCCCGCAAGCTCGCGCGCCCAGCCCACGCCGCGCAGCGCAATCAAGGCTTTGGCTGGCACCAGTGGACCCTTGCCCGCGCCGCGATCTCCCAGCGGCAGTCGGACACGGTGCTGCGCCGAGAGGCATAGCGCGCGTAGCGGCAGCCCCGCCCCAAGCGCCCCCGATCGCACCCGGACCGGCGGCAAGGTCGGGCCATCCACCTGCTGGCAAGAGACCCGCAGCATCATCTCCAGCCGCACACTTCTGCCGCGTTCGGTCAGCAGCCATTCGCCCCGGCGCAACTGCTCCGCCGGGCGCAGCCCCCGCGTAGTAGCAATGCGGGTGGGCGCGGCAAAACAGATCGGCGCCAGAGAGGTGAGATAACTGTGAACCCCTTGCGTGTTGTCGTGCCGCCCGACAATGGTCAGCGCCTCGCCAAAGGGCAGCGCCACGCCTTGGATCACAAAAGCCTCGATGCTGAAGGCGTTGCCCGAAAGCGAGACAAACTGCAGCGTATAGGCCTGCCCGCCGCCATCGCGCACATCAAGCTCGTATTCGGACTCGATCACCGTGCCAGCGCCATAAAGCGTGCCGTTGATCACCGTTGCCGCGGCCAATGTCTGCGCCGCCCCGGCATCATCGTCGAAGGTCGCATCGCCCGTGTCATCCACCAGAACCGCCTGCGCCGAGGCCGCGGCCTGAATGGTCAGCGTGTCGACCCCAAGGTCGAACTGGTAGCCGCCATTGTCGTCGAACCCCAAAGGATCGTCGGTGCTTGCCAGCGAAATGTCGAACAGATTGAGCGTAAAGACAGCCATCGCCGCGATCGTCCCCCGGATGTCACCGGAGGCACGTTAGCCCATGGCGCGATAACAGCGGGCAAAGCCGCCTCAGGCCTCCAACTCGGCATCCCAGTAGAGGAAATCGAGCCAGCTGTCGTGCAGGTGGTTGGGCGGGAACTTCCGCCCGACGTTCAGCAGCTCGCCTGCAGTGGGCTGGCGCGGCGCGCGGTAGAGCGACATGCCCGCCCGGCGCAGGCTTTTCGAGCCCTTGCGCAGATTGCACGGCGAACAGGCCGCCACCACATTCTCCCAACTGGTGATCCCGCCCGAGGCGCGCGGCACCACATGGTCAAAGGTCAGATCGCCCTTGCTGCCGCAGTACTGGCAGCGGAATTCATCCCTCAAAAAAAGATTAAAGCGCGTGAAGGCCACGCGCTTTCTCGGTTTTACGTAATCTTTCAGCACCACGACGCTGGGGATTTTCAGCGTCATCGAGGGGCTTCGGACCTCCTCGTCGTACTCGGCTATGATGTCCACCCTGTCGAGGAAGGCCGCCTTCACCGCTTCCTGCCATGGCCAGAGCGACAGCGGGTAATAGGAGAGCGGGCGGTAATCCGCGTTCAGCACCAGCGCGGGGTGTTGCCGGAGCGCCGAGGGCTCTCTTACGAAGTGAGTTCTGAAGTCGCCGTCCATGGGTGAGTCGTCCCCCGCTCTGTCTGCTCGTAAGGGCACCAGAGCGGGACACCCCGCCCCAGCTGTCAAACCACTATATATCGCGGATAGGCTCTGGCAAGCCTCGCTATATGCCCTGATGCCCCTGTGGATAGGTGATGCTCATGACATGAGCATGACACCGGTGCGACACCTGCGCTAGCCTTGCCGCATGAGTGATGAACAACTTCCAAACACCGCCCCGCCGCCGCATCTTCTCGAGGCCGCGCTCTATTGCGCCGATCTCGACGCCGCCGAGGCGTTCTATTCCGGCGTGATGGGGCTGACGAAACTGCAGCGCGTGGGGGATCGCCACGTCTTCTTCCGGGTGGGCAGCGGCGTGCTGCTGATCTTCAATCCCGAAGAGACGGAAAAGCCGCCGCGCAACCCGGCGCTGCCGGTGCCTGCGCATGGCGCGCGCGGGCCGGGCCATGTCTGCCTCGCCATGCCCGGCGCGGCGCTCGACGGCTGGCGCGCCCGCCTGCTGCAAGCGGGCGTCGAGATCGAACAGGATTTCATCTGGCCCAATGGCGCGCGGTCAATCTATTTCCGCGACCCCGGTGGCAATTCGGTGGAACTGGCCGAGCCGCGGCTCTGGGAATAACCAGGCTGGGCATCACGCGTGAACGCCAACCAACGCGCCCGCGGCTCCGCGCCGCGGAGCCGCTACACGCGCTGCGCATCGAGCGGGCAAGCCCGCTGATGCGCTAGAACCCGCATTTGTCCCGCAGGAAGGCCAGCGCCACGCCCAGCCCGTCCGGGGCAATACCGTGGCCGGTGCCCTTCATCACATGGGCATAGACCTCTTTCCAGCCCGCGCCCTGCAGCGCCTCGGCGGCGGCGGGCATGGACTGCGGCGGCACAACGTCATCCTGATCGCCATGCACCAGCAGAACCTGCGGGCGCACCACAACGTCGTCGGCCAGCAGCTCGGGCGAGATCAAACGGCCCGAGAAGGCCACGACGCCTGCCACTTCATCCTCGCGCCGGGGCGCCACATGCAGCGCCATCATCGAGCCCTGCGAGAAGCCGACCAGCGCCACCTGTTCGGGCAGCAGATCCTCATCGACCATCAGCGCGTCGAGAAAGGCGTTCAGATCCTGTACCGCGCGCGCCATGCCCTGCATCGACTCCTCTTCCGAGGACCCGTCGATCCAAGGGATCGGGAACCACTGAAAGCCCATGGGCGCTCCGGCGCAATCCTCGGGCGCGTCGGGCGCGACGAACATCGTGTCGGGCAGATGCTCGCCCAGCGGATCGGCGAGCCCCAGCAGATCGGCCCCATTGGCGCCATAGCCATGCAGGAACACGACGCAGGAGCGGGTCTCGCCCGAAACGGGGCCCTTGCGGCCGGCCTGAAGAACGCGGGTCATGCAATACCTTCCCTTTGCTTTTGCACATGGTAGTAGGCCCAGAGCGCCCGCGCCGCAACCGCTCGCCATGGGCTCCATGCCTCCGCCATCTGGCGTAGCGCGCGTTCTTTCGGGCGCTCGTCCAGATCAAAGAGGATGCGCGCCGCCTCCTGCAGCGCCAGATCGCCCGGCGCGAAGACATCCGCATGGCCGAGTGAAAACATGGCATAGATCTCGGCGGTCCAGACACCGATCCCCTTCACCGCGGTCAGCGTCTCAACCACCTCCTGCGTCGGTGCGGTCCGCAGCGCGTCGAAGTCGATGCCCTCGGCGGCCAGCGCCTGCGCATAGGTGGCCTTCTGCCGCGACAGGCCAAGCGCGCGCAGCCCCTCGATATCCTGCGACAGGATCGCTTCGGGCGAGATCATTCCCGCCGCCTCGAGCCGTGCCCAGATCGCCCGCGCCGAGGCGACGCTGACCTGCTGGCTGACGATGGCCGACAGAAGCTGCGCGAAGCCGTCCTCGCGCCGCCGCAGCGGCAGCGGCCCGGTCAGTTCCAGCGCATGGGCAAAGCGCGGCTCGGCCTCCGCCAGCCAAACGCAGCCCTCGGCCACGCAGGAGTCGGAATGGATGATCCGTCCGACCTGCCGCACCGCATCCGTCATGGCGTCCCTTTCATCTTTCAACAAATACTCAATTCCTGCGCAGAGACGCCAAGCGGCGTCAGGCCGCAGCCGTGCCCTCTTGTACTCCCCCGCACCGCGCCCTACCGATTGCGCATGCACAGCACAACAGAGTCCCGCGCCCGGCGCAATGTCACCATTCTGGTTCTCGCGCAGGCCTTCCTCGGCGCGCAGATGCCGATGATCTTCACCATCGGCGGGCTGGCCGGGCAGTCGCTGGCGCCGAACCCCTGTTTTGCGACGCTGCCGATCTCGCTGATCGTGCTGGGCTCGATGCTGTCAGCAACGCCGGTCTCGGCCTTCATGCAGCGCTTTGGCCGCCGCGCGGGGTTCTTCCTCGGCACCTTCGGTGGCACGCTGGGCGGCATCGTGGGCGCGACGGGGCTTTACCTGCAGTCCTTCCCGATCTTCCTGCTCGGCAGCCTGATCACCGGGCTCTACATGTCGGCGCAGGGGTTCTACCGCTTCGCCGCCGCCGACACCGCCAGCCCCGCCTTCCGCCCCAAGGCGATCTCTTACGTGATGGCGGGCGGGCTGGTCTCGGCGCTCATCGGCCCGCAGGTGGTGAAGCTTACCGCCGACGCCTATGTCATCCCCTTCTTCGGCACCTATGCGGCGGTGATCGCGGTGAACCTCGTGGGCTCGCTGCTGTTTCTTTTCCTCGACATTCCAAAGCCCCCGGCCCCGGCCGAAGGCAGCCCCTATGGCCGCACGCGCTGGCAGTTGATCACCACGCCGCGCATCGCCGTGGCGGTGATCTGCGGCATGGTGAGCTACGCGCTGATGAACCTCGTGATGACCTCGACGCCGCTGGCGGTTGTGGGCTGCGGGTTCGAGACCTCGGACGCGGCCAATGTGGTCAGCGCCCATGTACTGGCGATGTTCGCGCCGTCCTTCTTCACCGGGCAGATGATTAACCGCTTCGGCGTCGAAAAGATCATGGGCCTCGGGCTCGTCATCCTCGCTGGCGCGGGCGCGGTGGCGATGACCGGCGTCGAGCTGGAGAATTTCTTCTTCGCGTTGGTGCTGCTGGGGATCGGCTGGAATTTCGGCTTCATCGGCGCGACCACCATGCTGGCTGGCGCGCATAGCGCCGAGGAGCGCGGCCGCATGCAGGGGCTCAACGATCTGCTGGTGTTCGGCGGGGTGACCTTCGCCTCGCTCGCCTCGGGCGGGCTGATGAACTGCTCGGGCGGCACGCCGCAGCAGGGCTGGAGCGCGGTGGTGATGGCCATGGCGCCCTTCCTCGTGCTGGCAGGCGGCGCACTGATCTGGCTGGTGCTGCGCCCCGAAGAGCAACCGGCGGAGTAAGGCAAATCCCTTACAAGGGATTTGCAACTCTCTTCGAAGACAGTTGCGCTACACCCGCCCGGTAAACCCGGCCTTCGCCAGACGCGCCCGTCGCGAGAATTCCGACAGCTGCAGCGTTCCCTCGGCGACCCGCTGCGGCTCCCGCGCCGCCAGCGCGAGCAGCGGCCCCGCCTGCCATCCCGCCAGCAGCGCCGGACGCGCCGCCTTCGGCACGCCGCCAAAGCCCTTGCGCGCCCGTGCCAGCCGCGCCAGCCCGCCGCGCGCCAGCGCTGCCACGCCCTCGGGGCGTCCATCCAGCAGCGGCACGCGGCCCTTGCTCTCAAGCTCTGGCACTGCGCGCAGGAAGGCTGCGAGACCAAAGGCATAGCCCGCATCCAGCGCCACCTCTTCGCCCATACCGGCAGGTCCCGCCAACCCCCGCCCCGCCGCCAGCAGCAGCAGGCCCGAGGTTTCCTCGAGATAGCGGGTCAGATGCGCCTCATCCTCGAACGGGTCGCGGTAGATGTCCCAGCGCCGCGCGCCGACCAGCGGATCGAGCCGGGCCGCGGTCTCGCCATCCAGCACCTGAGCCAGCGGCGTGACCACCTCGTGCCGCCGCACCGCCCCGCCCGTGGCGATCTCTTCCAGCGCGTCGCGCCACCATTGCAGGCGCATCTCGGCGATCATCGTCTCCTGCGTCACCCAAGGCGCGCGGGCGACCTCGAGGTTGAACGCATAGAGCGGAAACAGCACGCGCCGCGCCTGTGGCGGCGCGGCCATGGCGGCAGCGAAACGGTCGGGATCGCCGCGCTCGATCAGCCCGGCACAGGCAATCAGATCGTCACTGAGCTGCACGCGCGGCCCCGCAGTCGCGGATCAGCTTCCAGCGCACCGCATCCAGCAGCGCCTCGAAGGAGGCGTCGACTATGTTGGCGCTGACGCCGACCGTCTGCCAGCGCCGCCCGGCCCCGTCCTCGCTGTCGATGATGACGCGGGTCACCGCCTCGGTGCCGCCTTGGGTGATGCGCACCTTGAAGTCCACCAGCCGCATGTCGTCGATCATCGACTGATAGGGCCCGAGGTCCTTGGCCAGCGCCTTCGACAGCGCGTTCACCGGGCCGCGGTCGTGGCCCTCGGTGTCGAGACTGTCGGAGACCGAGAGCTTTTTCTCGCCGTCGATCTTCACCACCACCACGGCCTCGGAGAGCGAGACCATCTGGTCGTATTTGTTCTTCCGCCGCTCGATGGTCACCCGGTAGCGCTTCACCTCGAAGAACTCCGGCAGCAGCCCCAGCTCGTCCCGCGCCAAGAGCTCAAAGCTCGCCTGCGCGGTGTCATAGGTGTAGCCCTCGGCCTCCTGCGCCTTGATGCGCTCAAGGATGCGCCCCAGCGCCGGATCCCCCTTCTCGACCTCCAGCCCCGCTTCGGCGAGGCGGCGGCGCAGGTTCGACTGCCCGGCTTGGTTCGACATGGGGATGACGCGGCGGTTGCCCACCTGCCCCGGCTCGATGTGCTCGTAGGTGCTGGGGTCCTTGAGGATCGCGCTGGCGTGCAGACCCGCCTTATGGGCAAAGGCCGAACTGCCGACAAAGGCCGCCTGCCGCATCGGCACACGGTTGAGGATCTCGTCGAGCATCCGGCTCATCTGGGTCAGCCCCTCCAGCGCCTCGCGGCGCACGCCGGTCTCATAGCGGCTGGCGTAGGGCTCCTTGAGCAGCAGCACCGGGATCAGCGTGGTGAGATTGGCGTTGCCGCAGCGCTCGCCCAGACCGTTGAGCGTGCCCTGCAACTGCCGCACGCCCGCGTCGATCGCCGCCAGCGTGCAGCCCACGGCGTTCTCGGTGTCATTGTGGGTATGGATGCCAAGCCTTTCGCCGGGCACGCCCGCCGCGATCACCTCACGCACGATGCGCCCCACTTCCTCGGGTAGCGTGCCGCCGTTGGTGTCGCAGAGCACCACCCAGCGCGCGCCACTTTCCAGCGCCGCCTTCACGCAGCCAAGCGCATAGCCGGGGTTGGCCTTGTAGCCGTCAAAGAAATGCTCGGCGTCAAACAGCGCCTCGCGCCCCTGCGCCACGCAATGCGCGACCGAGGCCGAGATCGCCTCGAGGTTCTCTTCGAGCGTGATGCCAAGCGCGGTGGTGACGTGGAACTCATGGGTCTTGCCCACGAGGCAGACCGACGGCGTGCCCGCGTTCAGCACCGCCGCCAGCACGTCGTCATTGGCCGCCGAGCGCCCTGCCCGCTTGGTCATGCCAAAGGCGGTCATCGTGGCGCGCGTCTCGCCCACCTCGTCGAAAAAAGCGCTGTCGGTCGGGTTGGCCCCGGGCCAGCCGCCTTCGATATAGTCGACCCCCAGCGCATCCAGCGCCGCGACGATACGGTGCTTCTCGGCGGTGGAGAATTGCACGCCCTGGGTCTGCTGCCCGTCGCGCAGGGTGGTGTCGTAGATGTAGAGACGCTCCTTCCCCATCACGCCGCTCCTTTCATCTTTCCACAAATACTCAACGATCCCGGGCGACCAGCCCGGGCCGCGCCCGACCCTCCCCCCGGGAGGGCGCATGTGCGACACTGCAAGACAGTCATCCGCAGCTCGGGCTGGCGAGATAAACCGCGCGGCTCAAGCCCTGCAAAGCGCCCACCCAGGGTCGGGCGCAGCCCTTCGCTGTGTAGAAGATCACTCAAACGAGCCCCTCCAACTTGGCGGCATCAAAGCCCGCGCCGGGCAGAAGCTCGACGCCCGCCTTGGACATGCGCACTTCGACCCCCGCTTCGATCAGCGCGGTTTTGAGCCGGTCGACCTCGGAGAAATCCTTGGTCTCCATAGCCTTGGCCCGGACGCCGGCAAGATGCTCGGCGAGGCCCGAGAGGTCCACATCCGGTGCCATGGCCCACTCCGGGATTCCATCATCCAAGAAGCCTAGGAGACGCAGCGAAGCCCGCAGGTTGGGCGCATCTCCAGCGTGAGAAAGCTGGTGAAGCTCCGCGATAGCCCCTGCGGTGTTCAGGTCATCAGACAGGGCATCAACAAGCGGCTGGTAGGGCTCGGCGTTGTCCAACGCTTCTGCCGCCTGTGCGTACCACTTGCGCAGCGTCGCCTCGGCCTGCGCCGCCTTCTCGGCGGTCCAGTCCATCGGCTTGCGGTAATGGGTCGAGAGCATGACGAAGCGGATCACCTCGCCCGGCACGGCGGGCATGCCGTCGTGCCCATCCAGCAGATCGCGCACGGTGAAGAAATTACCCAAGGATTTGGACATCTTCTTGCCCTCGACCTGCAGCATCTCGTTGTGCAGCCAGACCTTGGCGAACTCGCCATGCGGGTGCGCGCAGCAGCTCTGGGCGATCTCGTTCTCGTGGTGCGGGAACATCAGGTCGTTGCCGCCGCCATGAATGTCAAAGCTCTCGCCCAGAAGCTCATAGGCCATGGCCGAGCACTCAATGTGCCAGCCCGGACGACCCCGGCCCCAAGGGCTGTCCCAGCCCGGCAGATCATCCGCCGAGGGCTTCCACAGCACGAAATCCATCGGGTTGCGCTTGTAGGGCGCCACCTCGACCCGCGCCCCGGCGATCATGTCGTCGACCGAACGGCCGGACAGCGCGCCATAGTCCTTGTAGCTCTCCACCGCGAAAAGCACGTGCCCCTCGGCCTCATAGGCGTGACCGTCGGCAATGAGCCCGTCGATCATCGCGACCATTTGCGCGATGAACTGCGTGGCGCGGGGCATGTGATCGGGCTCCATCACGCCGACCGCGCCCATGTCCTGCAGATACCAGCCGATGGTCTCTTCGGTGCGCTCGGCGATCAGCTCTTCGAGGCTGCGCGGATCGCCCGCCGCTTTGCGCGCCTGCGCCGTGGCGTTGATCTTGTCGTCGACGTCGGTGAAGTTGCGCACATAGGTGACGTGATCCGGCCCATAGACATGGCGCAGCAACCGCGCCAGCACGTCAAAGACGATGGCCGGGCGGGCGTTGCCGAGGTGCGCGCGGTCATAGACCGTAGGCCCGCAGACATACATCCGGACGTTCTTGGGATCGATCGGGGTGAAGACCTCCTTACGGCGGGTCTTCGAGTTGGTCAGCGAGATGGTCATGGCGCGCTCCTTCGCGGCGGTCGCGGCGGGAGTAGCAACTTCATCTCTCGATTGGAATAGAAGACCGGCCCGCCGAAGATATCAGCAGGTAATGCAGCAAATCTGAATGGCGTTGCGCAGGGTCATGCGGGCTGTCTAGCGCGGCGCGTCCCGCGCGTCCAGCATTTCCACCAGCTTTGCCAGAGACGAGAGGTTGCGCGCGGTGAGCGGCGCACCCGCGATGGCCTCGAGCCGGGGCGCGAGCTTCGAGCGGCCAAAGCCGCCGGGCGTGTGTAGCCAGATCATGCCCTCGCCCTCGGCGATCTCGTCTCCGGGGGCGGCGAAGCGCTCGAACAGCGCGCGATCAAGGCTGGCGGGGGTGAGGCTGGCGGGGGCGAAGAGAAACCCCACATGCACGCGCTTGGGTTCATCGGGCGCGAAGGGGCAGCGCTCCAGCGCCGCGCGCAGCCGCTCCGGCGGCAGCACCAGTACCGGCACGTCGAGCCCCAGCCCCGACAAGACGCGTTGCAGCGCCGCGGCCAAAGCCTCAGGCGCGTCCTCGGCGTCGAACAGAAGGTTGCCCGAGGCGAGATGGCTCTGCACCTCTTGCCAGCCCAACCCTTCGCAAAGCGCGCGCAGCTTGGCCATGGGCAGCGCATTGGCACCGCCGACATTGATCCCGCGCAGCAGGGCGACGTTAAGAGCCATGGATCACCTCCGGCGCCAACAAAGACCAAGGGGCAGCTACGGTCAATCGGGCACCGGCTCAGCGCCCCACAACGCAAAAGGCCCCGCCGTGCGGCAGGGCCTTTCAAAACTCATCCAGCGCGGATCACTCCGCCGCGTCGGGCGCGGGCGCACCATCGGTGGGCGCATCCTCGGCCTTCTTGCGCGGCTTGCGGGTGCGCTTGGGCTTTTCCTCGGCCTGCTCGGCCGGAGCGTCAGCGGGTTTCGCCGCCTCTTCGCCCTCGGGCTTTTTGCGACGGGTGCGCGGCTTGGGCTTGGGCTTGCTCTCGGCGCGGCTTTCCGGGGTTTCGACGAGACCGCTGTCATCATCGTCATCCGACGCACCGCCCAGCACGTCCGGCTGATCGCCAAGGCCCGGCAGGCTCTGGGTTTCTACCTCGGGCTGCTGCGCCTTGGGCTCGTGCCCGGCATCGCCCTGCGCAGGCTGGTTGCCGTTATTCTGGCCACCGCCGCTCTGGTTGCCATGGTTCTGGCCGCCATTGCCCTGCTGGTTGCCGCCGTCGCGGGTCTCGCCACGGTTTTGGTCGCGGCTTTGGTCACGGTCGGACCGGTCGCGGTCGCGCTGCGCCTGACGCTCGCGGTTCTCGCGCTCTTGCTGTTCGCGGCGCTGGTCGGCTTCCTTCTGCGCTTCCGACAGCAGGCGCATATAGTGCTCGGCGTGCTGCTGGAAGTTCTCGGCAGCAACGCGGTCGTTGCCGAGCGCCGCATCGCGGGCCAACTGGTTGTATTTGTCGATGATCTGCTGCGGCGTGCCGCGCACCTTGCCCTCCGGGCCCGAGCTGTCGAACACGCGGTTGACGACGTTCCCAAGAGTGTTGCGGTTGCGGTTGTTCTTCGACCGCGAGCGGGATTTCGAGGATCGCATCTTGTCTGCTATCAGCCTTGTGTCTGACTGTCCCTGTGACCTCGGCGCTGCGCCTGATGTGGCGCCGTCAATGCCCGTGATCACTCCAATGTCGGGTTGATGTCGGGCGGGACCGCTGTGAGGCATCCACCGCTCCGACCCCTACTGCTAATCATTTCGAGGCAGGGCTGACAAGGGAAAATCTCGGAAAATATGAGATTTTCGCCCGAAATGCGCCGAAACGTGGTTTCAAAGCGCTTGCAGCCGCCCCGTAACCACTCGATCGCGCCCATCGAGATCGGCAATGACCGCAACGTCAACCAGCCCAGAGGCGCGGAAAAGGTCTGCGACCGCCGCGCCCTGTGACGGCCCGATCTCGACCAGCAGCCGCCCGCCCGGCGCCAGATGCGCCGCCGCCCCCGCCGCGATCGCGCGATAGGCCTCCAGCCCGTCGCCCTCGTCGGTCAGCGCCATGCGCGGCTCGTGATCACGCACCTCGGGCGCCAGCCCCGGCATCTCGGTCAGCGCGATATAGGGCGGGTTCGACACGATGAGATCGAAGGTCTCGGGCGCATCGCCAAGCGCGCCCCACCAATTGCCCTGCGCCAGCGCGGCGCGCGGCTCCAGTTGCAGCGCGTTGCGGTTCCAGAACGCCACCTCGAGCGCCTGCGCGCTGAGGTCGGTGCCGATTCCCGTGGCGCCGGGCCGTTCGGCCAGCAGCGTCAGCAGGATACAGCCCGAGCCTGTGCCCAGATCGAGCACCCGCGTGAAGGGCTGCGACAGCGCCGCCTCGATCAGAATCTCGGTCTCGGGGCGCGGATCGAGCACACTTGAGTTGACGAGGAACTCGCGCCCGTAGAACTCCCGCCGCCCAGTCAGATGCGAGACCGGCACCCGCGCCGCGCGGCGGTCGATCAGCGCATCGAAGAGCACCGCATGTTCGGGCGCGACGGGTTCAGGCAGAAACAGCGTCAGCCGCCCCGGCGGCACTTTCAGCACATGCGCCAGCAGCCGCCGCGCGTCTCGCCCGGGGTCGGCCACGCCTGCCTCGACCAGCCGCGCGGTGGCGCGGGCCAGAAGCTGCGAGCCGGTGCTGCCCCCGCTCATGCCATCTCCGCCAGCATGGACGCCTGCGCATCGGCGGTCAGCGCGTCGATGATCTCATCAAGATCGCCGCCCAGCACCGCTTCGAGCTTGTAGAGCGTCAGCCCGATACGGTGGTCGGTCATGCGCCCTTGCGGGAAATTATAGGTGCGGATGCGCTCGGAACGGTCGCCCGAACCGACCTGCGCTTTACGGTCCGAGGCGCGGCTCTCATCCGCCTTCTGGCGTTCCATGTCGAACAGCCGCGCGCGCAGCACGTTCATCGCGATCTCGCGGTTGCGGTGCTGGGACTTCTCGGACGAGGTGACCACAAGGCCGGTGGGAATATGGGTGATGCGCACGGCAGAATCGGTGGTGTTGACGTGCTGGCCGCCGGCGCCCGAGCTGCGCATCGTGTCGATGCGGATGTCATTGGGGTTGATCTCGATATCCACCGCCTCCGCCTCGGGCAGCACCGCCACGGTGGCCGCCGAAGTGTGGATGCGCCCGCCGCTCTCGGTCTCGGGCACGCGCTGGACGCGGTGCACGCCGCTTTCGAACTTCATACGGGCAAAGACGTTCTCGCCCTCGATGCGCACCACAAGTTCCTTGATGCCGCCAAGCTCGGAAAGCTGCTCTTCGATGACCTCCCAGCGCCAGCCGCGCGCCTCGGCATAGCGCTGGTACATGCGTGCCAGATCACCGGCAAAGAGCGCCGCCTCGTCGCCGCCGGTGCCGGGGCGGATCTCGAGGATCGCGGGCCGCGCATCGGCAGCGTCGCGCGGCAGCAGCGCCAGTTGCAGCGCATGCTCGGCCTCGGGCAGCCGCGCGCGCAGAGTGGGAAGCTCTTCCTCGGCCAGCGCCTTCATCTCGGGATCGGCGAGCATCTCCTCGGCCTCGGCGAGATCGGCCTGCAGGGTTTCCCATTCGGCGATCTGATCGACCACGGGCTTGAGCTCGGCATATTCGCGTCCCAGCGCGGCAATATCGCCCCGCCCCTCGGCCATGCAGGCCTGGACATACTCGAAACGGTCACGGATCTGGTGAAGTCGGTCAGCGGGGATCATCCGCTTTCCTTTCCCCATTGCAACGTCCGGGTCAAGTCTGCGCGGCGCCGGACAAATCTCTTGCAAGAGATTTGCAAGCTCCTTGCAAGGAGCTTGGCGTCAGCCCTGCTGCCCGGCGAGCGTGGCCAGCCAGCCGTCCACCCGCGCCTTGTTCACGCCCATGTCGGATTGGCCAAAGCGCTGGCGGGCGTAAAGCTCGAGGTGATCTTCGACGAATTGCACGGTGGTGTAATCGGGAAAGCCCATCCATTTGGAGCGCGAAACATAAGTCACGCGGCCCTCACCCGGGCTGCCTGCAAGCACTTCGGTGCGCGGGCTTTCAAGGATGATGCGGTGCAGCGCCTCGAAGGTATCTTCCGACCCGGCGACACGGCGGCGCACGCCGCTGGCCAGATCCTGATCGGCGGTCACCTGCGGGTCGACGTTCCACACCGAAGGGTCCGACGGCGCGAGGCGAATCCAGGCCAGACCGGCCACCACGAGCAGGATGATGATCCAGAATACCATGCGCACCACGTGTTCCTTTCCATTCCGTGCCCGCCGCGCGCGGCGCCGGGTTGCTTCTGATTTCACGATTCCCGCGCGCAATCAAAGGCCGAACACGGTTGCTCGCGGGATTGTGCCCACGCGGGAGGAGGCCCGCGCGGGTACCTTGGTTCAGCGCCGCGTCCAGCCCCAGAGGCACAGCAGCTCGGTCGCCACATGCGCCCCGGCGATGGCCGTGGCGCCGCTGGTGTCGAAGGGCGGCGAGACCTCGACGATGTCACCTCCGACCATGTTGATCCCCGCCAGTTCGCGCAGGCAGACCGCTGCCTGATGACTCGACAGCCCGCCCCAGACCGGCGTGCCGGTGCCCGGTGCGAAGGCCGGGTCGAGCGCGTCGATATCGAAGGTCAGATAGACCGGGTGTCCACGCACGATCTCGCGCGCCCGCGCCGCGGCCGCCTCGGGGCCGATGCGGTGCAGCTCGCGCGCGTCGATGATGTTAAAGCCCAGCGTGTCGGGGTTGTCGGTACGGATGCCGATCTGCACCGAGCGGTTCGGGTCGACCAGCCCCAGCTTCACCGCCTTATACATGAAGGTGCCGTGATCGATGCGGCCAAAATCATCGTCCGCCCAAGTGTCGGTATGGGCGTCGAACTGGATCACCGACAGCGGGCCGTATTTGGCGGCATAGGCCTTGAGGATCGGCAAGGTGATCGAATGGTCGCCCCCCAGCGTGACGGTCGCCGTGTCGGTGGCGAGGATGCCCGCGATATGCGCCTCGAGCGTGCCCGGAAAGGCGGGCACATTGGCATAATCGAAAGCCAGATCGCCGTAGTCGGCGATGGCGAATTCCGACAGCACGTCATAGCCCCAGCCGTAGGGCGCATCGCAGGGCTGCAACAGCGAGGCCTCGCGGATCGCCCGCGGGCCAAAGCGTGTGCCGGTGCGGTTGGTCACCGCCTGATCGAAGGGCACGCCGGTCACCGCCACATCGGCGCCCGACAGGTCCTTGGTGTAGCGACGGCGCAGGAAAGAGGCGGCCCCGCCGAACACATTCTCGAAGCTGGAACCTTTCAGCTCTTCGCGGGTGAAGGCATGGTCGATCTGGGTCTTGGCGTCTTCGAGGGCCATCTGGGTTACTCCTGCACCGGCAGCGCGGTCTCGATCAGCCGCGCAAAGAAGCTCGCGCCGATGGGCGCGATATCGTCGTTGAAGTCATACTGCGGATGGTGACAGCCAAAGGTGTCACCCTGCCCGAGGAAGAGATAGGCCCCCGGCCGCGCCTGCAGCATGTAAGAGAAATCCTCGGCGGGCATGATCGGATCGCAATCGTCCACGACCTTATCGGCCCCCACCACCTCGCGCGCGATTTGCGCCGCGAAAGCCGCCTGCTCGGGATGGTTCTCGGTCACCGGATAGCCGCGGTGATAAGTCACCTCGGCAGTGCAGCCATAGACCTCGGCCTGCAGTTTGGCGATCTCGCGGATGCGCGTCTCGGCCAGATCGCGGGTCGGCGTGCTGAAGCAGCGCACCGTGCCGGTCAGATAGGCGGTCGCGGGGATGATGTTGTCGGTTGTGCCCGCGTGGATCTGCGTCACCGAGACCACCAGCCGGTCGAGCGCGTTCACGTTGCGGCTGACAATCGTCTGCATCGCCTGCACGATGCCCGCCGCCGCCGGGATCGGGTCGATGCAATCCTGCGGCGAGGCGCCATGCCCGCCCTTGCCCGACACATCGATGCGGAACTCATCCGCCGAGGCCTGAAGCGGCCCTGCGGTGGTCAGGAAATGGCCCTGCGCATCGCCCGGCGCATTGTGCATCCCATAGACCTCGGCCACATCGAAACGGTCCATGATGCCTTCGTCGATCATCGCCTTGGCACCGCCGCCGCCCTCTTCGGCAGGCTGGAAGATCAGCGCCACACGGCCCGAGAAATTGCGCGTCTCGGCAAGGTATTTGGCGGCGGCGAGCAGCATGGTGGTGTGCCCGTCATGGCCGCAGGTATGCGCCACGCCCGGCACTTTCGACGCGTAGTCGGTGCCCGACAGATCGTCCATCGGCAGCGCATCCATATCGGCACGCAGCCCGATGGTGCGACCCGCCCCGCGGCCCTCGATGATCGCCACCACGCCCGACTGCGCGATCCCCTCATGGATCTCGGTGATGCCAAAGCTCTTCAGCTTCTCGACCACGAAGGCTGCGGTCTTGTGGCAATCATAGAGCAGCTCGGGGTGCTGGTGCAGGAAGCGGCGCCATTCCTTGAGGGTTTCAGCCTCGGCGGCGATGGAGTTGATCACGGGCATTGCGGTCTTTCCTTGGTGCGGGTCCGGGCCCCCTGTCCCCGCGGGGACAGGGGGCTCCGGTCTTTGGCGCCATGAAAGGCCGAAAACCCTCACGCCCGCAAGGGTTGACGCGACTCCACCAGTTTCACGAAATACGACGCGCCGATCGGGGCTGCCTCATCGTTGAAGTCGAACTTCGGGTGGTGCACCGACGGCCCCACGCCCTGCCCCAGATAGAGGAAAGCCCCCGGCCGCGCTTCGAGCATGTAGGAGAAATCCTCGGCCCCCATCGAGGGCGCGATCTCGTCCAGCACCTCGGGCGCCACACCCTGCGCCACACCCACGGCGAACTCGGTCTGCCGCGCGTGGTTCACCGTCGGCGGATAGTTCGGCTGGAAGTCCAGCGCCGCGCTGACGCCATAGGCGCGTGCCTGCCCCTCGACGATCTCGTGCAGGCGGCGTTCGGCCATGGCGCGGATCTCGGGATCAAAGCTGCGGATCGTGCCTGCCATGCGCACCGTTTCGGGAATGACATTGGTGGCCGAACCGCCCTGCACCGTGGTGAGCGAGACCACCAGAGATTTCAGCGGATCGGCATTGCGCGACGGCACCGACAGCAGCGCCTGACCGATCGCCAGCGCGCAGGGCACCGGATCGATGCAGAGATCGGGATGGGCTGCATGGCCACCCTTGCCGGTCAGCACCAGTTCGAAGTCATCGACAGCCGCCATGATCGGGCCCTTGGTGGTCGCCATGGTGCCCAAGGGCAGCGACGGGTCGGTGTGGATGGCGTAAACCTCGGAGATGCCGAAGCGCTCCATGATGCCTTCCTCGACCATGATGCGGCCGCCGCCGATGGTCTCTTCGGCAGGCTGGAAGATCAGCGCCACCTTGCCCGCGAAGTTGCGCGTCTCCGACAGGTATTTCGCCGCGCCCAGCAGCATCGTCGTATGCCCGTCATGGCCACAGGCGTGCATCTTGCCCGGCACTTGGCTGGCGTGCTCGGCGCCGGTTTCCTCGTCCATCGGCAGCGCGTCCATATCGGCGCGCAGCCCGGTCACCGGCCCTTCGCCCTGCCCCTCGATGATCGCAACGACGCCGGATTGAGCAATGCCCTCATGAATCTCGGTGATCCCGAACTCGCGCAGCCGCGCCACCACAAACCCCGCCGTCTCGTGACAATCGAGGCTCAGCTCGGGGTTCTGGTGCAAATGGCGGCGCCATGTGCGCATCTCGTCGGCGTAATCCGCGATCCGGTTCACAATGGGCATGGGTGGACTCCTGAAGGTCTTTGAAGCAGGACAAGGTAAAATACCCATATAGCGGAGATGTCCATGACCAGCGATCCGAGCGCCGATCTGATCCACGATGAACGTGGCGGCATGCCCCGCCTTCTGGAGATCATGCGCCGCCTGCGGCACCCCGAGACCGGCTGCCCGTGGGATCTGGAGCAGGATTTCGCCACCATCGCGCCCTACACGATCGAAGAGGCCTATGAGGTCGCCGACGCCATCGAGCGCGAGGCATGGGACGAGTTGAAGGGCGAGCTTGGCGATCTGCTGTTCCAATCGGTGTTCCACGCGCAGATGGCCGAAGAGCGCGGGCTGTTCAGCTTCGACGATGTGGCCAACACCATGTCCGACAAGATGGTGTTCCGCCATCCGCATGTCTTCGGCACCGAGAGCAACGACAAATCCCCCGAGCAGCAGACCGCCGACTGGGAGAAGATCAAAGCCGCCGAGCGGGCCGCCAAGGCGGAAAAAGGCGTGCTCGACGGGGTGGCACTGGGGCTGCCCGCCCTGCTGCGCGCGGTGAAGCTGCAGAAACGTGCCGCGCGCGTGGGCTTTGACTGGCCCTCGACCGACGAGGTGATCGACAAGATTGTCGAGGAAGCGCAGGAATTGCGCGAGGCCACCGATCCCGATCACGCCGAAGAAGAGTTTGGCGATCTGCTCTTCGTCATGGCCAATCTCGCCCGGCACATGGACATCGATCCCGAGCAGGCACTGCGCCGCGCCAATGCCAAGTTCACCCGCCGCTTCGGCGCCATCGAGGCCGCGCTGGAGGCACAGGGCAAGCGCCCCGAAGACAGCGATCTGGCGGAGATGGACGCGCTCTGGGATGCGGCCAAGGCCGAAGAAAAGGCCCGAAAATCCGCCGCTTCCCCGGCCCGCGCCAATGGGACGCAACCGGGCGCCAATTCCTGATCTTTCCGATAGGGCATTGATCTGATAATTTCACTCGGGTAAATGGCCGCCTGCGACTAGCCAACCTGACATGCATGACCGGAGGACTTTGATGCTGCGTCTCGGAACCGCCCTCGCCCTGATTGCCCCCACTCTCACGGCGGCCCCCGCGCTGGCCGAAGAGGTCAATCTCTATTCCTACCGTCAGCCCGAGCTTCTGAAGCCGCTGACCGACGCCTTCACCGAAGCCACCGGCATCGACGTGAACGTGGCCTATATCGACAAGGGCCTCGAAGAGCGCCTCGTGGCCGAGGGCGACCGCTCGCCCGCCGATCTCATCTTCACCGTCGACATCTCGCGCCTCGCCGCTGCCGTGCAGGCGGGCGTGACCCAGCCGGTCGAGAGCGAAGTTCTGCAAGAGAACGTGCCGGAGCAATACCGCGACCCCGAGGGCCAATGGTTCGGCCTGACCACGCGCGCGCGCATCGTCTACGCCTCCAAAGACCGGGTCGATCCGTCGGAGATTACCACCTATGAGGGTCTCGCCGATCCCAAGTGGGAAGGTCGCATCTGCACCCGCTCGGGCACCCATGACTACAACGTGGCGCTGGTGGCGGCGATGATCCACCACCACGGCGAGGAATATGCCAAGGAGTGGCTGACCGGCCTGAAGTCCAACCTCGCGCGCCGCCCGCAGGGCAACGACCGCGCGCAGGTCAAGGCGATCTGGGCTGGCGAATGCGACATCAGCCTCGGCAACACCTACTACATGGGCCAGATGCTGAGCGACCCCGAGCAGGTGGACTGGGCCAATTCGGTCAACGTGCTCTTCCCCGAGTTCGAAAACGGCGGCACCCATGTCAACATCTCGGGCGTGGCGATGACCAAGTCCGCGCCGAACCGCGAGAACGCGCTGAAGATGATGGAATATCTGACCTCGCCCGAGGCGCAGGAAATCTATGCCCATGCCAACTATGAGTACCCGATCGCGCCCGGCACCGAGGCCGACGATCTGGTCAAGGGCTGGGGCAGCTTCACCGCCGACGACACCAACCTGATGACGCTTGCCGAGCAGCGTGGCGCGGCGCTGCGCCTGATCGAAGAGGTCGATTACGACGGCTGATCGCGGCGGGCACCGTCACCGAACAAGAAGGGGCCCTGCTGGGCCCCTTTTTCATGCGCTGCGCCATCGGCGGGCCTGCTGAGGGGGCGCTGCCCCCTCGTCGCTGCGCGCCTCACCCCCGGCGTATTTTCCGAAGAGAAGAAGCACATGGCGCGCGCCCGGTCCTTCTTCTCTTTTCAAATACGCATATCCCGCGCGTCACGCCACGCGGCGGCCGTGGCTCCAGACGCCGCGCAGGCAAGGCTGGCCCTCAATCCGCCGCACCCGCACCACATCGGCCAGCAGCCCCGGCGCAAGGCTGCCCCGGTCATCGAGCCCCGAGGCGGCGGCGGGCGCCCGGCTGACCGTAGCAATCCCGCGCGGCAGGTCATCCCAGAGATCGGCCAGCAGGAAGGCCGCGCCCATCAGCGCCGCCGGCACGTAATCCGACGAGACGATGTCCAGAAAGTCGCGCCGCGCCAGTTCCTCCGCCGCCACATTGCCCGAATGCGAGCCGCCGCGGATGAGGTTCGGCGCCCCCATCATCACCGCGATCCCCGCCTCTTTGCAGGCCCGCGCCGCCTCGACCGTGGTCGGGAACTCGGCCAGCCGCACGCCGTAGCCGCGGCTCACCTGCACATGCTCGGGCGTGGTGTCGTCATGGCTCGCCAGCACCGCGCCAAGGCGCCGCGCCGCCTCTACCGCGCCCGCCTCATGCGCCGCGCCAAGCTCGCTGCGCAGACGGGTGAGATTGTCCACATGCGCGTCGAAGTCATCGGTGCTGAGCCCATGCTTGCCGCACATGTAGTCGCGGTATTTCTCGATGTCGCGGAACTGCCGCTGGCCGGGCGTGTGATCCATCAGCGACAGGATACCCACCCGGTCGGCGCCGCCGAACTCGGCCAGTTCCTCAAGCAGCGTCTCCGAGCAGGTCTCTGCCCGCAGATGCAGGAAATGGCTGATCTTGAGCATGTCGCGGCTGCGCGCCTCGAGCAGCTCGCCCGCCAACGCCCGGGCGTATTTGCCGTATTTCGACTTGGCGTCGGTCACCACCGAGCCCACACGCATGGCGTCGAACACCGTGGTGATGCCGACCGAGGCCAGCTCGGCGTCATGCGCGAGGATCGCCGCCGCATGCGGCCAGTTCACCTTGGGGCGCGGCTGCATATGGCGCTCGAGATTGTCGGTGTGCAGCTCGATCAGACCCGGGATCAGCAGATCGCCGTCGCAATCCGTCGCGCCCGCCACGGTGGTGCTGCCCGCATCGACAGCTTCGATGCGCCCGCCCTGCATCACCAGCGTGCCGGTGATCACCTCGTCTTCGAGCACGATCCGCGCGTTGCTCAGGATGGTTCGTGCCATGTCTCTACCTCTTCTCGTTGGCGCTCTTTGCGCCGTCATGCATCTGTGACATGACGCTGTCATGAAGCGCGCCATGCAAAATTATTCCCGATACGCCGTCTATTACGCCCCGCGCCCGGGGCCGCTGGCCGAGTTTGCCGCCGCCTGGCTGGGTTGGGACCCAACCAGCGGCTCTGCCGTGCCGCATCCGCATCTGCAGGGCCTGCCGCGCCCGGTCGCCGAGATCACCGAGACCCCGCGCAAATACGGGTTCCATGGCACGCTGAAACCGCCCATGCGCCTCACCGGCCCGGTCGATGCGCTGCATGAGGACCTTTCGGCGCTGGCGGCGCGTCTTGGCCCCGTCACCCTGCCCGGCCTTGCGCTCACCCGTATCGGCAGCTTCCTCGCGCTGACCACCCTTGGCGAGGCCATGCCGCTGGCGCAGCTGGCCGCAGATGTGGTCGAGGTGCTCGACCCCCACCGCGCCCCACCCAGCGAGGCGGAGCTGGAGCGCCGCCGCCGCGCGCGCCTGAGCCCGGCGCAGGAAGACAACCTCGCGCGCTGGGGCTATCCCTACGTGATGGCGGAGTTCAAATTCCACCTCACGCTCACCGGCAAGCTGGCCTTCGGCGAGGCCGAGCAGGTGGCCGAGGCGCTGCAGCCGGCCCTCACGCCGCTGCTGCCGCAGCCTTTCGAAGTGCGCGATCTGTGCCTGTTCGGCGAGGCCGAGGACGGGCGGTTCCACCTGCTGCACCGCTACGCCCTCACCGGCTGAAGCAGCGCCTCGAGCCGGGCCGCGGCGATCTCGAGCGGCCCGGAATTGTCGATCTCATGCACCTTGAGGACCTGCTGCAGCTCCGGCGGCAGCGGCAGCGTCGCCCGTGCCAGACGCGCCTCGATCTGCGCCGCGCTCTCGCGCCCACGCGATGCCAGCCGTTCGGCCAGCACACCCGGGCGCGCGGTGACATGCAGCACCTCAAGCTCGGGCAACAGCTGCGCCGCCTGCTCCAGCGCCCCGCGCGAGCCATTGAACACCACCGGGCGGCCCGCCGCGCGCGGTGTCAGCTCGGACCAGCGGATGCCGTAGCGCAGATCATGCGCGCCCCAGTGCAGGGCGAAATCGCCCGCCTCCAGCATCCGCACAAACTCCTCCTGCGTCACCGCAAGGCAGGGCTCGCCGCCGGCCTCCGGCGCGCGGGTGATCACCCGCTGCACCACATGCAGGCCGGGCACGCGCGGCGCCACCTCGGCAAGCAGGCTGTCCTTGCCCACCCCCGAGGGGCCCACGAGGGCAAAGACCGGCGCCTTGCGCTCCGGGCTGGTCATGCCGCCCGCGCCGGGGTGAAGCCGCTGACGTCGATCTCGCGATCGCAGACCCGCTCCCGCGCCTCAGCATCGTGGAAAATGCCGATGATCGCCGCGCCGCGCGCCTTGGCCTCGTCGATCAGGTCGAGCACCACCGCGCGATTGGTGGCATCCAGAGAGGCCGTGGGCTCATCGAGCAGCAGGGCCGGAAAGCCATGGGCAAAGCCGCGCGCGATATTGACCCGCTGCTGCTCGCCGCCAGAGAATGTGGTTGGCGAGAGGCTCCAGAGCCGCTCGGGGATGTTGAGCCGCGCCAGGAGCGCCCGCGCGCGCGCCTCTCCCTCGGCAGCGCTGCCGCCTGCAGCCAGCACGGGCTCGGCCACCACTTCCAGCGTCGGCACCCGCGGCACCACGCGCAGGAACTGGCTGACGTACCCCAGCACTTCGCGGCGCAGCGTCAGGATCTCGCGCGGCTCGGCCTGCGCCACATCCACATCGCCCACCATGATGCGCCCCGATCCGGCAAGGTAGTTGCCGTAGATCATCCGCATCAGCGTGGATTTGCCCGCGCCGGAATTGCCCACCAGCGCCACGCATTCCCCCTTTGCCACGGAAAGCGACGCGCCCTCCATCACCGGGATCACCGCGCTGCCCTGATTGTGCAGCACAAAACTCTTCGACACGTCCGAGATCCGGATCATCGCCCCTGTCCTTCTTCTCTTTCCAAATACGCAGATCCCGCCCGCGCCACGGGCACCGCGCGTCTCATACCTGCAGCACGCTCGACACCAGCAGCTGCGTGTAGCCGTGCTGCGGATCGTCCAGAACCTGATCGGTGAGCCCGGTCTCGACCACCTGCCCGCCCTTCATCACCATCAGCCGGTCGGCGAGCAGACGCACCACCGCCAGATCATGGGTGACAATCACCGCCGAAAGGCCCATCTCGCGCACCAGCCCGCGCAGCAGGTCCAAGAGCCGCGCCTGTACCGAAACGTCGAGGCCCCCGGTGGGCTCGTCCATAAACACCAGCCGCGGGCCGGTGACGAGGTTGCGGGCGATCTGCAGGCGCTGCTGCATGCCGCCCGAGAAGGCGCGCGGCCGGTCGTCGACGCGGTCCTCGGTGATCTCCACCCGGCCCAGCCAATCGATCGCCTGCGCCCGGATATCGGCGTAGTTGCGCGCGCCCACGGCCATCAGCCGCTCGCCGACGTTGCCGCCCGCCGAGACACCCATGCGCAGCCCGTCGCGGGCGTTCTGATGCACGAAGGCCCAATCGGTGCGCGCCAGCATCCGCCGCTCGGGCTCGGACATGGTGAGCACGTCGCGCGGGCCGTTCGCGCGGGTGTCGAAGACCACCTTGCCCGCATCCGGTGCCAGCTGCCCCGACAGGCACGACAGCAGCGTCGACTTGCCCGAGCCGCTCTCGCCGACGATGCCCATGACCTCGCCGGGCCAGAGGTCGAAACTCACGTCGCCGCAGCCGAGCCGCGCGCCGTAGTGCTTGGTAACGCCCTGAACAGACAGCAGCGGGGTCATGCGGGTTCCTCCTGCGGAGACAGCGAGCCACGATGGCCTTGGGCCTGCCGCGAGGCACAGAAATCGGTGTCGGAGCAGACGAACATGCGCCCGCCCGCGTCATCGGTGATCACCTCGTCGAGGTAGCTGGTGCCGCAGCCGCAGAGGTCGCAGGCGTGGTCGGCCTTGCTGGCCTCGAACGGATGGTCCTCGAAATCGAGGCTCACGACCTTCGTATAGGGCGGCAGCGCGTAGATGCGCTGCTCGCGGCCCGCGCCAAAGAGCTGGATCGCCGCGCTTTCGAGCTTGGGGTTGTCGAACTTGGGGATTGGCGAGGGGTCCATCACGTAGCGCCCCTCCACCTTCACCGGATAGGCATAGGCCGTGGAGATCGCACCATTATGGGCGATGTCCTCGTAGAGTTTGACATGCATCAGCCCGTATTCCTCGAGCGCATGCATCTTGCGGGTCTCGGTCTCGCGCGGCTCGAGAAAGCGCAGCGGTTCGGGGATCGGCACCTGATAGACGAGGATTTGCCCCTCTTCGAGCGGCTGCTCGGGGATGCGGTGGCGGGTCTGGATCACGCTCGCCTCGGCGGTGTGTTCCGTGGTCTCCACCTCGGCGGTGCGCTCAAAGAACTTGCGGATCGAAACGGCATTGGTGGTGTCATCCGCGCCCTGATCGATGACCTTCAGCCGGTCTTCGGGGGTGAGGCAGGCCGCCGTCACCTGCACGCCGCCGGTGCCCCAGCCATAGGGCATCGGCATCTCGCGGCTGGCGAAGGGCACCTGATAGCCCGGCACCGCCAGTGCTTTCAGCAGCGCGCGGCGGATCATCCGCTTGGTCTGCTCGTCGAGATAGGCAAAATTATAGGCCTGATCGGTCATGCCTCTTCTTCCTCGCCAAAGAGATAGACCTCGCCCCAGACGATCTCGTCGCCCAGTTCGGGATCGGTGAACGCTTCCAGCAGCGCCGCGTCGGGCGCGCCATCCTCGTCGAGCGGCAGATCGAGCGGGCCGGAGATCAGCTTTACGTCCTCGATCACCCCCGCCACGCCGCCGCATTCGGCGATATGTTCGGCGATCTGCACCTCGACCTCGGCCGGAGACCCCGCCGAGAGGCAGATGAACAGCACCGCCAGCGAGCTTTCGTCATCGCCGTCCTCGAAGAAGGGAGAGACGCTGTCGGGCATGCGGATCACCTCGACCAGCGCGCAGTACCATTCCTGCCCCTTCGGCAGTACGGGCAGTTTCGCCCCGTGATAACCCTTGCTCATTCCGCAGCCTCCTTGACCGTTGCAGCGCCCATCGCCTCGGCGCGCATCTTGCGCACCAGTTCCAGCTCGGACTGGAAGTCGACGTAGTGCGGCAGCTTGATATGTTCGAGAAAGCCTGTCGCCTGAATATTGTCGGAATGGGCCAGAACAAACTCCTCGTCCTGCGCCGGAGCGCCGAGGTTCTCCTCGCCCAGTTCTTCCCAGCGCAGCGCCCGGTCGACCAGCGCCATCGAGATCGCCTTGCGCTCGGTCTGGCCGAAGACCAGCCCATAGCCGCGGGTAAATTGCGCCGGCTCGGTCTTCGATCCGGCGAACTGGTTGACCGTCTCGCATTCGGTGAGGGTCAGCTCGCCGATGCAGACCGAAAAGCCAAGCTCGGGCACCTCCATCTCGACCTCCACCGCGCCGATGCGCAGCTCGCCGACGAAGGGGTGGTTGCGGCCATAGCCGCGCTGGGTGGAATAGGCCATGCCGAGCACGAAGCCTTCGTCGCCGCGGGTCAGCGCCTGCAGGCGCAGCGGCCGGTCCGCCGGGTATTCCATCGGCGCGCGGGTCATATCGGAGGGCGTATCTTCTGAGCGAAGCTCGTCCTGTATCAGACCGTCTTTGTTCAGAAATTCCGTCACGCGCGGCGTCACCTCGCGGCGCGGTTCCGCCACGCGGGCCCGCGGCGGTTCGCCCTCGGCCTCCAGCGCGAAATCGAGCAGACGGTGGGTGTAGTCGAAGGTCGGCCCCAGCACCTGTCCGCCCGGCACGTCCTTGAAGGTCGCGCTGATGCGGCGGTCGCAGCGCATCTCGGTGGTGTTCACCGGTGCGGAATGTCCGAGCCGCGGCAGCGTGGTGCGGTAGGCGCGGACAAGAAAGATCGCCTCGATCAGATCGCCCCGCGCCTGTTTGATCGCCAGTGCCGCAAGGTCGGGGTCGTAGAGCGAGCCTTCGGCCATCACGCGGTTCACCGCCAGAGCCATCTGCTCGCGGATCTGCGGGATGCTCAGTTCGGGCACCGCCACATCGCCGCGCCGTTCTTCGGCCAGCCACTCATGCGCGGCGTCGATCGCGCGCTCGCCGCCTTTCACAGCAACATACATCAGAGCGCCTCCACTTTGGTGGTCCGCGGCAGCGCCGCCAGCTTGTCAGACGAGGTGAAGAAGCAATCCCAACCCAATGGGAAAAGGAGGTTATTCCGCTCAAACGCCGCCACTTCCGGCAGCGAAACCCTTGCCGATGTCTCGATGCCCGGCCCGGTCAGCCGCATGCCGTCGGCGCGCAGATCCGCGCATTCGACGATCAGAGTGACCGAGCGGTCGGGGTATTCGGCGCTGCCGATCCGGTAGCGGCCGAGCGGCTGCAGCGCGTCCCATGCCCCGAGCGCGACCATCGCCTCTTCGGCGGGCACCAGCGGCGCGCCGGTGTGGAAGGCGATCCAGCCCTTCAGCGCCTCGCTGTCGCAGCCCGGCGCAAGATAGAGCGGCGTTTCGCGGTCGCAGAGGGTCAGCAGCAGCACCGCCGCGGCAGTGGAGAGGCCCGGCGCCTCGGCGCCCGACACCTGCGTGATCCGCCCCGGCCGCGCCATGGCATCAAGCGCCGCGCGGAAAGCGCGCGCCGCCTCGACCGGGGCATCGGCAAATCCGCCTGTCAGAACATCAGCCTGCATCATTCGCCCCGCACCATGGTAAAGAAATCCACCTTCGTTGCCGCGGCCTTTGCCGCGCGCGCGTCCCGCCGCGCCGCTTCCTCGGTCGCCAGCGGCGTCAGGACCTGCGCCTGCATTTCGTCTGCGCGCGGCCCCTGCATCAGCGCATCCACCAGCGCGGCGCGCTCGGCATGGCTCCGGTCACGGCCCTGCACATGCGCATGGCCCACCTCGCCGCTGCCCAGCCGCAGCGCGCAGCGCGTCACCGTCATCTCGCCCATGTTGAACGGTGCGCCGGTGCCGCCCATGCGGCCCCGCACCATCACGCCGCCGGTCTCGGGCACGCGCAGCCAGTCGAAGCGGGGCAGCGCCGCCCCGTCCATCAGGGCCGCCAGCCGCTCCGCCGGGGCCCGCGCCAGCAGGCCCATCCAGCCCCGCCGCGCCTCGGTTTCCTGTTCGGGAGTTTCCATCTGGACATCTTTCCGATTTGTCTAGATAACTATACAACTAGACAAGTGATAGCCCCATCGCCCCGAGTCGGGCAAGAGGCCATCCCGTGAAGTTTCGGTGACAGAGGTCCGTTCATGCCCCGCTCCCCCGTCTGGCAAACCATCGCCACCACGCTTGAAGACGAGATCGCCCGCGGCCATTACCGCGCCGGAGACAAGCTGCCGACCGAGGCGGAACTTGCCACCCGCTTTGCGGTGAACCGCCACACCGTGCGCCATGCGCTTTCGGCGCTGGCCGAGCGTGGGCTCACCCATTCGCGGCGCGGTGCCGGGGTCTATGTGCGGGCGGCCCCGCTCGACTATCCAATCGGCGGCCATACGCGGTTCAGTCAGAATGTTCGCGCCTCGGGCCGCCTGCCCGACCGCCGCACGCTGCGCATGGAAATCCGTCCCGCAGATGCCGCCGAGGCCGAGGCTCTGCAGCTTTCCGCCGGCGCGCCGGTGCTGGTGCATGAGGGCATCTCGCTGGCGGGCGGCGCGCCAGTGGCGCATTTCATCTCTTATTTCCCGATCACCCGCCTGCCCGGCCTCGATGCGACGCTGCGCGAGACACGCTCGGTCACCGAGGCGCTGCGCCGCCACGGCATCGCCGATTACACCCGCGCCAGCACCCGCCTCACCGCCGAGGCCGCTTCGGCCACGCAGGCGCGCCATCTCAACCTGCGCGACGGCGAGCCGCTGCTGCGCTCGGTGGCGCTGAACCTCGGCCCGGACGGGATGCCGGTGGAACAGGGGCACACGTGGTTCGCCGGCGATCGCGTGGCCCTCACCGTCAGCCACGAAGAAACCGCCGCTCCACACAGCAGCGATGCGGCACCACGTCACGCCGGTGACACAGACATTAGGTAGGTCTTGCGAAAACCCCAGAGCAGGCACGGCGGGTGATTTGCATGACGACCTTTCTTCCCCCCTTGCGCCTCACCGGCGCAACTCTTCTCCGAGACGGCCGGATGCAGCGCCGATCTCTGGTCGTCGAGGACGGTCTGATCACCAAGGGCCCGCTGCCAGAGGTCGATCTGAGCGGATATCTCATCCTTCCCGGCATCATCGACCTGCATGGCGACACGTTCGAGCGCCATATCGCGCCGCGCCCCAGCGCCACCTTTCCGATCGACGCCGCGCTGCGCTCGACCGACCGCGAGGCGGCGAGCCATGGCATCACCACCGCGTGGTTGGCGCAATGCTGGAGCTGGGAAGGCGGCATGCGGGGGCCGGACTTCGCCGAAGAGATGATGGCCGCCATCGCCGCCTACCGCCCCCGCGCCCACACCGACCTGCGCCTGCAGATCCGCTGCGAGACGCATATGCCAGACACCCGCGCGCGTCTGATCGCCGCCGTGCTGCGCCATGGTGTGGATTACGTGGTGTTCAACGATCACCTGCCCGAGGCGCTGGAGGTGGCCGAGCGCGAGCCGATGAAGCTGGCCCATTGGGCGTCGCGCGCCGGAAGCAGCCCCGAGGAGTTCCACGCCAAGCTGCGCGCCGCCCGCGCCGCCTCGCGCGAGGTGCCGCGCCATCTCTGCGCACTGGCCGAACTTTTTGATGCCCATGACATTCGCTACGGCAGCCATGACGACCCCGACGGCGAGACGCGCGAATACTACCGGCTGATCGGCGCGCGTATCGCCGAGTTCCCGACCACCGTCAGCGCCGCCAAACTGGCCCGCGCCTGCAATGATCCGGTGCTCATGGGCGCGCCCAATGTGGTGCGCGGCGGCAGCCAGTCGGGCAACGTCTCGGCCCGCCATCTGATCGCCGAGGGGCTCTGCGACGCGCTGGTGTCGGACTACCACTACCCCTGTCTCGCCGAGGCCGCATGGACGCTGGTGGACAAGGGCCTCAAAACCCTGCCCGAGGCTTGGGCGATGATCTCCACCGTGCCCGCCGAGATCATGGGGCTGTCCGATCGCGGCACGCTCGATCATGGCAAACGGGCGGATTTTGTCGTGGTGGACGCCCGCAGCCGCGCCATAGAGGCGACGGTGAGCGGCGGACGGCTCACCTATCTCGCGGGTGAGGCCGGGGCACGGCTCGTCTCTGCGC